>CAYOFC010000116.1:0-1773 GCA_964403265.1 uncultured Tissierella sp. | reverse complement strand
TCATAACTTGCGCTATATCCTATGGATTCTAAGTCTTTTAAGGTTTCTGCTACACCATCTTCGCCATAATATGAAATGGTTCTAAGAGTATCTTTATCAATTACAAAGTGCTCTAACTCTATTCCAATTTTAAAATTATCTATTGTCTTTTCATTGGCTCTAAAATAATTGGAAATCTCTTGGATTTGCCTATTGTAGTTCAATATAATCGCTCCCTATAATTTATTTCGCTATTCTAAGTATATACCCATTTTAATCTTTTATAATTGCTAATTTAGTATAACCATTTATTTAATTATGAATTATCCACTATAAAGGATATTTTTTATAATTGTTTACTATAGTATATATTGTGGTATAATAAAAATAAGGTAATCGATACCGCAAAGGTGCGGTTGCCACACGAAAGTTAAATCATTTTAATCACTCTGTGGGCGAGACAGGGTGATTATTTTTTTCCCTTACTGTTATCCTTTGTTAAGTCAACAATTAAGGAGATTAGTGATATAAGCAACATGCCAAATGCAATCATTAATGATATTACTTGAAATGTGTCCATATCACATCACCTCCTCTCTTTTGAAATGAGGTGGCAACCACACCTGCTTTTTCGATTACCTTGTCCTAATTTTAACATTAAACCTAATTGATTTCAATTAAAAGAAATTAGTGCATTAAATAGCCACCCTCTCTTCCTTTATATCAAATCCCAATACCTCATCTAGGTTATCAAGTAGTTCTTGTAATTCTTCTACTGTGCAATCAGCCATATGGCCGATTCTAAAGGTTTTATCCTTCAAATCCTCATAGCCATTGGATATTTGAAATCCTCTTTCTCCTAGTCTTTGATTAAGCAAATCTATATTAAGTCCTAATGTGTTTTTTATAGTGGTTACGGTGTTGGAAGCGCAGCCTTCATTGGCATATAGCTTAAAATGCTTCTTTGCCCAACTTCTTACCATAACCGATAACTCCTCATGTCTTTTAAATCGATTTTCTAGTCCTTCACTAAGTATCTTATCAAGTTGATAGTCCATTGCAAACATCATAGGCAGGGCAGGGGTAGATATATATTGATAATCAGTTGCCTTAATAGTTTCATATAGCTCCAAAAAATCTAGGTAATATCCTCTAAACTCTATTTCTCTTGCTCTTTCTATTGCTTTCTCAGATACACTAGCTATGGCCATACCTGACGGTAGCCCTAGGCATTTTTGAGTAGATACTATACATACATCCACTCCTAGTTTATCTATTTCAAGTTTAATTCCACCTATGGAACTAACTCCATCTACACACCAAATCACATTAGGGTATTTCTTTATTACGCCTGATAGTTCCTCCATTGGATTGGTTATTCCAGATGTAGTTTCATTGTGGGTTATAGTTATTAAATCATAGTTACCTGTAGATAATACTTTTTCTACCATATCTGGTGTTATGGCTTGACCATTTTCACTTTTGAATAGGTCTGCTTTGATATTGTTGTGTAATGCCATCTTATACCATAGTGTTCCAAAGTAACCATTGGAAAACACAGCCGCTCTTTTCTTGGTAAAAGAGCGAATTGCCCCTTCCATCAGCGCTGTCCCTGATGAAGTAGAAAGTATTATTTGCTTATCTGTATAGAATATTTTTTGTAGTTTTCCGCTTATACTTCTCTGAATATCAGAGGCGGCTTTTGTTCTGTGTCCTATAATTGGCCTTGTCATTTGCTCTAATACATCTTCTCTTACACTTACTGGTCCTGGTATGAATAATTTTTTTTGCATT
>CAYOFC010000115.1:0-2116 GCA_964403265.1 uncultured Tissierella sp. | reverse complement strand
TCTAATATTTTGATGCCTATTAATGGTGCATTGGTTATTATATTCTTAGGATATTTTACAACAAAATCAGATGTTATGAAGGAACTTAGTAATAATTATTCACTGCAAAACAATGGAGCAATCTCTGTATATTATTTTCTAACAAAATATATAGCACTTTTCCTAATAATAATTGTATTTCTAAATTCATTAGGAATTTTAGTCTAATTTAAGGTGGGACAGAGGGTCAGTGGTCTTGTCCCACTTTCCCCATTATCTAGAATTCATAATCTACCTATTACACTCTTTGAAATACCCGTAACCCTTGATATTTGTCTTATAGATATACCATCTAAGTTTTTAATCTTCTTTAGAATATCATTTCTACTATTCAGATCCATTTGCTGCAAATTACTCACCTTTGAAACTCCTAATCCTTTCAGGCAATTCAAAATATCCTCATCATTTAAGAGAATTTTATCATCAAAATCAAGGCATTTATCTTCATTGGCTTCATTCATATATTTTATGTATAAATTTATGGCTATAACTTTATCTGAAGAAAATAACCCCAAAGCAAAATCGGTATCGACTATACTATCATTACTAATATAATCATGATAACTTGTCCATTGGGATTCAGCTAGAGTATTCACTATCCTAGCCTTTAAAGGATTTTGATGAATATATCTTAGAACTGTTATAAAATAAAGATCATCATTTACTGGCTCACTTTTAAATCTCCCTTGAAACAAATGCCCTATTCTATCATATTTCTTATTATACCAGAGTACATAAGTAGCACTGATTCTTCTTATGACATCAGATACAGTATCCTCTAACTCCTTAATTAAAATATGTATATGATTTCCCATTAGACAATAACCATAGATTTCATACTTACAAATCTTTTTAAAATGCCTGAATATTTCTATAAACTTGAATCGGTCTTCATCATCTTCAAAGATATTTTGTTTATTGACCCCTCTCATCATAACGTGATATATACCACTATCACTGATTTCCCTTCCTGTTCTTGCCATAATTATCACCCCATCTACATTATACACTAATGCAAATAGTTTGAAAGTTCAAAGTAATAAATTTAATAATACTGGAAGGAATGGGACAGCGGCCCTGACCCTCTGTCCCTTCCCCGTCCCATTTACTTATTGACATATATAGATAATCTATATATAATGTATGTATAGATTATCTATATGTAAAGGAGGTTACTTATGACAATCAACAAAAACCTTTTATCTGGAAGTACCACAATGCTTATACTTAGACTTCTTGATGACCAAGATATGTATGGTTATCAGATGATCGATGAACTATCTAAAAGATCGGATGATACCTTTTCTTTAAAAGCTGGTACCCTCTATCCGCTTCTTCATAATCTTGAGAGACAAGAAATGATTGAATCCTATGAAGAATGTGCTGAAGGCAATAGAATTAGAAAGTACTATAAAATCACTAAAAAAGGAAACAAATTACTGTCCGAGCAAAGGAAGGAATGGAATTTATATGCTAAAAAAATAAATAAGGTATTAGAGGGGGGTGCCAATTTTGTCAAAATATAATAAAATCTATCAATACATAGAGTCAGTATGTAATCAGATAAAATGGAAGAAAGTCCACACAATTATCTCAAAGGAATTAGAAAATCATATAATTGATCAAAAGGATGCATTTATTTCCCAAGGATTATCTGAAGATATGGCAATAGACAAGGCAATTGAAGAAATGGGAGATCCTATTGAAGTGGGTTCAGAGCTTAACCTTACCCACAGACCCAAACTAGAGTTGAGTATTGTACTTTTTACAGGTCTAGCACTTCTTTTGGGTATAGTTCTAAGGTTTGTCATGACTTCTGGTACTCATATGATAATGAAAAGTATAATACATACTATAATCGGGATTGGCTTTATGGTAGGAGTTTACTTCCTAGACTATACCTTTCTAGGAAGATATCCAAAGCTTATTTTTTCAACTTTACTTGTATCAATCCTAGGTGTAACTATATTTGGTAGTTCAATAAGAGGCCAGTATCTTTTTTTACAATATCTATTGCTACTCTTCCCTACTGCCTATGCTGGAATAATATATTCCATGAGGAATAGGGGTTATATTG
>CAYOFC010000114.1:0-2411 GCA_964403265.1 uncultured Tissierella sp. | reverse complement strand
AACAGAGTAAGACAATTAAAGGTACAACTTGAAGAGACTGAATCTGAATTTGATAAGGAAAAACTTCAAGAGAGACTAGCTAAATTATCAGGTGGTGTAGCAGTAATTCAAGTAGGAGCTGCTACAGAAACTGAATTAAAAGAAAAGAAATCAAGAATAGAAGATGCTTTAGCGGCAACTAGGGCAGCAGTAGAAGAAGGTATAGTTCCAGGTGGTGGAACAGTATTAATAGACGCTATACCAGAGGTAGCTAAGTTATTAGAAGATGCACATGGAGATGAAAAAACAGGTATCAGTATTATCCTTAGAGCACTAGAAGAACCAGTAAGACAAATAGCTTCAAATGCTGGATTAGAAGGTTCAGTAATAGCTGAGAAGGTTAAGGCATCTGAAGCTGGTATTGGATTTAATGCTTTAACAGAAGAATATGTTGATATGATCAAAGCAGGAGTTGTTGATCCTACTAAGGTAACTAGGTCAGCTCTTCAAAATGCAGCAAGTGTTGCATCAATGGTATTGACTACTGAAAGTGCAATAGCAGATGCAGATAAAGAAGACCCAATGGCTGGCATGGGTGGTATGGGCGGCATGGGCGGTATGGGCGGAATGATGTAGTATAAATTAAAGGCTGTAGGTATTAGTTTAAAATACCTACAGCCTTTTTTTCTATCTATATAGTTTTTCTAATCTTTTATATCTAGAAGATACATTTGATATAAATTCCTTTTCTGTATCATTAAGAAGAGAATCTTTTCTCCTAATAATGTCAAATACAATGCTTTCTTTACAATCTTCTATAGGGACTGAAATAACATGATACATTGCATCTTGGCTATCGAACTCCATAATGCCAATCGTATAAAAATTGCTAGAAGAAATAAGTTGTAGTAATGAAGCACGACCATATACGTACACGATTTTGTTTGATTCATTTAGATCCATATGAAAACCATCGTTAGTTATATTATAAATAAAATCCTCATATTGCCCAATATATCGTACAAATCCGTAATCTTTAATAGTATCTAGTGTAACCTTTTTACCCTGTCTAATTATCTCGTGGTGTCTAGATAAACATATTTCCGGCTTCAATTTGGCAATATTTTGGTTTACCAAATTAGACTTATTAAGTAAAGCATTTATATTTGCAGCTTCGTTGATATCATAGTGGATAACACCAATATCAGTATAACCTCCAGACACATCCTTTATTACATCTTTTGTAGTTCCTTCATTCAATAAATAATTAAACTCATCGAGATTTTCTTTACTGCTACATACCTCATTAAAACTTTCCATAGTATGAGAGAACATAGTCATCGAAACGCGCAATTTGTCAATTGTCCGTGGAGACTTAGGCCTACATTTTTTTAATGAATCTATACCATCAAGTACAACCTTGGCATGACTTAAGAATGTCTCTCCTTCTGGAGTTAGCTTAACGCCTCTATTAGTCCTTATAAATAGTTTATATCCAATTATTCCTTCTAAATTCATTATTTTATTACTTAGGTGAGGCTGAGATATAAAAAGCATTTGGGCAGCTTTGTTTATAGATCCACATTCAGCTATTGTAACAAAATCCTCCAACATATTAATATCCATTTGCTTAACCATCCTTTACTAATTCAATAATAAATTAAAGTGAATATTATTACAATTATAATATCACAATTTGAAAGTAATTGCTAATATTTTGTCATAATTTCTGTTATATGTTTTTGCTATTACCAGTTTTATGGGAAAAGGACTATACTATAATTAACAGAAAAATAACAAAATTAGAAGGACTGATTAAAATGGAATCAAATATTATATCACTAGCCTTACATGATGCTTTAAAGGAAGGTCGAAAATTTATTCATGAAGGCGAGGTTGCTACATATATTCCTGAATTATCAAAAGTAGATAAGAACTTACTAGGAGCTACTATTGTTACAAAGGAAGGTGAAACTTATCACCTAGGAGACTGGCAACAAGAGTTTACTATGCAGAGCATATCAAAGACTATTTCTTTGATATTTGCTTTAGAACATTTTGGAGAGGAAAAGGTTTTTAGTAAAGTTGGAATGGAAGCATCAGGGGATCCATTTAACTCCATAGTTAGATTGGAAACCGATAATAAAATACCCTGCAATCCTTTTATAAATGCAGGTGCCATAGCTGTTGCTGCTTTAATTTCTAATAGCTATAAATTTGAAGATTATTTAGAATTTGTAAGAAAAGTTTGTAATAGAGATGATATTGTAGTCGATGAAAACGTATTCAATTCTGAAAATAAAACAGGTTCATTAAATAGATCAATGGCATATATGATGAAGAACAGTGGAATTATTGAAAATGAGGTTGAAGATGCTTTAGAATTCTATTTTAAAATGTGCTCTGTAAAGGTAAATACTAATGATTTAGCT
>CAYOFC010000113.1:653-2530 GCA_964403265.1 uncultured Tissierella sp. | reverse complement strand
AAATACTAAGCGAACATTTGCAGGGCACGATTTAATTCTTAGCGAATGTAGGCTGGAAAGACCTTAAGCAGCTTTCACGTCCCCAGAGATAGACCCTTAAGGAAATTGAAAGCTGTAGGATTTTTAGCTGAAATGAGCTTTAGAATTATTCGTGACCGAAACCGTGAGTGTGTATTTTTATTATTTTTCTCTTACCGCTGTAAATAGTATTATCCTATTTACTTATTAGCATATTTAAATCCATGAGACTATGTCTTAAATCGATTAACTTATTCTTCAAATCATCATAATTATCTACTATAGTTCTATCTAGATCATCCATACTACCTTTATTCTTCAAGGCTTCGATTTCTTTATATGCACTTACTATTTCATTTTCAATATCTTGCTGTAATAGTAGTGGGTCTATAGTTACACCTTTCCTTATCTCGATTTTTTCCTTAGTAATATTGATTTTATCTCCTAAATTAGGGATTATTGTCTCAATATCAAATCTCTCTTCAATTAACTTACTTAAAGTATTTGCAGGGCCCTCTTCACCGTGGACTAAGAATATTTTCTTTGGCTTGTTTTTAAATTTATCTACCCAATCTAATAGGGTTTTCTGATCAGCATGCCCTGAAAATCCTTCTATATCATAGATTTCCAATTGAACATCTATTTCTTCTCCTAATAGTTTAACCCTCTTAGCACCATCTAGTAAAATCCTTCCTAGGGTGCCTTCTGCTTGATAACCCACAAATACTAAGCTATTTTTCGGATCCCAAAGATTGTGTTTTAGGTGATGCCTTACCCTACCTGCTGTAGCCATTCCACTTGATGAAATTATTACCTTAGGGTATTTAGCCTTATTTAAGGTTATAGATTCTTCTGTTGTCTTAACATATCTTAAATTGCTAAAGGAAAAAGGATTATCACCTTCTAATATTAGCCCTTGGGCTTCCTCATTAAAGCTACTGGAATTTGCTTCAAACACCTCTGTGGCATTAGTAGCCAATGGACTATCTATGTAGATGGGTACCCTCATATATTCTTCCATATCAGTGCTATATTCATAGTATTTATTTAGTTCATAGATTAACTCTTGAGTTCTTCCTACAGCAAAGGATGGTATAATAACAGTTCCACCTCTTAATGCAGTTTTATTTATAATTTCTATTAATTTTTCAGTACTCTCCTTAAATGCTTCATGGTTCTTGTCTCCATAAGTAGATTCCATAACTAGATAATCTGCTTCATTAATATATTCAGGATAACGTATAATAGGTCTACCAGGCATTCCTAAATCGCCAGAAAATACAATCTTTGTGGTTTCTTCATCTTCTGTAACCCACATCTCGACTATAGATGAACCCAATATGTGGCCTGCATCTTTAAAGCGTATGGTTATCTCTTCATTTAATTTAATCCTTTGATTATAGAAATATGAATCAAAATACTTCAAACTTGTCTCTGCATCTTTCATATTATAAAGAGGCTCTATAGGTGGTTTCCCAGATCTATTTCTTTTTTTGTTTTCCCACTCAGCATCTGATTCTTGGATTTTAGCACTATCTAGTAGCATTATGCTGCAAAGATCATAGGTTGGTTTGGTGCAAATAATTTTTCCAACAAATCCGTCTTTTACTAGTTTAGGTATTCTACCACTATGATCTATATGGGAATGTGTTAATATCATATAGTCAATATCGCTTACATCATAGGGAAAATCTTCAAAATTCATCCTTTCCTTATCCTTATTTCCTTGAAACATCCCACAATCAATTAATATCTTATGGTCTTTTGTGGTTAGTAAATAATTTGAACCCGTCACTATATTTGTTGCTCCAAAAAACTGAATATCCATCTAATTCCCCCTATTTTTTAATAAAATTTGG
>CAYOFC010000113.1:0-643 GCA_964403265.1 uncultured Tissierella sp. | reverse complement strand
TGTTGATAGTAGCACTCCTATAACTACTTTTAAATCATCCCTATTTAACATACATTTAAATTATACCCATTGGATTACAAGTAACTCATTCCTGGATTATAAAAAAAGTAGAAGATAATCAAGAATTTGATCAAAATTAAATAATTTGACAATTATTAACAAATAATTAAAGCAATATGTTACAATCATATTAGGAATTAGTTTGAAAATTTGAAGTGGAGGGATATTATGGAACTACACAACCTGATGGAGCATGAAGTAAAGCATAATTTAAAGCTTATTTTACAAACTACAAATGATATTAAATGTCAGTGTGAACAATGTAAATTAGATATTATGGCTATTGCATTAAATTCTCTTTCCCCAAAATATATCGTAACTGAAAAAGGACTTTTATACAGTAAATTAGCTACTATGAATCAACAGTTTAACACTGATGTAGTGACTTCCCTTGCAAAAGCAATCAATATTGTAAACGATAAGCCACGACATGAATAAGTGGAAGTAATATGAAATATTTAAGTTAATATAAAAAATACTGAAACCTTTTGGTTTCAGTATTTTTCATATTAATGGGAGTTAAGTTCAGTCCACATTCTATCATAAATTTCAACAATATCAGCTGGATCTTTGAAAACTTCAG
>CAYOFC010000112.1:0-2667 GCA_964403265.1 uncultured Tissierella sp. | reverse complement strand
TCTCTGCATCTTGGGAAATTGTGATTACATCCTTAGTCATCGTATCCTTAACCAAGTATCCCATGTATCTATTTACCTTATCTATGAAATCCTTTTTTCTTTCAAGGGGTAAAATGGCTCCTAATATTTCAATATGTGAAGGTGCATTTATCTTGGATACTCTTCTTATAAGATCACCTTCTGTAATGATACCTTTTATTTTATTATCCTCATCTACAACAGGTAAACCGCTAATATTTTTTTCATTAAGTAACCTAGCTGCTACTTCAACTGTATCATCTTCCTTTACTGTAACCACTTCTTTAGTCATTATATCTTTAGCTTTCATCATCAAGGCCTCCTTAGGGAACTTCTTATACTATTATTACCCTAATAGTTATTTATAAAAACATATAATTTATTTCTACTACCAATATCCATCCATTCATAAACCTAGTAAATACAATATGAATCCATATATAGTGAATTTTTGCAATCTTCTACGATCTATGCTACAATCATTACGTAAACTTAATATAATTTTGGGGAGGATGGTGGGTATGCAGAAGGGAGGGGCCTTAAAGGGGTATCTTCTTGTTTTTATATCTGGAGCTTTCTGGGGACTGGGTGGATATTTTGTTACACAGATGAGTAATTTAGGTGCATCATCATTGATAACTGCATTTTCTGGGCATTTTTTTGCACTTTTACCCTAATCCGAGGAGGTCTTGGCTAATAAAGGAATTCCAAGATTCGAATCTGAATAGGTTACATAAATGAATCCACCGATTTTTTGGTGGATTTTACTGTCTCAAAACAATTTTTCATGTATAATAATTTGTTATATTGGAGATTAATTATTAAATTAATTATTCAAAACTAAAATTTGGGGTAATACTGAATTAAAGATGAATTTAACTATTAAATGGAGGTTTTAGAATATGAAAAGAAAGATTGGAGAAAAGGTTACAGGTTTTAGAACCCAAGATGGGGCAGGAGTAAGTTTAGTAAGAGTATTAGGACATGATACTATTGAATCTTATGATCCAATTCTAATGTTAGATTCATTTGATAGTATAGACCCAGAAGAGTACATAGCAGGGTTTCCAATGCACCCTCATAGAGGTATAGAGACTGTAAGTCTTATATCTAATGGAAACATGGTTCACAAGGATAGTCTAGGAAATGAAGATGCTATTACAGATGGAGAGGTTCAATGGATGACTGCGGGCTCTGGTATCTTACATGAAGAAAGATTACCAGCATCTAAAAGAATGCTAGGTGTTCAACTTTGGTTAAATATGCCTGCAAAGGACAAAATGGCTCCGCCAGAATATCACAGTATCAAGAAAGACCAAATTGAAGAAATACCTATAGATGGCGGTATACTTAGACTTATAAGTGGTCAGTACAAAGAGCATAAAGGTTTTATAGGCCAATATTCACCACTTGACTATTATCACATATTGTTGGACTCCAATAAAAAAATATCAATTGATATGGATCAGGATAAATCAGTAATGGTATTTTTGTTACTAGGAGATGCTAGAGTAGCTGGTGAGGTTGTTAGTGAAAAGACAGCTGTTAAGCTAACGGAAGGAACTTCGCTAGATATTGAATCTTTAGATGATGCTATACAAATTCTATTTATTAGTTCTGATAGGTTAGATGAACCAGTATCCTGGGGTGGACCTATAGTAATGAATACGAGGAAAGAGCTAGAGCTTGCTTTTAGTGAGCTAAGAGGGGGAACTTTCTTAAAAGATAAAGTTCATTATTAAGGGTTAAGATCCCAAGTTTTCAAGACACCTTTATAATTCTCAATAGTATCAATATCAGTTAAAATACCAGGGTCTATAACATTAAGTGTTGTAGACCCTTTTCTTTCAATATAATCTCTTAATGAACTAATACTTGAATCATTGATGATTTCATCTGCTAAACTGGTCTTAATCAATACCGGATGTCCCTTTTTTCCCTTATGCATTGGTACTACAATATCATCATCTATCCCTAACATTTCTTTATATGTGGTTTTATTTATCATTGGGTAATCCCCTGGGGTCAAGAAAAACCTATCTCCCTCCAAAAATCTAAGACCAGTTTTTACAGAGCCAAACATAGCAGATAGATAGTCTTGATTATATGCCAAATCGATCTTTGGATATTTTTTTGTAATAGGATAAATATCATCTATTTTATGACCACCAACCACTATTATTCTGGAGCAATAGTCATACATACTAAGGAGACATCTTTCAATTACTGGAACATGATCGATTTCTAAAATAAGTTTGTTGGTTCCAGCCCTTGTGGATAGGCCTGCTGCTAAAATTATTCCTTCTATTTTCATATTTTCTTAACCCCCATCTATACCACCCAGGTAATAATCATAGCCAAAATAAATACGGAGGAAGAAGCTACTGGGTTGTACTTAATAATTGCTTTATTATTGTAGCTGTATTGTATTTTTGAATATAGATATATTATGATACTGTTAATTAAGGTGTTTTTAATTAGAAAATCCACAATCCGACTCTTGTTGAGTATAGAGCTGCTTTCCATCATAGCTAAAGGAATAAATATGGAGAAACACATAATATAGTACCCTATTCTCCATATAAGGCTTATTGAAATGTAATAATATTCTAATTTTAAGGTTTCATTATGATTAGAATGGTATATAAA
>CAYOFC010000111.1:0-2828 GCA_964403265.1 uncultured Tissierella sp. | reverse complement strand
AAACATAGTGTATACTGTATATAAACTATGTTTTATCAAAGAAAGGAGCTTTTACTTAATGAATAAAAAATTAATGATCGTTTTATTATTGATTATTATTATAATTTCAGTTTTTCTAATTAGTAAAAATATTAATAGTAATAATATAAATACAGAAAAAAGAGAGGGTATAGGCATAACTTTCCCTACAAAAATTCGTGAAGAGGTATTTGGAAACTTAACAGATGAAGAGGTTTTTCGTATTATAGACTCTATTCTTGATAAAATTAAAGAAGAAGAAAAATATAAAACTAATAATAATTTAGCTATTGAGGATAGCTTGAAAGAGCATGGAATTGATGATAAAGATAAGATTAAATTACTGCAAGATAATTTGCAAATAAGAGACTAAAAATGCCAGATTATTTCTGGCCTTTATCTTACTCACATTCCATTTCTTTAAACCTTTCCAATAACCTTATAAAGTGGTTAGATTCTCGAAGGACATGGTCACCTAGTAATGGCAATATTATGGACAGAATCTTACACTCCAGCAATCCTATGGTTGCTTGGGTGTTGAAATCTTTGATTTCCATTGTTGCTTCAAGCATCTCTTCAGTAACTTCATCAATCGGGATTGATTTATCTATGGCTTCCAATACGGCTTTGTTTAACTCTTGAAATTCATTTGCAAAATCATTTGCAGCATTGATTAAATTATTTTCAGTAGGGTCCAATAGACCACGAATGAACATAGAGTGCTCAGCCATTATTCTACTCCAGAATAATTCTTGCCCATAAATTTCTCTTTCATAGTCTATTTTCTCCCTCTTTTGTAATCGCCCAATCATACTAAGATATAGTCTGGCTTCTCTCAATATATGATCTATTAATAAGGGGTAATTGACTGTGAACATATTGCATGATCTTACATTAGTTAATATATCAACTTTAAACTCTATTATGGAGTTTATTAAATCTATTGCCCTCTCGTTAAGTATACAAACCTTCTTCTCAAGCTTTTCATCACAGCCTATGCAATTCCCACCCACTAACTCTAATTCTTTTTCAGTAATATTAGTTGGTATATTTACACCAGTATAGAAGGTTGACTTTTCCTCGGCTTTAAGTGTGTAAGGGGTTACAAATTCTTCAGATTCAACTACCTCATTACTAATATTTCCATCAGAGATATTGACTACATCTAATAAGAATTTATCGAAATCCATTCTTAATTTATTAGCCTTTTCCGTATATTCAGAATCCCTTGGTGTAAATCCTAACTGTAGAAAAAAAGAATGCTCTTTCATGATTCTTGAAAAGAAAAGATGTGTTTCTAAAGATTGTCTAATAAATACATTTCTTGATAGCATACATAGCCTCCTTAATATCTAGATTATTTGCACTACAGTAACATCATATTTCACTTGCTATTAATTAGTTACAATCTTTAAGAAGTCTTTTTGTACAGAACTCATTACTTTAACTTTCTCATTCAATAGTCTATAATAAATATATAAATCTTATATAAAAGAGGGATTCAATGACGACTTATGAGTTTTGTGAATTTGTTTCTAATATTGCGATTAAATCCATACTATTTGAAGTATCCACATCGCCTAAACCAGGCCTAGTTGATAGATTCAACCCTGGTGCCCATAAGGATATGGATTTCTTTACATTTTTACGAAGTAGTTCAGTATTAGGACCTTATTTCTATAATTGTACAAGGGCTGGTATAGATTTTGAGGGAAATGATT
This sequence comes from uncultured Tissierella sp., assembly GCA_964403265.1. Classification (GTDB taxonomy): domain Bacteria; phylum Bacillota; class Clostridia; order Tissierellales; family Tissierellaceae; genus JAAYTL01. Next base: position 1,089 of record CAYOFC010000111.1, on the reverse strand, counting down.
TGAAACAACTGTTGATAGATATAAGACCTATAGGCATTAAGGCAGAAAAGGATATGTTTAAGGCTACTGGCGCTATCAACACCCATAAGGGTATTATATTTTCCATGGGGATAATAGCAGCTGCAGCAGGTAGCCTATTTAAGGAATTAGATAGGGATAGATTTGACTATATTGAAATTTCAAATCGGGTTATAAGTATTTCAAAGGGCATAACTAGGGAATTGGATAATGCTCATAATAAAGAAGATCTGACATATGGAGAAAAACTATATCTAAAGTATGGAACAAGGGGAATACGTGGTGAGGTAGAGTCAGGTTTTCAAACGGCTTTGGATATATCCTTGCCAATATTAGACCAGTTAATCCTTGAGGGAAGATATCATATTAATGATATATTGATAGAAGTATTACTTAATCTAGTTGCATATACAGAAGATAGTAATATTTTAGGTAGACATAATATGGAGATACTTAAATATGCACAAAATGAATCAATAAAAACCTTAAAATTAGGTGGCTATTTCACTGATGAAGGAAAGAAATATATAGAATCTATGGATAAAGACTTTATTGATAGAAATATTAGCCCTGGTGGCTCAGCTGATTTGTTGGCAGTTAGTCTAATGATGCATATACTGAAAAATGGTGATAAAATATGATGGATGAAAAATTTGTTATGGAGATATTACAATCTAGGGAAGATAGAAGGGATAAGCAATTGGATTTGATTAGAAAATATAAATCAAGCCTAATATCCTTTACCTTAAATACCCCTGGAATTGTGAAGGATAATGAAATGTATAGGGAGATTCACAAAGAAGGAATGAGCTCTATTGTAAAAATTCTTTGGGATAATGATATAAAGACAATTTACAAAGAAGAGATAAATAAGTCTACTGGGAGTGAAGGATATATTGTAGTGGACTTAGAGGCACTTAAATTAAAGGAGTTATTAATAGATTTAGAAGAGAACCATCCAATGGGAAGAATCTTTGATATAGATGTTTTTGATAGTAACCATAATCAAATAAGTAGAAGTAATTTTAATATAAATCCTAGAAAGTGCATTCTATGCCATAAAGATGCAAG
>CAYOFC010000110.1:0-3438 GCA_964403265.1 uncultured Tissierella sp. | reverse complement strand
GCAAATGGAGATAGAATTACAGTTCATGCTTCAATTACGGCAAAACATTTTTTCGGAAAAAGAGGTTATAAAGTCCTGCGGGAGCAACAGGTGGAGTTATCAGGCATTTTTCTTACAAATTATGTGATGGAGAAGCAATCGAATTTTAATTTATAGAATTGAGATAACTTAAATTTTGATTTAGTTGTGTCGCATTTTTTCTAGAATATACATCAGTATATCAAAGGATTGGAAGGAGTTGATGATATGCCTAGGAAAGAACTAGTTGAGTATATTGAGGCAAATATAATCCCACGTTACACAAAATTTGATAAAGCACATAATCAGGATCATGTAAGATATGTTATATCTAATAGTATATTAATTGCCAAGGAATATGACATTAATAAAAATATAGTTTATGCTGCGGCTGCATATCATGACTTGGGATTAGAGTTGGAGAGAGAAAGACATGAATTTTTTTCGAAAGAAATTATGTTAAATGATAAAGAGCTTGATGAATTTTTTGATGAGGATGAAAGAAAGATAATATCTGATGCTATTCTTACTCATCGGGCTTCAACTAAGGTCAATCCAAATTCTATATATGGCAAAATTGTCGCTGATGCTGATAGAGATTTGACTCCTATTCATATTATAGAGAGAACAATTTTGTATAGTATAGGACATTTTACAGAATATGATAAAAGAGAGCATTTTATTAGATGCCAAGAGCATATTGAAGAAAAGTATGGGGAAAAAGGATATTTAAAACTATGTTTATATTCAGAATCAAATGTTAAAAGATTAAAAAAGATTAGGGATATATTATCTGACAAAAATAAACTTGAGTATATATTTAATTATTATTTTGATAAACATCTAGGATAATAATTACATTTTATACAAATAAGGAGATGGATACTCTATCTCAAACAATATAAGCTTATAAGAAACAACTTATTATAATAAAATTATTTATTAATTAAAATAATAAGGATTACATAAATAATATTCAAGAAGGGAGCATAATATGGGTAAGATAATATCTATATTCAACCAAAAAGGCGGCGTCGGAAAGACGACTTCAAGTATCAACCTATCCGCAGGAGTAGGAAAACTGGGTAAGAGGGTTTTGCTAATAGATTTAGACCCACAAGGGAACTCCACAAGTGGTTTAGGTGTTGAGAAAAATGAAGTCGATAGTCAAATTTACGATATACTAGCCTTAGATCTACCTATAGAAAAAGCTATTCATGAAACTAGTGCTGAAAATGTATATATAATACCCTCAAATAGTCAACTAGCTGGACTAGAAATAGAACTTGCAAGAGAAGGTGATTGGGAGACTCTACTAAGAGATAAACTATCCAGTATTAAGGATGATTTCGATTTTATATTTATAGACTGTCCACCTTCCCTTGGGATACTGAGCGTTTTAGGACTTATAGCATCTGATAGTGTAATTATACCAATTCAATGTGAGTACTATGCATTAGAAGGAGTTAGCCAACTATTTGATACTATTCAGTTAGTCAAAGCCAATTTTAATCCAGGCCTTGATATAGAAGGTGTTATATTAAGTATGTTTGATGGAAGGACAAACTTATCAATTCAAGTAGTGGATGAAGTTAAGGCATATTTTAAAGGTAAGGTGTATGTAAGTATTATACCAAGAAATGTGCGATTAGCGGAAGCACCTTCCCATGGACTATCAATAATGGATTATGATGACAAATCAAAAGGGTCAGAGGCCTATATGGATTTAGCGGAAGAGTTTTTGGATTTGGTAATGTAGAAAATGACCACTGTGTCGTTCAATTAAGTAGCCTAAACACAAGGAGTTGATTTAGTTGAGTACAAAAAAACGTGGATTGGGAAAGGGACTATCTGCTTTAATTGGTGATAAGCCATCCTTAGAGACTATATTAAATGCTGAGGTAGAATCAGGAGATAGAAGCATAGTCAATATCCCCTTAGATAAAATTATAAGAAAAGATGATCAACCTAGGAAGGACTTCGATAATGCTGCACTGAATGATCTTGCAAAGTCTATAGAGATTAATGGGGTTATACAACCAATATTGCTAAGATTTATAGATGATAAATATCAGATTATTGCTGGGGAGAGAAGATATAGGGCCTCACAAATTGCAGAATTAAAAGATATTCCAGCTATTATTGTAGATGTAGATGACGAAAATGCAGCCAAACTAGCATTGATCGAAAACATTCAAAGGGAAGACCTAAACCCAATAGAAGAAGCTATGGCCTATAAACAGTTGATGGAGGAATTTGACTTAAAACAAGAACAAGTGGCAAATGCCATAGGTAAAAGTAGAACATATATAACAAATACTATTAGACTATTAAACTTAGATGATGAAGTAGTAAAATATTTATATAATGGAAACCTAACTACAGGTCATGGAAAAGTACTACTGGGAATTAAGGATAAGGAAGAGCAAATCAAGTTAGCAGAAAAAATAATAGCAACAGGTCTGAATGTTCGTGAGACAGAGACTGAGGTAAAGAAATCAAAGAATAAGAAGAAACCGTCAAAACCAAGGAATCCTGAAGACCCCCATTTATCAGATGTGGAAGAGGAATTTATGAGGGTATTAGGTACAAAGGTAAAGTTGATTAAGGGTAGTCAAATTAGTAAAATAGAGATAGAATTCTATGATGAAGAAGACTTAGAAAGAATTTATGAAATAATAACAAATTAAAATGTTCCACGTGGAACATTTTAATTGCAGTATTATCATCCAGTGTATTCGAATAGATTGTTTAAATTTAAAGAACAGGGGTGTTTATATGTTAATTGAAATGAGTTTAAAAAATTATGTTGAAGAAGCAGCAAGTGGAAATCCGACACCAGGTGGGGGAAGCGTATCAGCTCTAGCTGGGAGTTTAGCTGCCGCACTTACCCAGATGGTAGGCAACCTTACATTTGATAAAAAGTCATATAATGAGCTAGATGGGGTGACGAAGGAAGAACTAGAAGCCAACTTCAAAATATTACAGGACAAAATGAATATTTTATTAGATATAGTGGATGAAGACTCTAAGGCTTTCGATGATGTTCTTATAGCCTTTAAAATGCCGAAGGATACAGAAGAAGAAAAGCTAGTGAGAGCAAAGTCTATACAAGAAGGATACAAACATGCTCTAGAGGTTCCCCTAAAATGCGCGGAAGAATGTTTGAGTATACTTAAACTACAATCAGTTTTTGCTGATTTCGGAAATGTAAATGCCATAACTGATGTGGGAGTGGGAGCATTACTAGCATATGCTGGATTAGAGGGTGCTTTGTTAAATGTAAAGATCAATCTATTAAGTATTAAAGATGAAGATTATAAAGTAGATATCAGTCAAAAAACAAGTATGATATTAGATGAAGGCAGTGAGTTAAAAGAAGAAGTACTTAAGGTCGTGTATGATAGACTAAGCGAATAG
>CAYOFC010000109.1:0-3511 GCA_964403265.1 uncultured Tissierella sp. | reverse complement strand
TTTTTAAATTTCTTTTGTCTGGCTTTCCAAATCTTTTGGAGCCGACTTTTAATATAATACAATGTTTTGAATCTTTTGTCAACTACTTTTTTCATTTCTTTATTTAGCTTAGAATGACATTTCATATTCACTGAATTTAGTGAGTAATCTGTCTAAAAGTTTAGCTGACAATTTAATACTATACATGGTTTCTAATACTTTGTCAATATTATTTTGTATGTTTTTTAGTTTTTTATACCATTTCATTAGCAAAGGCAAAGATAACTGCTTGAACCCTATCCTTTACCGCCAGTTTTTTAAAAATACTAGTTATGTGATTCTTAACAGTCTTCTCACTTATAAACAATTCTTTGGCTATTGCTTTATTATTGCAACCACTAGACATTAATATTAATATCTCATACTCTCTAGTAGATAGACTTTCTATCTTTCTTACATTTATATCATCTATCACATCTATAGGTTCATCTTCTATATTGTGACGAAGTATCTTGCCTAATGATGGTTGAAGATAATTCTCTCCTGAACAAACCTTTCTTATTATATCAATTAGCTTTTCACTATTATTATCCTTATTAATGAATCCATTGGCTCCTAACTTTATCGAGGCAATTATATTCTTCTTATTGGATTGGCCCGATAAAATAATAATTTTACTTCTAATCCCTTGTTCTTTCATTCCCCTTAAGGCATCTATACCACTCATACCAGGTAATGCTATATCCAGTAGTATTATATCTGGATTGTAGATAGCAGCATTAGCAATAGCCGTTTCTCCATCAGATCCTTCAGCCACAACAATTATATCTTTGGCATCTGATAATATACTTTTTATACCCTCCCTGAATAATCTATGATTATCCACTACCATTAATCTAATCGGCATAATGTTCTCCTCTAATCCAAATTATATAGAATCTCTGCTTCTAGCAACTTAGCAAGTTTCTTATCAACTTTACTTACCTCAATAATATACTTATCTATATTGTAAATTTCATCTATAGTCTTATTGAAGAGAATATATTCTAAGGAATCCTTAATCTTTCTTACTACGAACTCTTCCCTATCTTCCCACTTATACATATTGTAATCCGCAAGGACTAGGCCTAGTGATTTAGTAACCTCTTCCTTGTCGTAGTCCTTCTTTATGAACTTATCTACGTCCATTGTAAATCCATCATAATATTTTTCATTCTCCCTAGCCTCTTTAATAATAAATTTAATAAATCCAATTAAACAGCTATTACCTGAACAAGTACCACATACATCATCTCCCAGGCAGATACTGTCGAGAGAGTTTTTTAATGTTTCAGTTTGATTATATAGGTTTTTAGCCGCTTCTTTCATTGGTGAACTTGTAAGTTTTCTATCCTTTGTCAATCTTCCTATTAGATATAGCTCTAAAACCCCTATAACCAATATAAACATGCTTACGTTAAAGCCTGTTAAAAGTCTACTTGGAAGAACACTATATAGTTTTGTAATACCAAATATTACAAATACAACAGAAGAAACAATTTTTATTAGTATATCTGGGATTCTGTCACCAATCTTACTTCCTACTATTATACCTAAAGCACTAGTAGTAACCATGGCTGATGCAGTACCCACCAGAATAAATAAAGGGCTGATCGCCTCACTTGCTAATGTCATAGCCGTTAGCTGGGTCTTATCTCCAAGTTCACCAACAAAAAACGCCAATGTTACTGTAGCTATCGGCCCTAGGGATTTACTCGAATTAAAATCATCTAGTTCTTCTTCCTTCAAGGATAGTAAGCCAAATATTATAAATACAAATCCCCCTAAAATCTGAATCAAATTCAAAGGTATAAGCTTAGATAAATACCTACCTAACACTATAGCTAATCCATGATTTAAAATTGCAGCTATAGCTACACCTGCTAAAACATCTTTCTTCTTATACTGAGTAGCAAAAGTCATAGCAATAATTTGACTCTTATCACCCATTTCTGCTACAAATACTAGTAAAAATGCTTTTATCATTTCATTTATCATCTGTTATACCTTCCTAACAATTTACTTTCTATATACTATCTTACCATTTTTTATAACAGAATCTGTATGGTTTATTCCAAAATGGTAAATAAGATATTCTATATTCGGGGTATCAAATATTACTATATCAGCAATTTTTCCCTCTTGAATACTACCATGGCTTTCTTCTATTCCTAATGAAGCTGCCCCATTTATTGTTACGGCAGTGATTACTTCTTCAGGTGTTAGCTTCATAATCAATGATGCCAAACTCATGACTAGTTGAATATTCTCAGTTGGACATGATCCAGGATTGTAATCAGTAGATAACGCCACAGGAACTCCCTCTTCCACCATCTGCCTCGCCTTTGCAAAGCTACCTGTCTGTAAATTGAAGCTAGTACCTGGCAGTAAATTTGCAATTACACCTTTTTTAGCCATTTCTTTAATACCTTCATCACTAGCAGCTATTAAGTGATCAGCGGAAATACAAGCTATTTCTGCCGCTAACTCAGCACCACCTAATGGTTTGATTTCATCTGCATGGATTTTAATTCCCAAGCCTAGCTCTTTTGCTTTTAGAAGTATCCTCCTTGATTGATCAATGCTAAAGACTCCTTCTTCACAAAACACATCACAAAATTTTGCTAAATCTTTTTCCACAATTATTGGCAGCATCTCATCTACAATTATATCCACAAAATCATCTGGATTGTCTTTGTACTCTTCTGGTATTGCATGAGCACCCATAAATGTCGAGATTATATCAACAGGATGATCCTCATTAAGTTTTTTAGCTACTTCTAATTGTTTAATCTCAGTATCAAAATCATCTATACCGTAGCCAGATTTGCCTTCAACAGTTGTTGTTCCAAAACTCAACATAGTATCTAAGCTTTTGTAGGCTTTGCTGTAGAGTTCACCAAAACTAGCCTCTTTTGTGGCTTTTACAGTGCTATGAATTCCACCACCTGATGCTAGTATATCTAAATAACTAACACCCTTTAATTTCATCGCTAATTCATTCTCTCTAGATCCCCCATGAACAATATGAGTATGGGAATCTATTAGGCCTGGTGTTACGGTTTTACCTTCTCCATCAATCATTATTGTATCATTATTTACCTCTATATATGAAGGAAGTTTATCCCCAGCAAAGATTATCTTTTCATCTTTAACAGCTACAACACCATTTTTAATTAAACCTATGTCATTTACTTCTTTTCCCACTCTCGCTCGGTTATCACCATGAAGGGTGATCAAATTATCTATATTTCTTATTACTAAAGTTGCCTTCATCTTCGCACCTCCATTTTTATTTTCTTCTCAATTATAACACAGGACCAGTGAAAATTCCCTATTTCGTCATACTCTTGTATTCCATAGTTTTTCACTGGTCAGTTATTTTACTCTATATTTCTATTTTACCAATCTATTTACCAAATCCATATCAGCTATATGAGGTATTGTAATATAATCTGTATCTTTGTGTATTTCATTGAATTCCTTACAAGTA
>CAYOFC010000108.1:0-3631 GCA_964403265.1 uncultured Tissierella sp. | reverse complement strand
AACCTCTTGAACACTACCTGAAGCCAACATTGCAAATCCTGTTTGTCTAGCTGCCATAACGTCTTGGTGATCACCAAATATGCTTAGTGCATGTGATGCTAATGCCCTAGCTGATACGTGGAACACACATGGTAGTAACTCACCAGCGATTTTGTACATATTTGGAATCATTAACAACAAACCTTGTGAAGCTGTGTATGTAGTTGTCAACGCTCCCGCTTGCAATGATCCGTGAACTGCTCCCGCTGCTCCCGCCTCTGATTGCATTTCTTTTACTAATACTTCTTGACCAAAGATGTTTTTCTTTCCATTAGCAGCCCATTCATCAACATGTTCAGCCATATCAGATGATGGAGTGATTGGATATATTGCTGCTACATCTGTAAATGCATAAGATATATAGGATGCAGCCGTATTACCATCCATAGTTTTCATAGTTTTTGCCATAGTATATGAACCTCCCTTTTCTTTATAAAACCACTATAAATTTGAAATCGTTATTTTTCAAAAATTTATAGCATAGCTGTATATTAAATTAGTCTATACTATATATTAGTATATTAAACATTAAAAATAAAGTCAACCGTCATAGACAAAATCTGTCAATTATTTGACAGGATTTTTAGATGTTTTACAAACTTCTTAACTAATATCAATTTCCTTTGATTTACTACTCTTATTGACCTCAATTTGCCTGATTATTCTTTCATTTAATTCATTGGCAGCATTATAGCCTAGTATCTTCTGTCTGAAGTTTCTTGCAGCTACTTCGATAATCATAGCCACATTCCTACCAGGACGAACAGGTATGGTTGACAAAGAAATTGGAATACCCAATATCTCAGTAAACTTCTCATCAAGGCCTATTCTATCGTACTCTTTGTTGTCATCCCAAATCTCTAGCTCTATGACTTTTTCAATAAACTCATCATTCTTTACCGACCCAACGCCATATAGTCTTTCAATATCTAATATGCCTAATCCTCTAATTTCCATAAAATGTCTTGTTATTTCAGGAGATCTACCTTGGAGCATATCTTCTATTTTCTTTATTATAACTATATCATCTGAAATTAATCTATGCCCTCTAATCACCAAGTCCAAGGCAGTCTCAGATTTACCTACTCCTGATTTCCCAGTGATCAAGACACCTACCCCATAAACTTCCACTAAAACCCCATGCATTCTAGTTTCGGGAGATAATTGTATATCTATATAGCTTATAATCTTATTAAAAAGCTTTGAGGTTATCTCTTTTGATCTTAGGATAGTTTTATCATGTTTTATTCCAAGTTCTAACAATTCAGGAAATATTGGCAAATCCCTCGATACAATCAAAGCTGGAATAGGATAGGATAAGAACTTATCAAGACTATCATATCTTAACATATGGGGCAGTTCCTCAAAATAATGCCATTCAGCACTGCCTATTACCTGAAGTCTTTCAGGTGCAAATTTTTCAAAATAACCTACGATTTGCAGTCCTGGTCTGCTTATTTCACTGGAGTATACCTTGATATCATCAATATCAGTAGAACCATTTATTATTTCTAAATCCATTTCATCTATTATTTCTCTTAAAGAAACAAAATCCATTTTATCACCTATCTACTTGGAATTATTATTGCTGCTATTATATATGCTACTAGTCCCCCAAACAATGCTGTTGGCACACTTAATATGACCCAAGCTAATCTAATTAATGTAGGGTCAATATTAAAATATTCGCCTATACCACCACAAACACCAGATAACATCCTGTTCGTATCAGATTTGTATAGTCTCCTATCCATTACTTTCCTCCTCTCTCTTTTTCAAAATGATTATACAAATTTTCTGCCACTACTTTATTCATACCCTTTACTGCTAGTAAATCTTCTACACTTGCATTTTTGATTTTTTCTACACTTTGAAAATGTTTCATTAAAGCAATTTTTCTTTTCTCACCTATTCCTTCAATATCATCTAATTGTGATTTGAACATATCCTTAGTCCTTAGACTCTTATGGTAGCTTATGGCAAATCTATGGGCTTCTTCCTGAACCTTATATATCATTTTAAATCCCAAGGAATCCATGGGTAAACTATGCTCCTTATTATTATAAATAATTCCCCTTGTTTTATGATAGTCATCTTTGACTAGCCCACAAACTGGTATATCTATCCCTAAGGTAGATAACACCCCTAGGACAATATTAACCTGGCCCTTACCCCCATCTATCATTATTAAATCTGGAAAGTTAGAAAAACCCTTCATTGCTACACTATCATCTATTTGTCCCTTTTCTTCTAGGCCTCTAATAAATCTTCTCTTAAGGACTTCTTCCATACTAGCATAATCGTCAGGAGTATCCACCGATTTAATCCTAAACCTTCTGTAATCAGACTTCTTGGCCTCACCATTTTCAAATACAACCATAGAGCCAACGGATTGAACACCACTAGTATTTGATATATCAAAGGCCTCTATCCTTTCAGGCAAATCTTCTAGCCTTAGCATATCCTGTAATTCTTCCAATGCCTTTAAATTCTCCCTATGCTTTTTAAGGAATCTATCACCATATTTATTAAGCATATCTAAGGCGTTTTTCCTAACCATTTCTATTAATTTCAGTTTTTCCCCTCTTTTGGGTATAGAGATTGTCACTTTTGTAGCTTTTTTATTTCCCAACCACTTTTCCACAACTTCCAAGTCAGTGATTTCATCCTCAACTATTATTTCCTTTGGGATGAATGCTGAGCCTATATAGAACTGCTTTATAAAAGAGCTAAGGATTTCCCCTCTATCTTCCCTGAAATTATCCTCCATTAAAAAGTGTTCCCTGCCTATTATCTTGCCAGACCTAATAAAGAATATTTGAACACACACTTCTTCTATACCCCTAGCCATGGCAATAACATCTTGGTCGATTCCATTGGCGGATACAATCTTTTGCTCTTCCTGAAGTGTTCTTAGGGCATTTAATTGGTCCCTATATATACTAGCCTTTTCAAATTCAAGTTTTCTTGATGCTTCAACCATCTTCTTTTCTACATCATTTATTAGGCTTAGATTTTTCCCATCTAAGAATTGTATGATTTCTTTAATCATTCTCATATATTCTTCTTCATCAACGTTGCCTAGGCATGGAGCCATACATTTTCCTATAAAATAATTTAAGCATGGCCGGAAATTGCCTAAGTTTTTCTCCAGATTTAGTTTACAATTTCTTATGGGGTATATGTCATGAATTATATCTATAGAATCATTTACAGCAGATGCACTAGGGTAGGGACCAAAGTATTTGGCACCATCTTTTAGAACCTGCCTTGTCTTTACTAGCCTTGGATACTTTTCATTTAATGTAACCTTTATATATGGATATTGCTTATCATCCCTTAATAGAATATTGTACTTTGGTCTATGCTTCTTTATTAAATTAGCCTCAAGTACAAGAGCTTCCACTTCATTGTCTACTATAATATATTCAAATTCCTCTATATGGCTAACCATACTCCTAACCTTTAGAGCTTGGTTTTTAGAGGATTGGAAATATTGTCTAACCCTACTTTTAAGGGATATAGCCTTGCCTACATATATTATCTCGTCAGACTTATCCTTCATTATATAGACACCTGGTTTGTCAGGTAG
>CAYOFC010000107.1:356-3686 GCA_964403265.1 uncultured Tissierella sp. | reverse complement strand
TATAAACTTAGCCCATATATGTTTTCTATAGGTCTTTATTAGACTTCTTTCTATATCAACAAGAGGTTTTTTATCATTAAAAGGTGCTATAATCTCGCAGCCTTCACCTGATAAGGCTTTATTCTTTTCTTCCAAATATATCACTCCATTTAAATCGATTACATTACATTTTATATTAAATAGCACTTAAAAACAAGTTAGATTAGTTTGGGCTAAAATAGTAGATTATATATTCGAATTTTATTTGTTTTGCAGCTTATTGATTTATATAGTATAATATATTATTGTGATAAAAACTCGAAGATTTAAGATAATTTATATATATAGAAAGGAAAGACGTAATGAAACTTGGAATTGTAGGCCTACCTAATGTAGGAAAAAGTACACTGTTTAATGCAATAACTCAAGCTGGTGCAGAGTCTGCAAACTACCCATTTTGTACTATAGAACCAAATATTGGAGTAGTAGATGTACCCGATGAGAGACTAGCAAAATTAGCTACTGTTCACAACTCAAAGAAAATCATCCCAACGGCTATAGAATTTTGTGATATTGCAGGATTGGTTAAAGGTGCTAGTACAGGAGAAGGACTGGGAAATAAGTTCCTATCTCATATTAGAGAAGTTGATGCAATAGTACATGTAGTAAGATGCTTTGAAAACCCAGATATTGTTCATGTTGATGGTAATATTGATCCTATTAGGGATATTGAAACTATCAACTTAGAGCTAATGCTTTCTGATATTGAACTATTAGATAGAAGAATGGAAAGAAGCAGTAAAGCAGCCAAAGCAAACAAGGAAGCTTTAAAAGAAGTAGAACTTATAAAGGAAATACTTCAACATCTTGAAGAAGGTAAGTCAATTAGGACTTTGGATTTATCTGAAGAAGAGTCTGTGATGATTAAATCATTTAATCTATTAAGCTCGAAACCTATTATCTATGTAACTAATGTTAGTGAGGATGAACTAGTAGATAGTGATGATAATGAATATGTACAACGTGTTAAGGAATATGCTAAAGAAGAAGACGCTGAGGTAATCGCTGTAAGCGCTGAGATTGAGGAAGAAATTTCTCAGTTGGAAGATGATGAGAAGATTGAGTTCTTAAATGATATGGGACTTGAAAAATCTGGGTTGGATAAATTAATCCAAGCAAGCTACAAACTTCTAGGACTTATGAGTTTCTTAACTGCAGGACCTATGGAAACAAGAGCTTGGACCATAAAAAAGGGAACCCCAGCACCTCAAGCAGCAGGTAAGATTCACTCTGATATTGAAAGAGGCTTTATAAGGGCTGAAACTATCTCCTTTGACGACTTAATGTCCTGTGGCAATATGGTAGTTGCTAAAGAAAAAGGACTTGTAAGAATCGAAGGTAAGGACTATATCATGCAAGATGGAGATGTCGTATTATTTAGATTTAATGTATAAAAAACCTAAGTGGCTTGCCACTTAGGTTTTATTTTACGGATTTTAAGACTTGTAGTTTTATTTCTTGATTCTCAACCCTATCTGTCAGTCTATCTAATTTATGATTAATCTGGCCGATATCCTCTGAATTTTGTTTGTACCCATCTAATAATAGATCTAGCTTTCTACCATGGTCATTTTCAATCCTAGCGATATGCCCTCTAATTCCATAAAAATTTTTTTCCATGCTATCAAATCTTGTATCATGGCCATCAAGCCTATTATCTATGCCATCAAATCTGTCATTTGTTTCTTGTCTAAATTGTACAAATTCTGAATACATCTTTTCTAGTAATTCAAAAGTTTTATCTTCCACATAGACCCCCTCCGCTCCACTATCTTAGAATAAGTATATCATTTTAAGATATGCTTGTACAATAGCAAATATATCTATTTATACTTTTGGGATAATACTTCTTTAAGTAATTCAATAGCTGATTCTTCTGTAGGATCATTGGTGCCAAGTTTCCCTCTAAAAGCTTTTGCTAGTATGGATTTTTTTAGCAATTCTATTTGTTCTTCTAAGTTAGTTAATTCTTCTATTTTTGATCCAAAGGATAGAAGATTGTCCAGAATGCGAACTATTTCCTTTTGTTCTTCTATGGGTGGGAGCGGGATCTCAAACTCACCTAGTTTCTGCGAGTTAATATTGGACTGACTAACACCATCAGTTTTTACTTGATAGCATTTATATTTAGCATAAGTAGAGTTTAAAAAGTAATTTATATAATCACTATCTATAAGCTCAAATGGTCTGATCCGTATTAAATAGCCAGCAAATATCGACTTCATTTCCCCCTTATAAATTGAAGTTTTTCCAACAAGTTCAGGACTATTTGTTCTATTAAATAATATGTCATTATTTAATAGTTCATAATTTTTTATTTCATCTTCATCTGATGTATATACTAAATCTGACCAATCTAATTTTCCACCTTGTAAATTTCCCATCCTCAATACAGGAATAACTCCTTTGCTACTAGATTTCTTCGAAGTTCCATATTTGAATTTATAGCATATATTCCCCAACTTAGTCCATATCCAAGTATGTGGTAGCTTAAATGGCTCGTCTAAAACATTTGATGATACTTTATTTTTTTCTTTTGCCATTAATCCTTCCTTCAACACTTCAATATCTTTAAATAATGCTTCACCTGATTTAATATCTATATTCTCTTCTCTCCATTTCTCCGTCAGCTCTCCCCTAAAAGCCTTTGCAAGTATAGCTGATTTTCTATTTTCAAATTCTTCCCTTGCTTCTTCTATAAGTTCTTTAGCCTTGTCTATTTTAAAGAATAGGGATTCTATTTTAGCTACTATCTGTTGTTGTTCTGGGAGTGGTGGAAGAGGGAAATTAATCTCAGAAACTGTTTTAAAGTTAGTAGCTGCCATAGTAGTCGAACTACTTTTGCTTTTTATCTCATCATACACTCTTAAATCTTGAAAAAAATAAAATAAAAATGATTTATTTAAACTATTACAAATGGGATTTATTTTAAACATATTATTGGCAATAGCTCCGACTATCCCTCTACCTACAACTCCAGGTGTGCCATATCTTATCATGACCACATCATCTATATTTACTAAAGATTTTTGGTTTGTATATAGTACATATCGTATATCATCTGTCTCCTGTGTATAATCAATAATTCTAATAAATCTTGTAAGTCCTTCCTTATATTCAGTAGACTGTTTATCAATCGGGACTTGTATCCCTTGAGAAAATTCAACTATATCATCTAGCTTTGTCCACACCCAATTCCTAGGCAACTCATAAGGCTGTTCCTCCACTGGTACCAATGCCTCTTCCAATAATTCTTCTATAGTCTTTGCCATTACCTGTCTCCCTCCAAGA
>CAYOFC010000107.1:0-346 GCA_964403265.1 uncultured Tissierella sp. | reverse complement strand
AAGAGTTTAAGCTCCCTTATAACTCCAATTAGAAGGTCTGTTGCTTCTTCCAGTTTTGCTACTGCATCTTCTGCAGATTCTATTGGATCTGGTAAGTCTTCGTAGTCTACTATTGAATCATCTTTTATAAGTCCTAAATCTAAACTATATTCTTTTGCTTTGATTTCTTCTCTAGTGAACTTATTCCATCTTTCATCCTCAACTTCATTTCTATCTTCCGCTGTATATGCCTTTATGAAGTCTTTAAAATGTTCTTCTGTTAGCATATTTCTCTTACCAAAGGATTCCATAGCAGGGTCATTACATATTTCACCAGCTTGTGGATCTATTAAGTCTACTATTATAT
>CAYOFC010000106.1:0-3898 GCA_964403265.1 uncultured Tissierella sp. | reverse complement strand
ACTTCTATTCAAATTTTCCAATGTCGAGTCTTATTTAAAAATTTATTCCTATCTGGCAAAAGGGTTTTTGTCTTGTAGGGCTGAGACACAACCTTTCGTAAGTCATATTTGCAAAGATAAGCGCTGACTTATGAAAGGTTTTGTAAAGTATTAGACGGCACGATAAAAACGTGTGGACAGAGTCGTCCACCCATACGGGATATAATATACGGTGTTTGTAGGGGCTGACGACTCTGTCAGACCGATTGACCACGACACCTTCTGTTATACAACGGGCGACCACAGGTACGCCCCTACCTGTTAAAATGACTAGGTTGTAGGGGAGGTCTTTGACCTCCCGTTTGATGAATATAATCCTATATAGAATTAAATTTAATAGTAATCTCAGTACCCTTTCCTTCCTCACTTTTAAGATTGATTTTTCCATTATGGTATTCCACGATATGTTTTACTATGGACAGACCAAGGCCAGTACTTTGAGTTTTTTTGCTTCTTCCCTTATCTGCCATATAAAACCTTTCAAATATCCTATCCTGGTCTTCTGAAGCTATACCAATTCCTGTATCTTTGACTTTTATAGTAGTGTATGATTTGTCATGTGAAATAGTCAGGAGTACAGATCCACCTTGATTAGTATATTTAATGGAGTTTTCCAACAAATTGTATATTAAATCCTGTAGCATTCCTCTGTTTCCCATTATAAAAGAACTCTCGCCCATTAGCCCTATATCTATATCCTTATCTTGGGCCAGTACTTCTAGGCTATGGATAGCTTCACTTCCTATAAAATATAGATTAACAGCTTCTAAACTTTTTTCACTTGAAGTGTCTTCTATTTTGGAAAGTTTGATTATATCATCTATTAGACTTAATAATCTATCCCCTTCCTTACTAATGATGGAAGCAAACTTGACCATATCCTCACCCTTTACCATACCCTTTGTAATCATCTCTGCATATCCATTTATAGATGTAAGTGGGGTCTTTAGTTCATGGGATACATTGGCAGAGAATTCCCTACGCATTAAATCTAGTTTATGTTTTTCTGTAGTATCAACTACCAATAGTAATAGACCAGTTAGCTTTTGATCCCTGAGGACAGGGTTAACATAAAGGTCTAAGTATTTATTATTATGAAAGATTATACTTTCTTTACTAGAATTTTCTTCTATTGTATTCTCTAGTACTTTGTTTAAGTCAAGATCTCTACATAATCTTATGAAATCTTGGCCTATGTGTGAATCCTTATCAGACCCATTAAATAACTTTATTCCACTTTGGTTAATAGATATGATTTTTTTATTAATATCTAAGAGAATGATACCTTCTCCTAAACTAGAGCTTATAATATCAAGTAGATTGGCCTTTTCTTCAAGATCCCTATTTCGGTCTCTTATAAGCTTATTTTGATATTCAAAGGTTCTAATAAAGGGAGTAAGCTCATCATAAATACTCAACTCTTTAAAAGAATTATTATTTATATCTTCCTTTAGGTTTTTGGTTAAAATATTAATAGGTTTTAGTATGTGACCAGTCAGTAGGGAGGATGTATAGTATGAAAGAATAGATATTATAATTACTATTATTGATACTATGGGTAAAATTTCGGAAAACATTTTAAAGATATTTTCTGTTTGATATGATACCCTCAAGATCAGATTATTCTCTAGCCTTAAAGCGAAATAATAGGTGTCATATCCCATTGTAGAAGAAAAGCGGATGGATTCGCCTTGGCCATTTTCTAGTGCATCTTGAAATTCAGGCCTGTCCCTATGGTTCTCAATACTTTGTGTATCAGTCATATTATCAAAAACCACATCACCATCTGTTTCTAGTAGGGTTATTCTTGTATTTGTAGCCTTATAATTTTTCAAGTGATTAAGCTCATCAATATTTGATAGATCAGAGGTAACTAAGATATTGGAAATTAGATTTCCCGTATCCTTAAGAGTATTCATCTGATTATTAGTGTGAAATTTATAAAATATCATCAGCATAAATAATGTAACTAATATGGTAATTGTTGTAGACAATATAGCTAGGTTAAAACGAATCTTCCGTTTCATACAATATCTCCTACCTTATATCCTACATTTCTGATAGTCTGAATTAATCTGCCTGATTCCCCAAGTTTTTGTCTTAAGGTTCCAATATGAACATCAACAGTTCGGGTTTCTCCTTCAAAATCAAAGCCCCATACTTCATTCATTATCATTTCCCTTGTTAAAACTATGTTTTGATTTTTTAATAAATAATAAATAAGCTCAAATTCCTTATAAGTCAATTTAACAGCTTCATCATCTATTTTTACAAT
The DNA here is from genome assembly GCA_964403265.1 of uncultured Tissierella sp. Lineage (GTDB taxonomy): Bacteria > Bacillota > Clostridia > Tissierellales > Tissierellaceae > JAAYTL01. Next base: position 1,584 of record CAYOFC010000106.1, on the reverse strand, counting down.
TCTTTTTTTATAATCTAATATTATCTTCTCAAGGGAGATAATATCACTTGGGTTTGAAGGATTTACACGTCTTAGTACAGCTTTTATCCTAGACATAAGCTCCATGACGCCAAAGGGTTTAGAGATATAATCATCTGCCCCCATTTCCAATCCTTTAACAATATCATATTCTGTAGTCTTTGCAGTTAATAGTATTATAGGGATATCCTTGGTACTTAAGTTTTTCTTAATATTTTTTAGTATACTTAATCCATCTTCCCCAGGAAGCATAATATCCAAAAGAATCAAATCAGGAGGTGATTTTTCCAACTGTAGAAAAAAATCCTCCCCACTTTCGAAACCACAGCCTTCATATCCACTGCTATTTAAGGCATAGACTATCAATTCCCTTATACTTTCATCATCTTCCACACAATATATTCTAGACATATTTGTCACTCCTAACTATTCACCTTTGACATGTTGACCTGTTATAGCAAATAATACCCACTCTGCAATATTTTGCGCATGATCTCCTATTCTTTCTAAATACTTAGCAATCATAAGGAAATTAATAGATTGTTCCCCGTTTTCCTTATCTTTGTTGATTAATTCTATTAATTCTTCTTTTATTGTATCAAATAGATTGTCTACTACATCGTCAAAGGCTATAACCTCATAGGCTAATTTTTGATTTCTATTAACAAAGGCATCTATACTGTTTTTAAGCATTTTTACTGTAGCTTCACTCATTTGTGGTATATGGGTTAACTCCTTGATGAACTTTGCATCAGATAATAATAGTGAGATTTCAGCAATATCTTGAGATTGGTCACCAATTCTTTCGAGATCAGTAATCATCTTTAGGATTGATGAAATAAGTCTTAAATCTCCAGCTACAGGATGTTGTTTTAATAATAACTGCAAACATCTAGACTCAATTGATTTCTCCATGGCATCTACTTCATCATCCCTTAGAATTACATTTTTAGCCAACTCAACATCCTTAGTCATTAGGGACTTTATTGCATCTTCAATTGAGGATTCCACTAAACTTCCCATTTTGATTAGTTCGTTATTTAATATTTCCAACTCTTGATCAAAAAAACTTCTCATAGAAACACCCCGTTTTATTATAATTTTAACCAAATCTACCTGTAATATAATCTTCTGTTTTTTTATTCTTGGGAACTGAAAATAGTGTGTCTGTATCGTTAAATTCTACAACTTCCCCTGTTAGGAAAAATGCAGTCTTGTCAGATACCCTTGTAGCTTGTTGCATATTGTGAGTCACAATTATTATAGTATATTTTTCTTTTAGCTGTTGGATTAATTCTTCAATTTTAGCTGTGGATATTGGATCCAAAGCACTGGTAGGTTCATCCATCAATAGTACTTCAGGTTCAACAGCCAAGGCCCTAGCTATACATATTCTCTGCTGCTGTCCACCAGATAGTCTTAAGGCATTTTTCTTCAATTCATTCTTAACCTCATCCCAGATAGCTGCACCGCGTAGACTGTTTTCCACTATTTCATCAAGCTGGGATTTGTTTTTAATATTGTGGGTTCTGGGGCCATAAGCAATATTGTCATATATGCTCATTG
>CAYOFC010000105.1:0-3899 GCA_964403265.1 uncultured Tissierella sp. | reverse complement strand
TATTGCTCCTACTACAGCGGAAGCCTGAAATAGGGCAGCTGTCTTTTTCTCGTACATGGTCATAAGTCTGTGGCTATCCATATCCTCATTACTACCAAACAAGTCAATAACCTGTCCTCCAATCATACCTTCCACACCAGCATATTTAGAAACTTCATGGATTGCTTTAGCCTTCATCTGATAAGCCTCTAGGGTTGCTGAATTATGCAGCATGTCATTTAGCATAGTTTCAAACGATAAATTAAGTAATCCATCCCCTGATAATATAGCTAATGCTTCACCATAAACTATATGATTTGTTGGCTTTCCCCTTCTAAAATTATCATCATCCATTGCAGGAAGATCATCATGGATTAGTGAGTATGTATGTATCATTTCAATGGCTGCAGCATAGGGAAGGATCTCTTCAATATCATCACTAAATAATTCAAAGGTCTTGACAGTTATAACTGGCCTAAGTCTTTTACCACCATTAAACAAACTATATCTAATCGATTCATATATGTTCTGCTGATATTGACTCTCAACATTTGTATACTTGTCTAAAGCAGCATCTATTATATCTATTGTATTATCCATTATGTCTTTAATAATAACCATCTACCTCCCTAAAAAAATCCAAGTCTTCAAAGTTCTGTTCTTCATCCCCTAGTAGAATTTTGATCTCACCTTCAGCTTTTCCTAGCAGAGTGTTACAGTACTTATAGATTTCTACACCTGACTTAAACTTATCCATTGCATCACTTAAAGAATAGTCATCTTTTTCTAAAAACTTTATTATGCCCTCTAACTCTTTTATGGCATCTTCATATGATAATTTATTTATATCCATCATATTTCTCTCCTTTTGAAACATCCTTCACTAGGGTCTTAATAGTACCATCTTTCATTAGTATATTTATTGTATCATCTATGGTAATATCATCTACTGATTTAATCAATATCCCATCTTTATTCAATAGTATTCCATTTCCCCTATCAAGGGATAGGCTAGGGTTTAATAGTTTTAATGAATTCTCTAAATCCCTAGTATCTTTCTTAGAATTATTTAGCTTGTTTTCAACTTTTAAAACTAAGTCCTTTAATAAGCTATCCAGCTGTTGCCTATTATTTTCTAACCTACAAATAGGGTTATTATATTTAAGACCACTTTCTATCAATCTTAAATTACTTGATTCAATATCTAATTTGTTTTTATAATTGAATATCAGTTGGCTAAGCTTACTATCCAATAGCTGGTTTAAAGATTCTATATTAGGCACCGAAAGTTCAGCAGCCACGGATGGGGTAGGCGCCCTCAAATCCGCGACAAAATCTGCTATTGTAAAATCAGTCTCATGTCCAACAGCAGAAATTATAGGTTTATTTAAGGAAAATATTGTTCTTGCCAATTGCTCATCATTAAATGCTGATAACTCCTCTATAGAGCCACCACCTCTACCAGCAATGATTAAGTCAACATCATCCCTATTTTCAAGGTATAGAAGCCCTTCTATAATATTATAAGGGGCATTAGGACCTTGAACCAATGAAGGATATACTAAAATTTCACATGATGGAAATCTTCTTTTAATTACACTTATAATATCTTTAATAGCTGCTCCCGTTGAGGATGTGACAATTCCAATTTTATTAGGCATTGAAGGTATTTCCTTTTTGAATCTGGAATCAAACAATCCTTCCTTCCCTAATTTCGTTTTAAGCTCTTCAAAAGCAACATATAAATCTCCTATTCCCTTGTTGTTAATCCTCTTAACATATAATTGATAATCTCCACCCTGCTCATATACAGAAACGTATCCCTTAGCTACTACTTTTTGACCATCTGATAAGTTCAAATTAAGGGATTCAGCATCAGACTTAAACATTACACATTTGATTCTAGCCTTGTCATCTTTTAGAGAAAAATAAAGATGCCCACTGTAATGTCTTTTAAAATTAGAAATCTCACCTTCAATTTCTATGTTGGAAAGAATCATATCTCCAGCAAATACTTGCTTTATATACTTATTTACTTCACTTACCCTTAGAGGTTTCATATCTTCACCTTTTATCTTCCAAACCCCTCACAAATCCACCCAAAACCCCATTTACGAATTTGAAGGAATCATAACTACTATATTTCTTAACAATTTCAATTGCCTCATTGATGGATACTTCAACAGGTATATCCTGTCTAAATAATATCTCGTATATTGCAATTCTTAAAACAGCTAAGTCTACTTTTGCAAGTCTATAAATAGACCATCCCTCTAAATTTTCTTCTATATATTTATCGATTGTCTCCATATTATCCATTATGGAAATAAGAGATTCATTAATATATTTTATTTCCGTTTCATCATACTCAAAATTTTCTAAAAAAATGGACTTAGCTTCATCTGAATAGTCTTCATTCAATTCCATTTGAAACAATAATCTCATAGCTCCTTCTCTTGCTACCTTTCTACCCATCAATAATCCTCCTATGTTTCAAAATACAAAACAAGCTTATTTATTGGAAAAAAACTTCAAAATAGCTCCTTTAATATCTTCAACACTAATATTATAACTACCTAAAATACATCCAATTATGGTACATATAACTATAAATAATGTTTTAAATAATCCAATTGAAATTATTAAAATACTTATTGCAAACCCAAGTACTCCTCCAATAAACTTACCTTTATTTTTGTTAATCCAAATCAATATATCATCCAACGTATCTTTTATCAACATGGCCACCTCTACTTTACTTAATTCTATTAATAGGTGGTGTCGTATTAACAATTTCTATGTTTATATTGCTGACTTGGGCACCAGTAATATGTTCAACATGTTCTTTTACTTTCGTTTGTAAGTCCATGGAAGTCTCTGGTATATTAATCTCATTACTTGATTCGCCCTTTAAAGAAAGGCTAATCTTACCATCTATAAAAACAACCTTTGTTCTAATATTATTGATCCCAGTAAATTTTGTAGAAATATTAGAAACTAACCCAATTATAGTATCCTGATAGATAAGAACTTCTCCATATTCATTTCTTAAAACAAGATATGATCCTGGGTTTACAGCTTCCTTATCTTTAAATAAATATATTAGGTATCCTAAACTCAATAATAAAAATATAGCTCCTACCAATGTATAAGTATAATTACCTTTCATATACCTAATTATACTTACACTATCCTCAATACTGAGAACAGCTACAATATCAAAAGGTAATACCATTATTATAAAGGATATTGCAATAACAAAAAGAGAATAAATAAACAAAACTACCCTGTTAAGTATCTTCATTTGAATGTTCCTTTCGTGAATTTAAAATAACCCTCTGATTAAACAGAGGGTATATATTTATTTTACTTTTGTATCATCATTTTCCTTAGTTTCTTTTGGTATATTGACACCCTGAATATTAACATTGACTTCAACTACATTTAATTCAGTCATAGTTTCAACAGAGTTCTTAACGTTTTGCTGAACATTTTTACCGATTTCACTGATATTCTTACCATATTCAACTGTTATGAAAAGATCAATTGAAACATCACTATCCTTAAGCTCTACTTTTACACCCTTAGATAAATTTTTCATACCCAGCATTTCTGAAAAGCCACCAGTTATTCCTCCACTCATACTAGTAACTCCAGGGATTTCAGTTGCAGCAACACCAGCAATAATTGCAACCACATCATCGGAAATCTTTACGCTTCCATATTCTTTATTATCATTATCATTTATAAATTCATCTGACATTTAAGACACCTCCCAGCATCTAAAGTTATAATAGTTATTATATCAAAGGAGATGCGTATTTACAATTATTTCTATTGTTTTTTCATGATTTTTATATTATCCATATCAAATTCAGTTTCTGATCGAACAATATCTAATATCTTAACCATTTCCGTTT
>CAYOFC010000104.1:0-4054 GCA_964403265.1 uncultured Tissierella sp. | reverse complement strand
GAGAATGGGACCCAGATCATCAAAAGATGGGTAAAGGACTTACATTTACAGCAGATGAAATTAAGGAGCTAAGGGATATTCTTAATGGATTAGATTTATAGAATAATAGAAAATAAACTTAATAGCAATGACTTATTTGCAGCCTATATTTAGTATTTGAAAAATTCTAATATAGGCTGTATATTTTTATGGTTTAAAGATATTCCTGTGATATAATTAATTAAAAACAATAGGGGTGAATATTATGTACAGATTAGAGGGAGAGAGGATCATTTTAAGGGAATATAGAAGAGAAGATTTCTCACATATGAGAAAATGGGTAAATAATTATGAAATTACACAATGGTTGAGCAATGTATTTTTATATCCTCATTCTGAAATTGATACAGAGAATTTCATAAATGCAATGATGGCGGGCAAAATGAAAGGTTTTATAATAGCTCATAAAGATACAGAAGAGTACATAGGCCAATTGGACTTAATAAATATTGATTGGGTCAACAGAGTAGGTACTATAGGGATAGTAATCGGAACTAAAGAAAATCTTGGCAAAGGATACGGTACAGAGGCCATTAAATTATTGCAGAAATTTTCATTTAATAAGCTTAATCTAAATAAGCTGGAACTAGATGTACGTTCATTTAATAAAAGAGCAATAAGAAGCTATGAGAAATCTGGATTTAAAGTAGAGGGCATAATCAGGGAAAATTACTTTGAAGATGGAAAATATTCAGATACAATCAAAATGGGCATTCTAAAACGTGAATGGGAAGAAGTCTAGATATGAAAGTATATATCGATGCAGATGGCTGTCCAGTAGTAGATGAGACAATAGCTATCGCAAAAGAATTTGGCTTAGAGGTAGTTGTAGTAAAAAACTACGCCCATGTTATCAATGATTCATATGCAAGAATAGTATCTGTAGATATATCAAGGGATAGTGCAGATTTTTATATAGTAAATGCCATAAATAAAGGCGATATAGTAGTCACCCAAGATTACGGCTTAGCAGCAATGTGCCTGTCAAAAGAAGCCATACCTGTCAATCAAAATGGATCTATATATACACAAAACAATATAGACGGTATGTTAAATAGACGTCACCTACACCAACAACTAAGGAAACAAAACAAATACTACGGCAAAGCCAAAAAAAGAAAATCAGAGGATGATAAAAAATTTGAGTTTAACCTTAGGAAGTTATTAGATGATTTTAAGTAGGTGAGGGGGGCTTGGTCACCCGCTCATCTACTTATATTTTTCATTCCATAGTTTATTATAATTAAGAGCATTTTCTCTAATATTAGCAATTTCATCTTCACTTACACTTCTTCGAACCTTGGCGGGAATGCCCATTACCAATGAATTAGGCGGTATAACCATGTCCTCGGTTACTACTGACCCTGCTCCTATGATAGAGTTGTCGCCGACTACAGCTCTGTTTAAAATAATAGCTCCCATTCCTATTAGGCAATTATCCCCAATGGTACACCCGTGGACAACTGCATTATGTCCTATTGTGGTGTAGTCGCCGATTATTAAGGGAGTACTACTTTCATTATGGAGACTTGCATTGTCTTGGATATTGGAGAATTTACCGACCTTTATACTATTTATATCTCCCCTTGCTACGGCGCCATACCACATACTGCTACCTTCGTTTAAGGTTACATCGCCTATAATATCAGCTGATTCAGCTATAAAGGTATCCTTGTGTAATTTTGCTTCCATACCATATATCTTTCTTATCATTAATCATCTTCTCCTTTGAATATTAGTATACCATACCATAACCAATTAAATAATAGTAAAATACAAAGTGTACTACTACGGAAGTTTAATATTAATTAAGTGTATAGCTACAAAAACTAAATAACCATTGATTCTAGTGTAAAAATAAAGTAAGATATAAAGAAAGGAATTGCTTGGAATTTATACATATTGAGGAGGAAAGACATTGGTTACTGGTAAACTTCCAAATGACTTATTAGAAAAGATAGTATTGAAATATATAACCCATAAAAAAGATGATATAATCACAGGTGCTGCTGTAGGAGAAGATAATGCACTAATGGATTTTGGTGATGAAGTAGCTGTTCTTTCTACAGACCCTATTACTGGAGCTATAAAAGATATTGGGAAATTAGCTGTCCATATATCCTGTAATGATGTATCAACTAGTGGTGGTACTCCAATTGGAGTGCTATTGACAATATTGGCACCACCAGAAACTACCTATGCTGATATAGAAAGGATAATGAAGGATGCAGGAGAGACTGCTGAAAAGCTTGATGTGGAAATCATGGGTGGACATACTGAGATAACAGATGCTGTGAACAAAGTAGTAATTTCCACCACAGTTATAGGTAAAATCAAGAAAGAAAAACTTCAAATAGTAGATAAGATTAATATAGGTGATAAGATACTAATGAGTAAGTCTACTGCAATTGAAGGTACTTCCATTCTTCTTAGTGATTTGGAGTCATATTTCGTAGATAAAATGGATATGGAAAAAATCAAAGAGGGTCAAGGGTATAACGAGTTGTTATCAGTTATGGAGGAAGGCAAAATTGGCGGTAGGGTAGGCTTGAACTATATGCATGACATAACTGAGGGTGGGGTGCTAGGAGCCGTATGGGAAGCTCAAAAAGCCATAAACAAAGGTGTAAAAATTTATAATGAATTAGTACCTATATCGGATGTAACTAAAGAGCTATGCAATATTTTAGATTTAGATCCTTTAAGGCTTATATCCAGCGGCAGTATGCTTATGATTGCCAATAAGGAGCAAGTAGAAATATTAGAAAAAGAATATAAAGAAAAAGATATTGATTTGACAATCATAGGGGAGGTTGTTGAAGAGGGTATATTTATGGAAATAGATGGGGAAGTAGAGCTTATTGATCCGCCTATGGCTGATGAATTATATAGGGCATTAGGGAAATTTAGTAATTAAGTAGGGTTGTTGCGTTGCATTGGGTATAACTATAGGGTAATATTTATATAAAGCTATTATAAAATAGGGAGGTATATTATGACTTATATGAAAAAATACAATCACTGGTTAGAGAGTGATTATTTTGATGAAGAAACAAAGGTTGAACTTAGAAGTATATCAGGTGATGCTAAAGACATAGAAGATAGGTTTTATGCTGATTTAGAGTTTGGAACAGCAGGACTTAGAGGCAAAATTGGGGCAGGAACCAATCGTATGAATAAATACACTGTAGCATTAGCTACACAAGGATTAGCTAAAACGATTTCAAACAAAGGGCAAGAAGCCATGGATAGGGGAGTTGCCATAGCATATGATGTTAGACAATACTCTGACTTGTTTGCAGAAATAGCAGCTAGAGTACTAGCAGCTAATGGAATTAAAACCTACCTTTTTGATGGAATTAGGACCACTCCTATATTATCCTATACCATAAGAGAGTTAAAGACCATCTCAGGTATAGTTGTTACTGCTAGCCACAACCCACGTGAATATAATGGATATAAGGTGTATTGGGAAGAAGGGGCCCAAATACTAGATGAGATTGCAGATGAAATATTAGAGGAAATTGGTAATATTGAGGATTTTGATGAAATCAATCTTATGGATTTAGATAGGGCAATTGATTCAGGATTAATAGAGTATATCGGTAAAGAAATAGATGATAAATATAATCAAGAGATATTGAATTTGGCTATAAATGAAGATATAGACAAAGATATCAAAATAGTTTACTCACCACTTAATGGTACGGGTAATATTCCAGTAAGAAGGGTACTTAGAGATAGAGGATTTACAAATATAATCATAGTCCCTGAACAGGAAAATCCAGATTCTAATTTCACGACTGTTGGATACCCAAATCCAGAGGATCCAAAGGCATTTGATTATTCAGTAGAATTGGGGAAAAAAGAATCAGCAGACATACTAGTAGCCACAGATCCAGATTGTGATAGAATTGCAATGATGGTTAATAATGGTGATAATGATTTTGTATTTATAAACGGAAACCAGACTGGGGCCCTATTGGTTAACTATGTGATTTCCCAAAGGCATAAA
>CAYOFC010000103.1:0-4113 GCA_964403265.1 uncultured Tissierella sp. | reverse complement strand
TCACTACAAAATATGTTTGAGGTTGTTGGAGAATCCTTAATGTATAAATTCCCTAAACTAAAACGTATTCCTATGTTAGTTTTACTTGCAGTAATTTGTTTTGGTATAGGAGTATTTATGGAACCAATATACAAATGGGGACCTTGGATGGACTTAGTATCAATATATATTATTCCAATAGGAGCTACAATAGGTGCAATTTCCTGGTTCTGGATTATGGATAAGGAAGACCTAATGGATGAAATAAATAAGGGTGCTGTAAAGAAACAAGGAGATTTCTGGCACAATCTTGGTAAATATGTATATGTACCATTTGCTGCTATTCTATGCTTCGTAGCATTATTTATGGGTATCGCATTTTAAATTTACTTTATATAATAGTAAAAGAGGTGGAGGACTATGCTCCGCCTCTTTTATTTATATAGAATTAGTGCTATAATGGATTAGTGTGAGATTCAATATATAGATAGACAGGGGTATGGTGTTGATAAATAAAAAGAGTTTAAGTGATCAAATTTATGACGTATTAAAAATGGAAATCTTAAAAAGTGAGATACCTTTTGGTGACAAATTAGTAAATCGAACCTTACAAAAGCGATTTGGAGTAAGCTCATCGCCTATAAGAGATGCTATAAATCGTTTAAACCAAGACGGTTTGGTATCATCTATAGATAAAACAGGAGCAACAGTAGTGGATTTTGATTATAATTTCTTCCTTGAAGTAAATGAGATACTTCTCTATATAATCAACACTGGAGTGAAACTATCCTCTCAGAAATCTGATGTTAAGGAAGTTTGTAATCATTTACAAAAATATATATCCCTCCAGGAAAAACATATAGGGACAGACAAATTCTTTGATTACGATTATAAGTTTCATAAAGTATTTATAGATTACTCTTATAATTCAAGGCTAAAGAAGCTTTTTAAGGAGTATAATGTTTTACATGAGATGCTTGTTAGGAATTACTATAACCCTACAATTATGCAAACACAGGGCGATAGTATCAAAAACCATAGGAGAATTATGGATGCCTACTGTAAAGGTGAATATGATTTGGCGACGGATTTTATGGAAGAACATTATAAGGCGGCAGAAGACATATTTAAGATTATACTGAAACAGAAAGAAAGCGCGAACAAGGAGATAGATATTGTCTAGGAATTAAAAAAAGCACTTGGTAGAAATATATTTCTACCAAGTGCTTTTTTTAATTGAAACTTTTATCCCTAAATAGACTAACCAATATTACCTCTAAAACAGCTATTCCTACAAGCATAAAGCCTTGTTTAAAAACCAGGATTGGAGCAAATGCAAAGATTAAACTGGATAGGAGACTAGAGTAGACGACACTACCACTAGCCTTATATAGTGATGTAAGCAGAAAACTAATCCCTATTATATAGGCGGCAAACTGCGTATAAAACTGAGGAAGGACAATAAAACCCCTAATGAATACAAGTGGCAGGAACCACAGGGCCCAAAATAGACCACTTATAATAACAGATTTATAGTATCCATAGCTTTCCTCCAGATCAGGCTGCAACAATCTTCTCCATCCTATTTCCTGAGGACCGAAAATAAGTATCATCAGGGGTAGATATAGTACAAGATCCTTGATGCCACCAGTCATATCTACATTTTTAAGTGCTGCTCCCAATCCATAGTGGGCAAGCAAGAATATTGGAACTAATACTATGGCTTTTTGGGATTTAATAGTTTTAAAATCAGACGCAAAGCCCTCCATACCACCTAACTCATCTTTATTTAAAACAAATACAATAAGTGCAGAAATAAATGGGCTTAAGAATCCTAATATAAATAAGGAAAGATATTTAGGATTAGAAAATATATCACCAAATAAAGTATTTGAAAAAGCTATTATACCGAAGCATAAGTAACCTAAAATAAAAGATATTGTTAAAAATTGTTTTGTAGTTTTTTTCAAGTTGTGACCTCCATTTATCAATATTTGGTCGATGATGTTTGGTAGTCATTATATTTATTTTACCATATATAAGTATAAAAAACATCATTATTTTAGCATATTAATTTCCATAATCGAATAAGTATATTTATATACTGAAGAGATGAGGGGAGAAAATGAAGAAAATAGGTATCTATTTGATGGTAGTCTTGATAATAACTATATTTGTCCCTACAGTTATTGTTAAGACTTTTAGTTTTGTTCCAATTCCAAATACAGCTGAAGGAGAAAGCCTTAAAAAAGGCTACACAATAAAGCCTGCGGAAGAGAATGAGCCAATTGTTATTGAAGATAGAAAGATAGAAAGAATCAAAGTATATAATGCTGCTAGCAATAAGTCCGAGAGTTTACCACTAGATGAGTATGTAAAGGGGGTAGTAGCAGCTGAAATGCCAGCAGCCTTTCATATAGAAGCCTTAAAGGCCCAGGCCATAGCCGCAAGGACCTATGCCATAAGTAGGAGCATAAGATTTGAAAGTGGTCATCCTGACCATCCAGATGCATCCCTATGTTCAGGTGTACACTGCCAAGCCTATCTTTCCCTAGAAGAATTAGAAATGCTCCATGGTGAAAAGTGGATAGAAGACTATTGGGCTAAGATAGAAGAGTCAGTAGAATCTACAAGGAATTTAGTCATATACTATGAAGGGGATATCGTTGAGCCCTTGTATCATTCAACCAGTGGTGGTATGACAGAGGATGCAGTCAATGTATTTGCAGTAGATTCACCATACTTAAAGGCTGTAGAAAGTCCTTATGAAGAAGGTTCACCTAGATTTAGAACAGTTCTAAATCTAACAGCAGATGAATTTATTAGTAAATTAAAAGATAAGTATTCAAATATAGAAATAAATAAGGATAATTTTCATGAGAAGATAAAGTTAATTGAGAAAACAGATAGTGGTAGGGTCAAAAAAATTGCCATAGGTAATGAAATAATCGAGGGTAGGGAGATAAGGGATCTATACGGCTTGGATTCTACTAATTTTACAATAGTATTTGATAAGAATTTAGGCTTAATAGAGATAGTGACCTATGGATATGGCCATGGGGTAGGTATGAGCCAATGGGGTGCCAATGGCATGGCAAAACAAGGCAAGACCTATGAGGAAATATTAAAACATTATTATACTGGAATAGATATTATAAAGATGTAGAAAAAGTCATTCGTTTAGGATGATTTTTTTGTTCTAAATTCCACAAATCCATGTATTAAATTTCCCAGAGTGGAAATAATAGCAAATGGAGGTGGAGCAATGAAAAATAAATTTATAAAAACATGTAGGGAAAATGGATTTTTGATATTTCTTTTTATCTGTGTATGCATTGTAGCCATAGGAACCATATCTATTGTATTGGAAGGAGTGGACAAAGATAGACCAAGCGATGATTTGGTAATACTGGATAATCCTGTAGATTATAAGTCTATTGAAGTAATAGAAGGGTCTAGAAATAGCACCTTGGACCTAAAAACAGGTGAAATCCTTTTGGATGATGATTTTGAAGTAGCTAAAGAAGATATTGGCACAGAAGAGGTATATCATGGTGAAAATGGTTACGAAGATGATGATGGGATTGAGTTTATTGACAATTATGTAGAAGAGCCAGCTAGGCCTACTATGGAAATGATAATGCCAGTTCAGGGAGAACTTATAACAGAGTTTACAAAGGATAAGCTTGTATATTCAGAAACCCTAGAAGAATGGAGAGGCCACTCAGGGATTGATATAAAAGCTGAACTAGGCACGGGAGTAGTAGCAGTGTTAGATGGTAGTGTTTCAAAGGCATATGAGGATAGTTTATGGGGCAAGACCATAGTTTTGGACCATGGGGATGGTTTAGAAACTATATATTCTAATTTGGCTACATTGGAGATGGTTGAAGTAGGTATAGAAGTAAGGCAGGGGGACAATATATCCATTATCGGTAAATCCGCCCAGATAGAATCATTAATGGAAGATCACTTGCATTTTGAAGTAACAAAAAACCAGAAAACAGCAGATCCTCGTTCTATTATTCCTTAAAAAAGCATAAGTATTTATTAGAATACCCAAAAAGTAAAAGGGGGTTATGAGTTGAAAGATTATATAGAAGAGAGAACTTTAGAAATAGCAAAATACATACT
>CAYOFC010000102.1:0-4138 GCA_964403265.1 uncultured Tissierella sp. | reverse complement strand
ATAATATAGATGGAGGACACAGTATGAATAAAGAATTAAGATCAAGTTTATTATTATTGCTTACAGCAATGATTTGGGGATTCGCATTTGTGGCGCAAAGAGCAGGTATGGAATACTTAGGTGCATTTACATATAATGGAATAAGATTTTCCTTAGGAAGCTTATCACTTATACCAGTTATTAAAATATTTTCTAAACCAAGTAATGATACTGATAATATTGATAAAGGTGATAATAAATTAGTAATTAAATATGGAATTATAGCTGGTTGCATTTTATTTATAGGAGCGACATTACAGCAAGTAGGGCTTTTATATACTACTGCAGCTAAGGCTGGATTTATAACTACCTTATACATAGTTATAGTGCCTATTCTAGGATTGTTTCTAAAACAAAAGACTTCTCCCAGCATCTGGCTAGGTGCAATTGTAGCTACAGTAGGCTTATATTTTTTAAGTATAAATGAAAACCTAACTATAGGATTTGGAGATCTACTTCAACTTATAGGGGCTATTTTCTGGGCAATACATATACTTGTAATCGGATCATTTACATCTAAGGTTGATTCGCTAAAGTTATCGTCCATGCAATTTGCCACATGTGGGATACTTAGTTTTGTAGTAGCCTTTATTTTTGAAGATATACAAGTTGCGAATATTGTAAAGTCTGCAGTACCGATCTTATACGGAGGATTTATGTCCGTAGGAATAGCCTATACTCTACAGGTAGTTGCTCAAAAGAATGCAAAAGCTTCCCATGCTGCTATAGCTATGAGTATGGAATCTGTCTTTGCAGCTATAGGTGGCATACTATTATTAGGTGAGAAGTTGCCTGCTAGAGGCTACATGGGTTGCCTACTTATGTTAGCTGGTATGTTGATTTCACAAGCTGATAATTTTAATATAAAAGCATTAAATCCTATAACTTCAGAGTCTACAGAATAGGGATACTTACATATTGTAAGTGTCTTTATTTTTTGTGAAAGAGTGACAGCGGGGACGGTTCTGTTAATTTATAATATATGCAACCTTTTTGGAAAACTTCAGTCTAATATGTAAGGGGGGTAGATGATGAATGAAAAGAGGCTTATAAAGAATCTGAAGAAGGGAAAAGAAGAAGCATTTTCTGAACTAATAAATCTTTATGGAGATAAGCTTTTAAAAACTACATATTTAATCATAAAAGATGAAAAAGAAGCTGAAGATATTGTTCAAGAGACCTTTATAAGAGTATTTAAGTATATAAAAAATTTTAAAGGCGACAGTTCCATCTATACTTGGATATATAGAATAGCTCATAATGTGACTATGGATTTTCTTAAATCATCTATACCTACTATCCCCTATGAAGAGTATTATGAAACAGTAGATGATATAGAAGATGATATGATACTCTTAAATATTGAAATAGAAAATATAAATATAACCTTGGATAAAATAAGTTATATCTATAAACAAGTATTAGTATTGTTCTATTTTGAAGAATTGTCTATAAAAGAGATTTGTGAGATTTTAGGCGAGAAAGAGGGAACAATTAAAAGCAGGCTTTCTAGGGGAAGATTAGAACTGAAAAAATTCCTTGTAAAGGAGGAAATATAATGGATTCTAAAGATTTAATCAAAGAAAAAATAAAAGAAGCAATGATTGAAGAATCAAAGGGGATGGAAATATCCCATGATTTGATTGATAGGATTATGTCTAAAAGAGAAAAGACTTGGAAAGAAAAACTAAGTGAGCTTTTAAATAAAGAAATTGAAATTCCTGTTGTTCCAGTATTAGTAGGTATTACTGGGTTATTCATTATAGCAATTATACCTAAAGAGGTGTTCTCACAACCACGCATGCAAACTATAAACATTGGAAATTCTCAAATTATAATCAGAGATGTAGATGAGGTGGCATTGAATGAAGATTAAATTAAAAGTAAAGACAATTATAGCTATTATTTTCTCTATGATTTTTATATTTGTTATAGCTGCACCATTTATCATCTACGAGATCGCATATATTTTAAACAGCAGGGAATCGGCAAAGGCAGGAGTTTTTTATGATGCATATTTTTCATATCCTGTTAAGTTTAATGAAGATAAAGCCTTATATGAAATGGCAAATCACCTTACTGGTGGTCTATATAAGTATAAATTGTTTACTCAGATGCAAGGATCTAACAGTGATGTAAGTCCAAGTGATATGATTAAAAGTAAAGAAGCATTACAAAGAATACTATACGATTTTGAAGATAGTGAATACTATTCAGCAGCCTATTCTAAAATCATGGATTTAAACTTAGCTAGTCAAGATGTAGATGAACTTCTCCAATGGATAGACTGGGGTAAGATACAGGGAAATCAAGAGCTAGCATATATTAGCGATTTATATAGAGCATATTATCTATTTGCTAACAAGGATTACGACGGAGCAAGTCAAATACTGGAGCCATATGGTGAGGAGGAAATAGATTCTAGATATGATTATTTAATTGGAAATTTACATGCCTTTACTGGCAATGAGGAATTAGCTAGTGAACACTTTAATAGAGCAGTGGAAAGCAAAGATTATAATTATACCCTATTTGGCGGCCCTATCCCCAATAGAAGAAATGAATGGTATAGGGATTATATAGCAGACCTAAAAGGCAATCATAAAATTAGGGGTAAAGTAAGTTATGATGGAGAACCTATGTCCTTTGTAGAAATCTATGTTCAAAAAGAAAGTTCTGGTTACAATGTTGGATATACTGATTTAATAGGTATAACTGATATTAATGGAGAGTTTGAAACTTTAGGGTTAAGATCTGGTAGATATGATATTGGAATAGGTATCAACCCTTCCATAGCATATGATAAGGTTTATTTGAAAGAAAATATTTGGGTCCTAGAATTAAATAATGATATGGTATTTGACTTTGAACTTGCATCACCAATGGAGATATTGTCCCCTGCAACTGGAACAGTTGTGGAAGATGGCAAATTTACAGTATCCTGGGAATCTGTAGATGAGGCAGAGTATTATCAAATCCAAACTGTTAATTTTTCTAATCCAACAAATACTGGTGTATTTAGAACAACTATACGGGATAGTAAAGGGAATACCAATATAAAGGGGACTAGTGCTGAGATTGATATTAGGAAGCTAAGTAAGTTTGTAGGCGTCATTGGCTATGATGGAGATGAGAATGATCTCAAGGTATCACCGGCTTCAATATTAGGTTTGTTTTCCCCAGGAAGTGAATATTCTATTATGGTAAATGCATTTGATAGTAATGGAAATATGGTAGGAAGCAGTATTCCTTTGATTAAATTCTATGATGAGCTATCTACTGTTAAGATTAAAGGGAAGATTTCAGTAGGAGAGAATTATATATTAAAGGGGAATTATGAGGCTGCAATAAAGTACTATGAAGATATATTAGAAACGGATCCCAATAATGAAGAGGCCATTATATACCTATCTAAAATCTATGGCTTTGGTTGGGAGAATCGTCCTGAATATTCAGGAAAAGCTATTGAATATGCCAAACAATATATGGATATTTATAATGATGGGTCATTACTATTAGTTGTTACTGGAAATATGGGCATAGATTATAAATTAGAGTATAGTGATTTAATTCTTAAAGTATTTGATACAATTCCAATGGATAATAGGGGAAGTATGTATTATTCTGAATTAGCTAGATTCAGATCACTTTTAGGCGACTATGAAGGATCTAGAAATGCTTATAATCTTACGGAAAATCACATACCCATAGATGTATTCTACATGGACTTATATCTAGAAGATTTAGATAAAGCATTAGAAAGATTAGATGATCATAGATTAAGTATTATAAGAATGAGTAAAGATACCCTTAGAAATAATTTAGATGAATTAAACAAAGAAGTTTTAGAATCCTATGATTATACTAAGTTTAAGGATTTCTTATATAATATTGTTTCAGGAAGTTTGAACAAAGAAGAAAGACAAGAGTTATTTACTAAAACAGTAAAGTCTATAGAAGATAAAAATATAAAAAAGATATTGTATGAGATTAGACTTGAAGAATACTTGGATCAAAATTATTAGTTAACAATTAAATATGTAAGATGGTATAATAAACTTATTAGTAAACTAGTTTATTGGAGGTATGCAAATGGAAT
>CAYOFC010000101.1:0-4172 GCA_964403265.1 uncultured Tissierella sp. | reverse complement strand
CAATTTCCAAATATTATTTGTAAACTCAACAGGATCTTCTAATGGTAATCCTTCAATCAGCAATGCTTGATTGTATAGTAGATTTGTAAATAGCTTCAATTTTTCCTTATCATTTTCATATGCATCTTTTAAATTATTAAATACATTATGATTGATATTGATTTCTAATACTCTATCTGCCTTAATATTACCACCATCAGGCATTTGATTTAGGACTTTTTCCATTTCAATGGATAGTTCGCCTTCACTAGCTAAATAAACAGGATGATCCTTTAATTTAGACGTTCCTTTGACTTCCTTAACCTTATCCTTTAAATAATCCTTCATCAGGTCAAATATTTCAACATTTTCTTCAGTTGCAACATCATCTGTTTCTTGGCCTAAATCCAAGTCACTACTTAATACTGACTTGAATTGCTTATCACCATAGCTTTGTAACATTTTAATAGCAAATTCATCTATATAATCAGTAAAGTATAATACGTCATAGCCCTTATCCTTTACAAAGTTAACCTGTGGTAGTTTATCCAATCTACCTATGGATTCACCACTTGCATAGTAGATAGTATCTTGGCCTTCGACCATATTTTCTACATACTCGCTTAGGGAGATCATCTTCTTTTCCTTAGAGGAATCGAACAACAATAAATCCTGTAAATCCTCTTTATTCATACCAAAATCAGAGTAGACACCATACTTAAGTTGCTGACCGAAAGCTTTGAAGAATTCTTCATATTTTTCCCTATCATTTTTTAACATTAGACCAAGTTCATCTTTAATCTTATCCTTAATTTTTTTAGCGATTAATTTAAGTTGCCTATCATGTTGAAGTATTTCTCTAGAAATATTAAGGGACAGATCCTCTGAATCCACGACACCTTTTACAAAGGAGAAATAATCAGGAAGCAAATCAGCGCATTTGTTCATTATAAGAACTCCGCTGGAATATAACTCTAGTCCTTTTTCGTATTCCTTAGTATAAAAATCATATGGTGCCTCCTTAGGAATAAACAGTATAGCATCATATCTAAGGGTTCCATCTACGCTTAAATGGGTATATTTTAATGGTTCGTCAAATCCAAAGTGTTTCTCGGAATAAAACTTGTTATAATCCTCATCAGTTAATTCATTTTTGTTTTTTCTCCAAATTGGAACCATACTATTGATTACAGTTTCTTCTATAATTTCTTCGTACTCATCTTCTGTTTCGGGCTTTAGCTGGCTTGAAGCTATATCCATTTTGATAGGATATCTTATGAAATCTGAGTATTTCTTTATAAGTGATTTAAGTCTATATTCCCCTAGGTATTCATCATAGTTTTCATCTTCTGTATTTTCTTTAAGCTTTAGGCTTATACTTGTACCAATCTCAGCTTTGCTAGCTGGCTCTATACTATAACCTTCTACACCACTAGACTCCCACTTGAATGCTTCATCACTACCATATGCCTTAGTAAGGACAGTAACAGTTTCTGCCACCATAAATGCAGAATAAAATCCTACACCAAATTGGCCTATGATATCATATCCATCCTTTAACTCATTATCTTTTTTAAAGGCATAAGACCCACTATTGGCAATTATACCTAGATTGGACTCTAGTTCATCCTCAGTCATACCAATTCCAGTGTCATCTACTGTTATGGTTCTATTGTCTTCATCAATAGAGATTTTTATAAAGTAATCATCCTTGTTAAAAACAATATCTTTGTCTGTAAGGGCTTTATAATACATCTTATCTATGGCATCACTTGAATTTGATATAAGTTCACGCAAGAATATTTCCTTATTTGTATAAATAGAGTTGATCATCAAATCAAGTAGCCTTTTAGATTCTGCTCTAAACTCCTTCTTTTCCATAGTTATCTACTCCTTTAATTTTCGAATATTAGCAGTCGGAACTGCCGAGTGCTAATATGTATTCTATATCAAGAATTTTCTCTTGTCAATATTTCTAGAAATTTTAAATACAAGCTTTTCTCCATTAATCTACTAAAATACCTGTGGTAAAAAGAGCCTAAGTAGTGTATTCTATAAATATTGCTTTTTGTTAGAGATGATGGAGGTGAATCATATGTTGGGATCAATAGTCAACTGCTTTTCGGTAATCGGTGGATCTATTTTAGGGATAGCCTTAAAAAATGGAATAAAAGAGAGATATCAGAACACAATAATGGATGGTATTAGTTTGGCCGTAATTATTATAGGTATAATGAGTGCTATAAAGTCCCAAAATATCGTATTAGTAGTAGTGAGTATGGGCATAGGGAGTATTATTGGTGAAATGATTGATATAGATAGCAGGATTGAGGCCCTAGGAGAAAGGGCAGAGAAGCTATTTAGCAAGGGTGATTCCAACTTTTCTAAGGCTTTTGTAAGTGCAACCCTAGTGTTTTGTATAGGGGCCATGTCTATAGTAGGAGCTCTTGAATCGGGACTAACAGGTAATCACCAGACTCTATTTGCTAAGTCATCATTGGATGGAATAATCGCCATAATGTTTGCATCTACCATGGGTATCGGTACCGCCTTTGCAGCAATTCCCATATTTATATATCAGGGCAGTTTAACTTTGATGGCAAGTTCTGTGAAGGATATATTGACACCTGAACTAATAAATGAAATGTCAGCAGTTGGGGGGATTCTAGTTATGGCAATAGGGATTAACCTTGCAAATATAAAAAAAATCAAGGTGGCCAATATGCTGCCAGCAATTATCATTCCATTAATTTATTTTTTGCTTTCTAATCTTATTGGAAAAGTGATATAATGGAAGAAAGTGAGAGAAAAAACGAGTAAAAATGGATTATTGATGATATATACGGTGAAAAAACCTTAAATCAATAATTTATAAAACTTGATAACTGATTTTCTTTAGGGTAACATATGTATTATAGGAATTAGCACTCAGTGACATCAAGTGCTAATAATAGAAAAGAAATTTAAGGAGGAAATGCTATATGAATTTAAGACCATTAGGTGACAGAGTAGTCATCAAGAAAGTAGAAGTAGAAGAAAAAACTAAAAGTGGTATAGTATTACCAGGTTCTGCTCAAGAGCAACCTCAAATGGCAGAAGTTGTTGCTGTAGGTAGTGACATTCTTAATGATGAAAAGAAAAAAGAACAAATAAAAGTTGGAGATAAAGTAATATTCTCTAAATATGCAGGTTCAGAAATTAAAATAGACGGTGAAGAATTAAATATTTTAAAATTAAGCGATATTTTAGCAGTTGTTGAGTAATATAAAGATTTATTATTAAAAAGGAGTGTTAATGAATATGGCGAAAGAAATTAAATTTGGAGAAGATGCTCGTCGCTCAATGGAGACGGGAATTAATAAATTAGCTGATACTGTAAAGGTAACTTTAGGACCAAAGGGTAGAAATGTTGCTATAGATAAGCAATTCGGTGCACCTTTAATAACAAATGACGGTGTAACTATTGCAAGGGAAATAGAATTAGAAGATAGATACGAAAACATGGGAGCTCAATTAGTAAAAGAAGTAGCTACTAAAACTCAAGATGTTGCAGGAGATGGTACTACAACAGCTACTCTATTAGCTCAAGGTATCATAAGAGAAGGACTTAAGAATGTAGCTGCTGGGGCAAACCCAATAATCTTACAAAATGGTGTACACAAGGCTGTTGAAAAGGCTGTTGAGGAAATTAGAAGATTTTCTAAAGAAGTTGGCTCTACAGAAGATATAGCTCAAGTTGCTGCCATATCAGCTGGAGACAAAGAAATTGGTGAATTGATTGCTGCTGCAATGGAAAAGGTTGGCAATGACGGAGTAATCACTGTTGAAGAATCAAGATCCATGGGTACTACACTGGAAGTTGTAGAAGGTATGCAATTTGATAGGGGTTATGTATCAGCATATATGGTAAGTGATACAGATAAAATGGTAGCTGACTTAGATGAACCATATATATTAATTACGGATAAAAAGATAACTAATATCCAAGAGATCCTACCAGTATTAGAGCAAATAGTACAACAAGGTAGAGCACTTGTTATCATAGCTGAAGATATCGAAGGAGAAGCTATGGCAACACTAGTAGTAAACAAATTAAGAGGTACATTTAACTGTGTTGCTGTTAAGGCACCAGGCTTTGGAGATAGAAGAAAAGAAATGTTACAAGATATCGCTATATTAACAGGTGGTACTGT
>CAYOFC010000100.1:0-4362 GCA_964403265.1 uncultured Tissierella sp. | reverse complement strand
TAGCAGAAGATATAAATTAAATTTATTTGAATTATACTAATATAAAATTGTATTTAAATAATAATTCAAGGAGGGTAAACAATGATAGTAACCACAACACCACAGATCGAGGGTAAAGAAATAATAGAGTACAAAGGTATTGTATTTGGAGAAGTTGTAGCAGGAGTAGATTTTATGAAGGATTTTGCAGCAGGTCTAACCAACTTCTTTGGGGGAAGATCTGGTTCTTATGAAGGTGAACTAATTAGATCTAGAGAAGAAGCACTTAAAGAAATGGAAACAAGAGCATTGGAAATGGGGGCTAATGCAGTAGTAGGTGTAGATATAGATTATGAAATATTGGGTACATCAAACAATATGCTTATGGTAATAACCTCAGGTACCGCAGTAGTCATAAGATAAATATAAAAGTTTGATGCTCTATACAAAAACCTTCTAATGTGCTATGATACTATAGCGTTTGTTAGAAGGTTTATTATTTATCGGGAGGATTCAAATAAATGAAGTTTTGGAAAGATAAGATATTTTTAAAATCCATGGTTGCCATAGCCTTGCCTATGGCATTACAAAATTTAATATCAACCTCAGTAAACATGGTAGATACTTTGATGATTACAAGCTTGGGAGAAGCAAGTTTAGCTGCAGTTGGATTAGCCAATCAGGTATTTTTCTTTTATTCCCTTATAACCTTTGGAATAAATAGTGGGTCGTCTATATTTATTTCCCAATATTGGGGAAAAGAGGATTACATTAATATAAGAAGGGTTTTAGGTGTTGCACTGTTTATAAGCACCATCGTTGGAATAGTATTCACCGCTGCAGCTTTTTTATTTCCAGAGTTTTTAATGAGAATATTTATAGATGATGCAGAAGTTGTAAAGATAGGGGCGGAGTACTTAAAATTAGTATCACTATCCTATATAATTACAGCCATAAGTTTTTCATATAATGTAGCACTAAGAAGTACAGGTAGGCCAAATATTCCGATGGTATCTGCACTTATTTCATTTGCAACCAATACAGTATTTAACTATGCTTTGATATTCGGTAAATTAGGTTTTCCAGCATTAGGTGTCAAAGGTGCAGCTATAGGTACAATTATAGCGAGAGTTGTAGAAGTGATATTTTTGATATACACAGTCTATAGAACAAAAGGAGTACTTGCTGCCAAGATTAGTGATTTGATTGATTGGAATAAAGATTTTGTCAATAGATATATTAAAACAGTATCACCAGTTATATTTAATGAGGCTTTTTGGTCATTGGGACAGATAATGTATTCCATTGCCTATGCAAGTATAGGTACAGAGGCAACAGCAGCAATTCAGCTGACTACCACTATTCAAAATATTTTCTTTGTATTAATAAGAGGACTAGCTAATGCTTGTACAGTTATGGTGGGAAGTAGGATTGGGGCAAATGAGAAAGAGCAAGCCTATGATTATGCAATTAAGTTCATTAGCATATCTACAAGCTTGGGATTAGTTTTAGGAATTATTATGGCATTGACTCCAGACCTAACCTTAAGGATATTTAGTATAGAGCCTGAACTCTTTGAAGTGACTAGGAAACTCTTAGTAATGATGGGACTTGTTTTTGTTATTAGAACATATAACTCCACAGTAATAGTTGGGGTCCTAAGAGGTGGTGGAGACACTAGGTTTTCACTATATCTAGAAACAGGAGCAGTATGGCTGGTTGGTGTTCCATTAGCTTTTATAGGTGCAAAAGTTCTAAAATTACCAGTATATTATGTTTTCCTTTTGGTTTCAGCTGAAGAAGTTGTGAAACTAATAGTTTCACTTCCAAGGATATTATCGAAAAAGTGGATAAAAGATTTAACTTAAAAATAAATCCTCTCTAAATTAAGAGAGGATTTATTTTATCTAGGAATGCAAATCATTTGACCTATTTGTAAGTTATTTGGATTGATACCAGGGTTCATTCTCATGATTGCATCTACAGTAGTGTTAAATCTAATTGCTAAATCATAAAGAGTATCACCGGACCTTATTGTATAAGACTGTGATCCAGCAGGACAGGTAGATGGGGTTGGTGGAGTAACACCACAATTTACACCTAATGCAGTCCATGTTTGAACTCCTACAATACCATCAGCTACAAGGCCTCTGCTTCTTTGGAATGCTACTACAGCTGCATGGGTTTGATTTCCAAAGATTCCATCTATAGGACCAGGATTGAAGCCATGGGCCATTAAAAGACGTTGTAGTTCAGTAACTGATGAACCTCTACTTCCCATGCTTAATGTTGGACATTGCTGAGATGGTGGAGGTGGTGTTGATGTCGGGATACAAATGACCTGACCTATTTGAAGATTATTTGGATTGATCCCAGGGTTTGCTCTTAGAATCGCATCTACAGTGGTATTAAATCTGGTAGCCAGATTAAAAATAGTATCACCAGATCGAACGATATAAGTTTGTGATCCAGAAGGGCAACTAGGTGTTGGTGGTGTTGATGATGATGGAATACAAATAACTTGGCCAACAAATAATCTACCTGGGGCTACACCAGGATTCGCCATCATGATAGCATCTACAGTAGTATTGAATCTATTTGCTAAACTAAAGAAAGTGTCACCAGATCTAATTACATAAGGAAAAGTACCAGCTCCACAGTGTTGTTGAGTATTTACCATATAGAATCCTCCTTTTAGGAATAATTTCTTGCTTAGGATATTATATTCAGAAACAAGATTTCTGTTCTGAATTTATAATTATATGGCTAATTATTTGAATAAATGTGTTAACATAGAGAGAGGTAATATTATTGATTGAGTTAATTTAGGAGGGAAAATATGAGTTTGAATAAGGAAGATGTAGTTCAGGGAGAAATAGTTGATTTTAGCCATGAAGGAAATGGGGTTCTAAAAGTTGATAACTTTACAGTATTTGCGAGGGAAGGATTAATTGGAGATATAGTTAAGGTTAAAATAGATGAGGTAAAAAAAAGTTATGCTACGGGGCAAGTAATTGAAATCATTGAGAAGTCAAAAGATAGAATAGAGCTTGATTTCCCACTAAATGAAAGTAGAGGCGGAATTCCTTTAGTAGAATATAGATATGAAAAGCAAGTTCAATGGAAGAGAGAAAAGGTGGAAAAAGACTTAGAAAAAATAGCTGGCATAAATAATGTAAAGGTTAAAGATACCATAGGCATGGATAATCCTTATGGATATAGAAATCATGTACAGATTCCTGTGGGAGAGAAGAAAGGGAAAACTGTCATAGGTTTTTACGAAGTAAATAGTAATGAGATAGTAGATATGGAAGATAGCATACTTATGACTGAAGAGGCTAATAAGATTTTAAAGATACTGAGGTCATGGATAGAAAAGTATGATATTAAGCCCTATAATCGAAGAAGTAAAAAGGGTGTACTTCGTCATTTAGGTATTAGAACTAATAAAGCAAATCAGGCTATGATAATTTTAGTAACAGGAAATGATAATCTTCACAAGACTAAAGAGTTAATTGATATGCTAAAGGACCAAGATATAGTTAGCATATATCAAAATATAAATAATCTGAACTCATCAGTAACCTATGGTAGGGAATACAGAAAAATATATGGAGAAGATACTATACTGGACCATATATCAGATTATAAATTTAATATATCTCCCAATTCCTTCTTTCAAGTAAATAGGGTTCAGGCTGAAACTTTATACAATAAGGCTATTGAGTTTTTAGACTTAACTAGTGATGATATAGTATATGATCTTTATTGTGGAATAGGTAGCATATCGCTATTTGTAGCTGATAAGGCTAAAAAGGTATATGGGATAGAATTAGTTAAAAAGGCAATCGAAGATGCAAAAGAAAATGCTAAGTTAAATAATATAGATAATGTAGAGTTTATAGTAGGAAAAACAGAAGAAGTATTTCCTAAAATGACAAAAGAGGGCATTAAGGCTAATAAAGTAATATTAGATCCCCCAAGAAAAGGATGTGAAAAAGAGACCCTAGAAGCCATAACAGAGCTAAGCCCAGAAAGAGTGGTCTATGTATCATGCAATCCATCTACAATGGCAAGGGATGTGAAGTATTTGGCGGAGAATGGATATAAGGTGGTGGAGGTGCAGCCAGTGGATATGTTCCCTTTTAGTGGACATACGGAAGTAATCATTAAGCTCCAAAAGCAATAAAACCTAGTAATATCAATAGTTTAAGCCATTGAATGTATAGATGACATTCGATGGCTTTTGTGTTTTGGGGAGCATGTCTACTTGATTGATAAAAAGATATATAAAGCCTTTATGTGTTAATAACTGATTTATTAAGGGGTTTCTTATGAAGTATCACAATTAAAAGCTCAGTGCAATGCTAAATAATAGGATAC
>CAYOFC010000099.1:0-4434 GCA_964403265.1 uncultured Tissierella sp. | reverse complement strand
ACATATTCTTGCATAAATGCCATGGTTTCTTTTACTTCATCTAACTTCTCATCCCAATCATTTTCATTTTGTACTACCTGAATAAAATTGGATAAACGAGAAAATAGCTCTATATGTTGGCTATCAATCAGATCCACACCTACCCTGTACTTTTCTTTCCACATCATTGTAATCCCTTCTTTCTTTTATACTCTAATAATTATTACCCAAGTTTCTCCGAATTAAATATTTTTATCAAAATAGGACTTTAAACTAATTGTACATTAGCTCAAAAACTAAATCAAGGTCTCTAGGATATCCTAAAGACCTTGATTTGTATTATTTTTCCATTTTTTATGATATATTGTCATCTATAACTTCGATGATTTTATTGTTTTGTGCCAATATACCATTATAATACCTAATTAGGTTATTTTGAATTATATTATTAGATATCAGTATTCTATGTTCAACATCCTCATTAGCTTTAATTAGTGCCTCTTCCTCTTCTATAAGCTCATGAGTTTCTAGATTATAGTATTTGGAGTTGGACGCTGTATAGAAGATATCCTTATTTATCCAATCCTCATTTGGGAATATTACAGTATTATCTTCAGCTGACATTATATCCTTTCCTAGCTGATAAGGATTAAATACCCCAAACATATTTGAAATAGTCGGTAGGGCATCTATCATTCCCATAGGTATATCAATTTCTTTAGCTAATTCATAATCTTTTGACCATATAATAAAGGGTGTTTTCTTTAACTCTTTGTTAAATACAGTATCTATCTTTCTATACTCAGGATCTTCTGAAGTATAATAAGTATCCAACTCTTCATTGTAGTTATAAAACTTCTCAAAATCTGATTTCGCTATCTTTGCATGATGATCTCCGTAAATAACAACAACCGCATTATCCAGTAGCCCTTCTTCTTCTAAACCTGTGATAAAACTTTCCAATGCAGAATCTGCATAATGATATGACTTTAGGTAGTTAGCCATTTCAGTACCTTCTAAATGGCCAGCATCAAATTCTTCAAATTTCTCAAGATCATCAAAGGGAAAATGATTTGTCAATGTAATTAAAGTAGCCATTATTGGTGATGGATCATATTCTTTTATTTCTTTTATTTTCTCTATGGATTGTCTAAAGAAAGACATATCACTTAGACCTAATCCTATTTCCTCATCTATCTCATAGTCTTGTTGACTAAAGAATTTGTTGAAGCCTAAGGATTTATGCATTATATTTCTATTCCAAAAATCTCCATTATTACCATGCATACTAATAGTAGTATATCCTTCATCCTTTAACATTTTCGGTAGGCTTATATATTCCCTATCCGTGTGGGTAATAAATACTGTTCCATCATTAATGGGTAATAAGGATGTATTAAATGTAAATTCAGTGTCACTACTTGTCCCCACTGAATGCTGGGGATAGAAGTTACTAAAGAATAATCCCTCGGATGCCAACTTGTTTAAAAAAGGAGTTACTTGTCCATCTGGTGTTTCATAGTCCATTGCAAAAGATTGTGCACTTTCATAATGTATAACAAATATATCCTTGCCTTTAAAAATATCTTTATATTCATTATCTTCTTTAGCATTTATGTTTTCTTCGATTAAATCACTTAGTACAAAGTCTACTTCCTCTTCAGGCAGGGTTGTTATTTTAGGTGTAAAAGTGTTTTTAACAAAATCTGCTACTGTATAACTATAAATACCCAATTGTTCCACTAAATATGGCCTATTCCATTGTTTGGTTAGACGACTAAGGTCTGTACTAGTAAGTGTACTAGCCACAAATGCTAAAAGTATACTACCTAATGAAAATGCCTTAAACATATCACCTTTTGTTCTATAAGCTTCTATTTCATCAAAAAAATTGATTTTATTAAGCTTTTTAATAACTGTTAGTAAAATTATAGTAGGTACTGCAAATAATAATATTCTAATATCTAGTATAGACTTAGATATACCATCACCCAAATCGCCTAGTTGCTTTATTTGCTCCAATAAAGAAAATGATAAAAATGAATTATAGAACCTGTAATATAGGAAGTTTGCTCCATTAATGGCTCCAAATATTATAGACCATATTATATAAAATTTATTTCTTTTCTTGTGTGGTAAGAAAAGTACAATTGAGCTACTTAGTAGTATAACTGAAATACTTGTAACTATAGGCTTCCAATACAGGGTAAACCCTGTTGTCATAGCCCTTAGTAATAAATCACTTGATATCCCACTAAGTATTAGTAATATAAATATTGTGTTATTTTTAAGTTTATTGATTACATATCTTTTTACTTTGTTTATTTTCTTATTCATAATATCCCCCTTGCTGATAAATAGCTATGTCTTTTACTAAAGTTAGATTTCGAATAAAATCCCCTCAATAACTAGTACTATAGAAATTAAGGGGAGTCTTATTAGATTTTATTATATCAAAGGTAATTGATCAATCTATTACAAAACCTTTACAAATAGTTTACAAATCGCATTTAAGTATAATACCATCATATCAATTTATTTGCAATGGGGAATTTTGGTAGATGTAAATTAGGACTTTTTGCATCATTTTAACATGCTTTTGTTGTTTATAAAATTTCCAGATGCTATAATTAGCTTATATAATTAAAATAGGGAGGTTTAGTCCATGAAATTAAACTACAAAAGAACATTCTTCATAGGTATGGCTTTTATGTCCATTACTTCATTTTGGCAATTATATGACAACATTATCCCTTTAATACTACATAATAACTTCGGTCTTGGAGAAACGCTTACTGGCGGAATCATGGCTGTTGACAACATTTTGGCCTTGTTTTTACTTCCAATCTTTGGTTCCTTATCTGACAGGGTAGATACTCGATTTGGTAAAAGAACTCCTTTTATTCTTGTGGGAACCGCCCTAGCTATTGTACTTATGATGCTAATCCCATATTCAGCTAAAACCACAAATTTCCCACTATTCTTTATTTCTTTAGGATTAGTATTGATATCTATGGGAACATATCGATCTCCAGCCGTTGCATTGATGCCTGATTTAACACCTAAAGCTCATAGAAGTTCGGCAAATGCTGTTATAAACTTAATGGGGGCTGTTGGCGGTATTACAACACTATTATTTATTAGTATTTTGGTTCCAAAAGGAGAACTTCCTGACTATACCAAGGTATTTATTGCTGTAGCTATTTTCATGGCTGTATCAGTTATAATGCTAATAAGCACTATAAAAGAGAAGAAACTATTACAGCAAACAGTTGATTCTCCAGATTTTAAAGATGATGTAAAAGAGGAAACACAAGAAAGTTCAGGAGAAGATATGCCCAAGGATGTTAGAAGAAGTTTGTATTTTATCCTTGCTTCTATTTTTCTATGGTTTACTGCTTATAACGCCGTAACTACAGCCTTTTCTAGATATGCTACTAAGGTTTGGGGTATGGAAGGTGGAAGCTTCGCTGGTGCCTTGATGGTGGCTACAGGGGCTGCAATTGTCAGTTACATCCCTATAGGATTTATATCAAGTAAAGTTGGTAGAAAAAAGACTATTATTATGGGAATTATCACCATGAGCCTTTCATATCTTGCTGGATTCTTTTTCTTAGAACCTAGTCCTCTAATCAATGTAGTCTTTGCATTTACTGGATTTGGTTGGGCTGCTATAAATGTAAACTCCTATCCTATGGTTGTAGAGATGAGCAAAAGTGGTAATATAGGTAAATATACAGGATTATATTATTCATTTTCAATGGCCGCACAGGTCTTTACCCCTATATTTTCTGGTTTTCTATTGGAGAATGTTTCCTATAGAACACTTTTCCCCTATGCCTTAGTGTTCTCACTATTATCATTATGTACCATGTTATTTGTAAAATATGGTGATTCAAAACCACCTAAGAAGAAAAGTGCTTTAGAAAACTTCGATATTGAAGATTAATGAAAGGTGTATGTCATGCTTATATATTTTATGTGGATAATTTTAGCTTTAATTCTTGTTTACCTTATATTGATTATGCCCAAGATTTTTAATAGGTCAGATATTAGTGGCTTTATGGATATTTACTATGCCCATAGGGGTTTGCATCAGAAGAAAAATATATCACCTGAAAATTCATTGGCTGCCTTCCAGCTAGCAGTTGATAATAATTATGGGATTGAATTAGATGTGCAGTTGAGTAAGGATCTTGTCCCTCTAGTATTTCATGATAGGGATCTAAACAGACTTTGTGGTGTAGATAAAAAAGTCGCTGATCTGACTTTTGAAGAACTTAGAGAGTTAAAACTATATGATTCAGAGGAAAAAATTCCTTCTTTAGAGGAGCTACTTAGACTAGTAGATGGACGTGTACCTTTAATCATAGAATTAAAAGTTTACAGTAAGGTAGGTCTTGATTGTCCAATAATTGCATCTTATTTAGATAATTACAAAGGATTATATTGTAT
>CAYOFC010000098.1:0-4667 GCA_964403265.1 uncultured Tissierella sp. | reverse complement strand
AATCTAGGTAAAAAATCCCTTGAGGAAGTACAAAATAAACTTGCTGAATTAGGATTAGGTCTTAGAAAAAGCGATGAGTAATCAAGCGTGAAGGAGGGATAAATGTGACTAAATTAAGAAAGCTAGGTCGTCCTACAGATCAAAGAGATGCTATGCTAAGAAATCTAGTAACATCCTTGTTAAGAAGCGGTAGAATAGAAACAACAGTGACAAGAGCTAAAGAAACTAAGAGAATGGCGGAAAAGATGATTACTCTAGGAAAAAGAGGAGATCTACACGCTAGAAGACAAGCTTTAGCATATATATATGATGAAGAAGTAGTAAAGTTATTATTCGATGAAATTGCACCTAAATATGCAGAAAGAAATGGTGGATACACAAGAGTTTTAAAAGTTGGTCCCCGTCGTGGTGATGCTGCAGAAATGGCTATATTGGAGCTAGTGTAAAGGGTAGGGATTAAGTTAAAGCTTAGTCCCCTTTTTTATACCCATTCACATTCTTTAAAATTTGTACGATATATGTTATATTAGTATGGTGTAAATAATATATAATTGAGGTAAAATTATGAATGATATAATGATAAAAGTAGAAAATGTAGTATATGAATATAAATCCTATGTGGAAGAAGAAATCCAAGCAGCAGTTAAAGACTTATCCTTAGAAGTGAAAAAAGGTGAATTTCTAGTAGTCCTGGGTCACAATGGTTCAGGAAAATCAACATTGGCTAAAATGATGAACGGATTATTACTACCAACATCAGGTGATATATATGTAATGGGTATGAATACTAAAGACGAAGAAAAAATGTGGGATGTAAGACAAAAGGCTGGAATAGTATTTCAAAATCCAGACAATCAAATAGTAGCTACAATAGTAGAAGAAGATATAGCATTTGGACCAGAAAACCAAGGCATAGATCCAGCAGAAATTAGAAAAAGAGTAGATGAAGCCTTAGAAATAGTAGAAATGACCGAATATAAAAAACATGCACCACATCTTTTGTCAGGAGGCCAAAAACAAAGGGTAGCCATAGCAGGTATACTTGCTATGAATCCAGATTGCATTATATTTGATGAGCCTACATCAATGCTAGATCCTACGGGTAGAATCGAAGTAATGAATACTATTAAGAAGCTCAACAAAGAAGAGGGTAAATCCATAGTACTAATCACACACTATATGGACGAAGCAGTACAAGCTGATAGAGTAGTAGTAATGTCCCAAGGTGAGATTAAAATGGAAGGTAGGCCAAAAGAGATATTTTCCCAAGTAGAAAAGATAAAAGAATTGGGACTAGATGTACCACAGGTTACAGAATTAGCCTATGAGCTAAGAAAAGAGGGTATAGATATCCCAGGAGATATCCTAAGTGTAGAGGAGTTGTTAAAATTACTATGATAATAGATATTAAAAACTTAAACTTTGTATATAATCCTAACACTCCCTTTGAGTCTAAGGCACTAAGTGATGTGAATATATCCATAGAAGAAGGGGAATTCATAGGATTAATAGGTCATACAGGCTCAGGTAAATCTACCTTGGTACAACATCTAAATGGACTGATGAAACCATCATCAGGTGACATAATAATAGATGGAACTAATATAACAGAAAAAGATGTAAAATTAAAGAATATCCGACAAAAAGTGGGACTCGTATTTCAGTATCCAGAATATCAGCTATTTGAAGAATCAATTTATAAGGATATAGCTTTTGGGCCAAATAACTTAGATTTATCAGAAGAAGAAGTTGATAAGCGAGTAAGAGACGCAATGGAATTAGTAGGTCTGGATTTTGAAGACTTAAAGGATAGATCACCCTTCGAATTAAGTGGTGGACAAAAAAGAAGAGTAGCCATAGCAGGTGTCTTAGCTATGAAACCAAAAGTGCTTGTGTTAGACGAGCCAACAGCAGGACTAGACCCTCATGGTAGGGATGAAATTTTGAATGAAGTTCAAGAATTATTTAAAAGAGAAGGTATCACCATAATATTGGTATCCCATAGTATGGAAGATGTTGCAAAATTAGTAGATAGAATATTAGTAATGCACCAAGGGAAAATAGTAATGGATGATAAGACTAGGGAAGTATTTAAACAAGCAGATGAATTAGAAAGAATCGGTCTGGGCATACCTCAAATAACCAAATTTATGAGAGAATTCAAAGCATTAGGAAATGATATAAGTGATGATATACTAACAGTTGAAGAAGCAAAAAATGAACTACTAAGATATTTAAGGAGAAGAGAAGATGATTAAAGATATTACAATTGGGCAATATTTTCCTGGGGATACCTTCATTCATAGATTGGATCCAAGGATAAAAATAATAATTATTGCGCTATTTATAGGATCCTTATTTTTTATCGACAAATTTTATCCTTATTTACTGATAGTAGGATTTATATATATAGCAATACATCTATCTAAGGTACCGCTTAAATTTATACTAAAGGGTTTAAAACCCTTGATGTTTCTAATTATGATTACTTTCTTTATCAATATATTTATGACTAAAGGTGAAGTATTATTTGAAATAGGACCATTGGCTGTGACCAAGGAGGGCCTAAGGCAAGCAGTATTTATGGCTATAAGGCTAGTACTTTTGATTACAGGCACATCCTTGCTGACACTTACTACATCACCTATATCCCTAACGGATGGCATAGAAAGGCTATTATCGCCTTTTAAAAAGATAGGACTACCTGCCCATGAATTAGCAATGATGATGACAATAGCCTTGAGATTTATACCCACACTATTAGAAGAAACAGATAAAATAATGAAGGCACAGATGGCAAGAGGAGCAGATTTTGAATCAGGTAATATCTTGAGGCGTGCGAAAAACTTAGTACCCCTTTTAGTACCTCTATTTATCAATGCCTTTAGAAGAGCAGATGAATTGGCAACAGCAATGGAAGCCAGATGCTACAGAGGTGGAGATAATAGAACTAGATTAAACGAGCTAGTCATTAAGAGGACAGATATAGTCACACTTGGAGCAATGATATTATTTTTTGGATTAATAATATCAACAAGATTTATTTAGAGGCTTAATATGAGAAATATAAGGATAGTAATAGAATATGATGGTTCCTCATACTCTGGCTGGCAATCACAGGATAATAGTGTAGGTATTCAAGAGATAATAGAAGAAGCAATTAGGAAAACAACAGGTGAAAAGGTCAAGCTTATAGGATCGGGTAGGACTGATGCTAAAGTACATGCCAAAGGTCAAGTAGCAAACTTTTTTACAAAAAGCAGTATACCAGGAGATAGGTTTCTGTATGCATTAAATATAAAACTACCCTATGATATTCAAATAATGGAATCAGAAGAGGTAGATTTGGATTTTCATTCTAGATTTAGTGCTACAAAAAAAAGATATAGATATGTTATCTATAACGGCAAAATACTAAGACCATTATATAGAAATTACTCCTACCATGTAGGTAGGACTTTAGATATAGAAGAAATGCAAAAGGCAGTGGACTATTTTATAGGTGAAAAAGACTTTAAAAGCTTTATGGGGCGAAAATCCATAGTCCACACAAGTGTAAGGGAAATATACCATATAGAAATAATCAAAAATGGAGAATTTATAGAAATAGTCTTTGAAGGAAAAAGTTTTTTAAAAAATATGATAAGAATTATAGTAGGTACTTTGGTATTTGTAGGAATGGGTAGAATAAAGAGTAAAGATGTAGAAAAGATAATAGCAGGCAGAAAAAGAAGTTTGGCAGGTCCAACAGCACCACCACAAGGTTTATTTTTGGAAAAAGTGTATTATGACTAAAATCCTCTTGACATTGGATTTTACATGTATTAAAATAGATAAGAGTGTTTAAAAAGGCCCGGAAACTTTTTTATACCTCAAAAATATATAATTAAATGTTTGGTATAAGGAGGGAATTCAATGAAGAGCTATATGGCTAAAACAAACGAAGTAGATAGAAAATGGTATGTGATAGATGCTGAAGGCAAAGTATTAGGTAGACTAGCTTCAGAGATATCAGCTATATTAACTGGTAAAAACAAACCAATATACACTCCTCACATTGACACAGGAGATTTCGTTATAATAATAAATGCAGAGAAAATAAAATTAACAGGTAATAAGTTAAACCAATTAAATCATTATTACCACACAGGATACCCAGGTGGTTTAAAGGAAGTTCCTTACAAGAGATTAATTGAAGAGAAACCTGAAAAAATTATTGAACTTGCAGTAAAAGGTATGTTACCAAAGAACAAAATTGGTAGACAAATGATAAAGAAACTTAAAATATACGCTGGTCCAGAGCACAAACACGAAGCTCAACAACCAGAACTATTAGAAATTTAGGACCGATAGAAAGGAGGACTGTAAATGGCTGTAACACAATATTGGGGAACAGGTAGAAGAAAGACTTCTATTGCCAGAGTTAGATTAGTCCCAGGAAATGGTAAAGTAACAATAAATAAACAAGATATAGAACAATATTTTGATTACGAAACATTAAGAACAATAGCTAGAGAACCACTAGTAATCACAGAACAAGCAGATAAATTCGATGTACTAGTTAATGTAGAAGGTGGAGGATTTACTGGTCAAGCAGGTGCTGTAAGACACGGTATCGCAAGAGCTTTATTAGAAGCAGATCCAGAACTAAGACCTATACTTAAAAA
>CAYOFC010000097.1:0-4696 GCA_964403265.1 uncultured Tissierella sp. | reverse complement strand
TCAACTTCAATATCCAAATCATCGTATTCTACCTTCATTTTTTTTAAGATTAAACCAATATCTATGCCAGTACAGCCAATAAGTCCAGCTAATAAAAGGCTTTTTGGACCTGGTCCTAAATTATCACCGCCATTTTCGATACTAGCATCTGTTATTATTTTATGACCATTTAGATCTACCTCAAAAGCTAAATTACCTTTTGACTTTCCAACGACTTTAACTAAATCCATTTAAAAAAACCCCCTAATATAATTGTTATAGATAATTATTACCCTAAAAAAAATAATTTACCCTTGGGAAATGGATATGGTAAATACATCTTTCATAAAGACTAAAATATTATACTTTTACAAGGTAGGCAAATAATATATAATAAAAGACATTATAAAACAATGGGAGATGATTTTTTGGTAAGTGAGAGACTATTAAAAGATATGGAGTTTATTGTAGAGTTGGATAAAATGAAAACCATTTTAAGACAGACTAGCTTAATCTCAGAAGATAGATATGAGGATGATGCTCAGCATTCATGGCATATATCTGTTATGGCAATGATTTTATCAGAATATGCTAATGATAAAATAGATACTTTTAAGGTTATTAAGATGCTATTGATTCATGACTTGGTAGAATTATATGCAGGAGATACATTTTGTTATGATAAGGCGGCAAATGAGGACAAGGAAGAGAGAGAGTTAGCTGCAGCAGAAAAAATATTTGGCATCTTATCTGAGGATAAAGGTAGGGAGCTAAGGGACTTATGGGATGAGTTTGAAGAGGAAAAGACAGCAGAGGCCTTATTTGCAGCATCAATGGACAGACTTCAACCTATGCTGAATAATTACAATAACAATGGTGGAACTTGGAAGAAATTTGACGTTCCTCAATCGGACATATATAAGAGAATATCACCAGTTAAGGAGTCTTCAGATGAACTATGGAAGTTCGCAGAATATATGATAGAAGATGCCTTTAAAAAGGGATTGATTAATAAAAAATAATAGAGGTAAAAGAGAAGGAGTTTCATGAATCATGAGGCTTCTTATTTTTTTATAAATAAATCTTTGACACTTCTTGGATTTTATACTCCATATATCATTGAAGTTATTCTATAAAATGAATATAAGAGAAAAGATTTAGGAGAGTGGATATGATGAGGAGAAAAAGGTTAACAGAGCGATTTCCATTTCTATTGCCTTTAAGAAAGTTTCAAAGAAAAATATTTTTTTACCTACAGATGAAGTTTGATCCAAACAAATATGCTAAGGAAAAATCAGACAAGATATTCCAGCACGAGGTATTTACTGCAAGTTCTAAGATGATTAACCCCAACAGTGGCTTTGAGATTGAATACCAGGTAAACAAGGTCCATAATCTTAAGCTGGTTGCAAAGACTATGGATAGAATTATTATAGAACCTGGTGAAGTGTTCTCTTTTTGGATGTTAGCAAAGGACGCAGATAAATATGGAGAGTATAAGGATGGTCTTGTTGTAGTTAATGATCAGACTATAGCTCAAAAAGGTGGGGGACTATGTCAGATAAGTAACCTATTATTTTGGTTATTTCTTCATACTCCTCTTACAATAATAGAGCGTCACCCCCATTCAGCAGAGACTATTCCCCATCAGGGAGAAATTCCACAGGGTGTAGATGCGACTATAGCCGAAGGATGGAAAGATTTAAAGCTTAAGAATAATACTAATGAAAGATATCAGATTATATTTGAGTTTGATGATGAATCAATATACGGGTCTATTTACAGTGATAAGAGTCCAGATACTATTATTGATATCAGAAGTGAGAACTTGATGTATGCTAAGGAAAATGGTGGAACTTACAGATATAACGAAATCTATAGAATTAAGAAAAATCCTATTACTAAAGAATTCATTAACAAAGAACTAGTATTAAAAAATAGAACTGAAATCAAATACGAAATTGAAGAAAAACTTTATAATAGGAGGGTTATATAATGAAAAAGGTGGTTTGTGTGTTATTTGGTGGAAAGTCATCAGAGTATGAAGTATCACTTATGTCTGCCAGTTCTGTAATAGAAAACTTAAATAGGGAAAAGTATGAAGTTATAAATATAGGAATAAGTAGGGAGGGTAGATGGTTTAGATATTATGGTGGTTTAAAGAGTATCAAGGATGATACATGGCATTTGGACAATTGCTCGGATATTCTAATCAACCCCTCCAAAGACAGAGACAGTATCATGGAGATAAGGGCTAATGAACTAATAGCTTTACAAATTGATTTAGTATTTCCAGTATTACATGGTAAATATGGTGAAGATGGAGCTATACAAGGATTACTGGAGGTTCTGGATATTCCTTATATAGGATGTGATCTAGTTTCAAGTGCCATATGTATGGACAAGGATTATGCCCATAAGCTGGTGGCCTATGAAGGTATTCATGTACCTGATAGTTTAGTATTAAATAAGAATATATGTGAAGAAGAGGTCCTAAACTTTGTAGAAAAGGTAGGTTTTCCTATCTATGTAAAACCAGCAAATGAAGGTTCTTCAATAGGGATAAGTAAAGCTAAGAATAGGGAAGAGCTATTTAAGGGGATTGAGGAGGCATTAAAATTTGATAGCAAAGTAGTGTTGGAAGAAAATATAGATGGATTTGAAGTAGCTTGTGCTATAATTGGAAATGAAGAATTAATTACAGGAACAGTTGGCGAATTAGAGCTTCCAAGGGATATTTTCTTAGATTATGAAGAAAACTATAATTCAAAAAATATTAAAGTTCATATTCCAGCCAGAATAGACCATGCCCTTAATGGTAGTGTTATAAATACTGCTAAGGAGATATATAGGATATTAGGATGTAAAGGATTATCAAGGATAGATATGTTTATTGATAAGGATAAGAGAATTATATTTAATGAGGTAAATACTATGCCTGGATTTACTAGAACAAGTCTTTTCCCAAAGATGTTACTTCATTCAAATATAGCTTATAGTGAAATTTTGGATAAATTAATTGAAATAGAAATAGGTGATCAAGAATGAAGACTATAGAATTAAGGAAAGAAAATATATATAGTGGTAATCTTATATTGATAAATAAAGACAATCCCATAAGGATTAAAGAAAAGGAAATCGAAAAAAAACTTGTATCAGTATGTAATACACCACATTTACTAAATAAAGAGGCAGCTAGGTTAATTGAACAAATATTAGATAAAATAGATACTAATAATGAGATAGCACCTGTTAGCTGTTTTAGAAGCAAAGGTGAACAAGAGGATATCTATAATGGCTCAATCATAGAAAATGGTTTAGAGTTTACTCAAAAATACGTTGCCAAACCAGATGAAAGCGAGCATCAAAGTGGTTTAGCAATAGATTTAGGTGAGAAAAAAGAAGATATAGATTTTATCTGTCCTGATTTTCCATATCATGGGGTTTTTAATGAGTTTAGAAAGATGGCTGTGGAAAAAGGCTTTATTGAAAGATATAAAGAGGATAAGCAGTCCATAACAGGAATATCTAAGGAACCCTGGCATTTCCGCTATATTGGGTACCCCCATAGTGCTATAATAGAAGAAAAGGGATTTGCTCTTGAAGACTACCATGAATTTATAAAAAAATTTACATCTGAAGAAAATGGTTTTGAATACGAAGATAGTAAATACATTTGGAAAGTACTTTATATAGAAGTAATGGATGAGATGGAGACAATAGAAATTAGTGATGCTTATGATTACACTATATCTGGAAACAACATAGATGGGTTCATAATTACCCTAAAGTTCAGGTAGTCGAAAAGTTCGAATTTGTCTTTGTCATTCTGAGCGATACACTCCACAGTACTCCCTACTATATTTCCTGCGGAGCACTTAGGGTTGGTGAAGAATCTTAAGATTCCTCCTCATGCTGAGAATGACATCTTATAATAAATACTTTATTTAATAGGAGATGGGAAATATGGGTATTAATATCTTAGTTTGTGATGATGAAAAAGATATTGTCAATGCTATTGAAATTTATCTTAGAAGTGAAGGGTATAATGTTATCTGTGCCTATGACGGCATAGAGGCAATGGAGAAGTTAGGGGAGAATGAAATTCACCTTATAATTATAGATGTTATGATGCCTAGATTAGATGGTATAGCTGTAACAGCTAAGATAAGGGAGAAGGATAATATTCCCATAATTATTCTAAGTGCAAAAAGTGAATATACGGATAAGGTACTGGGACTTAATGTCGGAGCAGATGATTATATTACTAAGCCCTTTAATGCCATAGAACTATTGGCAAGAGTAAGATCAAATTTAAGACGTTATGTGGATTTAGGAAGTATGCTAAAGAAAGAGGAAGGTATTTTGGCTGGAAGAATTAGTCTGAATGATAAGACTAAAGAGGTTAAAGTAGATGATAAGATGATATACCTTACTCCGAATGAGTATGGGATTTTGAAACTTTTAATGGGTAATAAGGGAAGGGTATTTTCATCTAGTGAAATATACGAATATGTATGGGATCAGCCAGCCTACGATGTAAAAAAGATAATTTCAGTTCATATAAGCAATCTTAGAGATAAATTGGAAATCAACCCCAAAGAACCAGATCATATAAAAACAGTATATGGTATGGGATACAAGATAGTAGGTGACTAGATGTTTAAGAGAAGAAAAACTAAATTAGGACATATTTTAGAGAATGCCTATATGGAAC
>CAYOFC010000096.1:0-4717 GCA_964403265.1 uncultured Tissierella sp. | reverse complement strand
AATCTATCCTAATTTTGAAAGTTCTACAGCTAATTGCGCTCCTAGTTTGGCATTGTTATATACTAATTGGATATTCGCATCTAAGCTTTCACCTTCCGTAATATCTTTTACCTTAGCAAGTAAGAAAGGTGTACTTTCTTTACCCTTTATACCTTTTTCTTCTGCTTCGACTAAAGCTTCCTCTATTGATTTAGTTATTAAATCATAGTCCATTTGATACTCTTCTGGTATTGGGTTCGCTATTACAAGGCCACCTTCTAGTCCTAAGTCCCACTTTGCTTTAATAGCTAGGGCCAATTCTTCAGTATTATCTATATTGTAATCTACTCCAAAGCCACTTTTTCTTGTATAGAAAGCTGGCATTTCATCAGTATCAAAACCAATAACTGGTACACCAAAGGTTTCTAGATATTCAAGTGTTAGTCCTATATCAAGTATGGATTTGGCACCTGCACAAACAACTGCCACATTTGTATGGGCTAATTCTTGTAAGTCTGCAGATATATCAAAGCTTGTTTCTGCACCCCTATGAACTCCACCTACTCCTCCAGTGGCAAATACTTTGATACCAGCCAATGCTGCTATAATCATTGTAGAGGCAACTGTTGTAGCTCCATCAGCTTTTTTCGCTATTATAAAAGGAATATCCCTCCTAGAAGTTTTGACTACCTTTTCAGCAGCTTTACCAAGGTATTCTACTTCATCTTCCGTAAGACCTACTTTAAGTTTGCCATTTAATATTGCAATTGTAGCTGGTATAGCTCCATTTTCTCTTATGATGTTCTCAACTTTAAGAGCGGTTTCTACATTTCTAGGATATGGCATTCCATGGGATATAATTGTTGATTCCAAGGCTACTACTGGTCTAGCTTCTTCCAAAGCTTTTTTAACTTCTGGATTTATTTCTAAGTATCTTTCTAACATAATTCATTCTCCTTCATTTTTAATTTTATTTCTTCCACTGACATATTTGGGTTAATAGTATTTTCATGGGAAAGTGCTACTATGGATGCATACATCGCTATATCTACTATTTCCTCTATTGGAGTATCATTCATATATCCATAGGCAAGGGCTGCAACAAATGCATCACCTGCTCCTGTAGCATTGACAATTTTGATTTTAGGTGTACTTCTATGCCCCATAGTATGTCCATCACTATAGTATACACCCTGATCCCCTAAGGTTATAAATACCCTTTTTACACCTTTATCATGTAGATATTTTGCAGCTTTTTCTAAGCCACTTTCATCTTCAACCTTTATTCCCGTAAGAATTTCTGCTTCTAGTTTGTTTGGTTTTATAGTATGAAAATACCCTATTAAATCCTTAACCTTCTCTGTCTTTGCTGTTGATACTGTATCTAAGAAAAAGTCTACCCCTTTGAAATACTCTAGGATGTATTCTATTGTTGCCTTTGGGACATTGGTGTCAATTATACAAAGGCTAGAATTTTCTATTAGGCTTTTGTATTTTTGGATAAAACCTATATCCATCTTATCATAGATATCCATACTTGAGATCGCAATTTCCATATCTCCTAGCTCATCTAGTAGGGATAGATATACTGAGGTGCCTTCACCTTCTAAGACAAGAGTGTTTTCAACATCTAGACCAATTTCCCTAGAACTTTCTAAAATCTTAGTACCATGGAGATCATCTCCTATTATTGAAATTAATTTTGTATCAACCCCCAACCTTACTAAATTATCTCCTATATTTCTCCCTACTCCTCCAAGGGATATCTTTACATTCCCTATATTAGAATCTTTAAACCGTAGTTTGGTTTTAGGAAATCCCTGGATATCTACATTTGCTCCACCTACTATCACTACATATCCATCTGTTTTCTTATACATATAATCATCCTCATTGTTTTGTTCATTCATGGTATTTATTCCCCTTTATTATACCCTATAATCTCATTAATGGATAATATTAAAAAAGACTGAGTATCTCTACCCAATCCTTTCCATATAATATATTTAGATACCTAAGTTATCAATAAAAAACCCTGCATTCTTACTTACTATATCAGATAAATTATACATTCCACCATATATATGGCTCTTGTAATATTCATCTAGTTTTTCATGGTCTTGGTCTATTATGCATCTTGATTTGCTACTTCTATATTTTTTCTAAATTTATTTATTAGGCTACATAAAAACATCAATATTGCTGCTACACCTATTGTTACCATACCACCTTTAATACCATTACTTTCAGCAACTACGCCAGTTATATAAGGCATTATTATACCCCCTAACCCTGCTACTCCAAGAAGTGTACCCATAGCTAGGCTTGATCCTTTAAGTACATTTCCAGCATTGGATATAGCTGTCGGATATATTCCTGATAAGCAAAAACCTAAACCTAATATAGATCCAACTATTGCCCAAGTACTTGAAGATACTAGAAACAATAAGAAGAAAATCATGGTTCCTATAGAACTCCCTAGTAGAATTGTCTTTTTATCTACATTTCTTGATATATATGCTATGAAAAGTCTACCAAAAATAATAATAATCCATAAAATTGATAATATCTTTTGAGCTAAGGAAGTACTCATTATTCCAGCGTCTTTTAAATAGGTAACAATCCAACCATTTACTGCATATTCAACTCCTACGTAACAGAACAGTATTCCACTAGACAAGTAAAAATCCACACTCTTTAAAAATTCAAATGAAACATTCTGCCCTACATTCTTTTTTTTTTTACAAGCTTAGTATTATCAATCTTTGAAGCAGAAAATATTATAGTCATGGTCACAGCCAAAACTGTTATTACCATAAGCACAAATCTCCAACTTAAGTCATTATTTAATGACCAAGATGCAAAGAATGGTGCCATAAAAGCCCCTACCGCAAAAAAAGTATGCAGTATATTTAGATCACCAGGGTCTCCATCACTTACATCATTTACAATTGTATTACTCATATTGCTGACACTACCTCTTCCTATTCCAGTTAAAAAGAAGGGTAATATCAAGAATAAGGGAGATTTAGTAATAATCATTCCTGCAAATCCCAAAGATGTCATTAAGGACAATATTACGATAGCATTTTTTCTGCCTAAATAAACTGATACCATACCACCTAGAAAACTGGCTAATAAGTTTCCAAAGGACTGAAAAGATAATAGCATACCACCTTTATCGTAACCCATATTAAAATCCATCAGTAAGGAAGGCATTATAGCAGCTACTTATATTTAGGGCCCCACAACAGTAAACCCATCATTAACATTCTTATCTTTTTACTTTTTTCAGTAGGCTCTGATCCATCGCTTGCCTAATATATAGTAGCTCCTACCGCAATAGCTTTAAGAAGATTCCTTCTTGAAAAGCCCTCCTCTGTCAATTCCCGTTTGTTCCACGCTGTGGAACCAATTACACTAGCTTGTAACTCATTTCTGTAATATCATTGTTTTTGTATACTGTCAATATATTCAGAATATTATATGTTATATAATCCTTATTGAATATGTAGAGTCTCGTAATGGGGGATCAACGAAAATAAATTAAGCTATTAATTGTAATTGAAGAGCTAGGAATGTTGGGAACTTAGAGCAGGGTGTAATAAAAGATTTCAATCGTATAAAATTTATATGAAGGTTGGTACTTCCTTAACAGAAGATAGTTTCAGTAAGATAAAAGGTACAATATCTATAAGCAGAAGGGATATAAAAATCTGCACGATTATTGTACCAGGTAACACTTATTTAAATATAGTAGCTAAAATAGAACTTGAATTAATAAGAAAGATTTTTTATGAATCTTTGGATATTAATCTTTCCAGCATCTTTTCTGCTGGATCTATGATAGGTATAGTGGTTTTACTTAATAATATATCAGATAGGTATGGAAAGTGGGTGCATCCCAATAATATAGCTTCTATTTTATTTATCTTTGCCCAGCTAAGTATATAATCTATTGCAAATTTATTATAGATTTCCATTGGTGATTTATTTGTCTCTATTTCTTCAACTAATGGTAGGGCTGATATACTCCAAATCCTAATATCTTCATTTGATTGCTCAAGGATTTC
Organism: uncultured Tissierella sp.; assembly: GCA_964403265.1. Classification (GTDB taxonomy): domain Bacteria; phylum Bacillota; class Clostridia; order Tissierellales; family Tissierellaceae; genus JAAYTL01. Next base: position 665 of record CAYOFC010000096.1, on the reverse strand, counting down.
CTCTATCTTAGAACATGACTGCCCATTAGCTGCAAATATCAGTAGCTTTGAAAAATCCTTAGCTATATCATGATATGCTATAAATGGTGTTATTACCAAGCTATCTGTCTCTTTCGAGACCTTATCCATATCTATTGCCGCGCTTAAAGAATTACAATAGACAAAGATTTTATTTATACCTTGAGACTTAGCTTTAAAGACTTTCTGAATTACAATATCATAGAGTTTATCTTTAGATAATAATTGAAGGCGACTTTGTTCTTTAGGGTTATCAGATATTGGGTATCCAGCTGCCTTTAATCCTTTACCCTCTAAAAAATCTACCCCCATTTGTGTATCTATGGGAGTACCTGCAATTACTCCTATTGTTTCACTCAAATCTATCACCTCCTAGATAATATTATAGACAGTAGATAGAATAAATCAATCTACTGTCTATTTTAAACTTAATTATTGAGTTTGACAAGAACCGTCTTTAAAGCTTCCGAATATCTTAAGATTCTTGGATATCACCCAAAATAACAGGCTTTTATACTAGCCTATCCAAGGCTTGTTTTAGATCCGCTATTATATCCTCCGCCGATTCTAGACCTACTGACAATCTTACTAATCCTTCAGCTATACCACTTGCTGCCCTTTCTTCTGGTGTATATGGTGAGTGGGTC
>CAYOFC010000095.1:0-4754 GCA_964403265.1 uncultured Tissierella sp. | reverse complement strand
CTATCGTCAAGATATTCTCTTATTGCTTTTACTATTTTAGTTCTAAGTATGAATGTTTCCTTAACTTCTGGATTCACTATTAAATCTACATATCTTTGTCTATATCTTAAATCTTGATCTTTAAGTCCATGGAATTTTTCTGGTAGTATTTGCAAGGACTTACTCATTAAAAGTATCTTTTCAGCTCTTATTGATACTTCTCCAGCCTTAGTCTTAAATACATCACCATCAACCCCTATAATATCTCCTATATCATATAATGATAATTCCTTATAAGCTTCTTCACCTATACCATCAAGTTTCACAAATATCTGAATCCTACCTGTACTGTCTTGTAAATCTATAAAACTTACCTTACCATGACCTCTTCTGGACATAATTCTTCCAGCTACTACTACTTTTTGTTCTTCTAATTCTTCAAAGTTATCCTTGATTTCAGCACTATGATGAGTATAATCGAATTTTTCAACTAAGAAAGGATTCTTACCCTTCTCCACCAATTCCTTTAACTTATCCCTTCTCATCAACAACATTTCATTCAAATTTTGTTCTGTTTCGGACATTATATTTCCTCCTTGGTTTAAGACAAACTACCTAGCTATTTTTAATATCTCATATTTAATAACACCATCTGGCACATTTACTTCTACAATTTCTCCAATTTCATGTCCGATTAAGGCACTCCCTAAAGGAGATTCATTGGAAATTCTGCCTTCATATGGGTCCGCTTCTGCAGAACCAACTAAAACATATTCCATTTCTTCATCAAACTCTAAATCTTTAACTACTACCCTTGATCCTATACTAACCTTATCTGTAGTAATCTCATCCTCATCTATTATCTTTGCGTTTCTTAGCATATTCTCAAGCTTAGCTATTCTTTCTTCTAATTGAGCCTGTTCATTCTTTGCTTGATCATACTCTGAGTTTTCACTGATGTCACCGAAACTAAGCGCTACCTTAATTCTTGCAGCTACTTCTTTTCTTTTCACAGATTTTAAACTATCTAATTCATCTTCTATCTTAACTAAACCTTCTGCAGTTAAAAATACATGTTTCTCTGCCATTAAATCTCTCTCCCTTTCATTCTAGCTATTAATCATACCCATTTATATAAACGTATTAATTAATTTTAATAAGATTATTATAGTTAAATCTCCCTTTGTATGCAGAATATTATAATCAAGGTGGGCATTATTGTCAAGAGGCTAATACCCACCTTTTATTTTAAAAGATTGATTTACAAAATCTTCTATTGTAAATAAATCGCCTTTTCTATATATTCGACAAAATCTTTTATATTGGCTGTCATTTAAACATTTGTATAAATCTGAGTTTACTTCTTTTCCTATCCATGGATTATCATTTAATCCTAGCTCATTTATATCCATACAAACATCATCTATAACGTATCTGTTGACACCTACAAATGGTCTTCCATAACTAAAATCTATGATAATAGTATTGTTTCTAATATCCCTTAGATTTAAGGAAGCCTCATCTACAGTATTGATTAAAAGTCCATACCTTTTCAATGAGATACTTTCAGCCTTAGGAAAATAGACGGATATTCCCGTACCATCTAGGATTTTTTCATATACATCTTCACTATCTTCATCATTTAAACCCAAAACCGAGACGAAGCTAAATCCACTTGATATGATATCAATAATCCATAGAGCTTCTTCTTTGTTATTTGAAAGGATTAATAATTCTTCCTTCATAATGTCCCGCCTTAATTTAGCCTTCAATGCTTCTACTATATATGGAATATTATATAATTTTTGATCCTTACTATCTGGTAATCTTATTGATAATTCATCTGCTATTATCCTCTTGATGCTTAAAGGCATAGATTCCTCAATATATATATAATCATATTCAGCATCTATCATATCTTTAATCTTTGAGATGTATTCATCTAAATTATTCTCATCCCTATAATCTAGTTTACTTAAATTGTGGCCATATACATGGCCTATTACATTGTCAGCTTTAACTATGTCATGAATCTTCTTTCCTTTATACTTGATATTTATTAACTTAAACAAGTATTTATTGATACCTTTTTCTAAGAGCCCTTTATAGTTACTTGGATCAATTATATATATTAAATCTATATTATCACCTCCATATCTAGTTTTTTACTATTATATGATATGGTAGGTCTTCATATGAACTCAAATTCTAGTTTTGTACTTGTATATTTGAAGCAACTCTATAATCTCTTCTTTATCCACCATTTTGTTGATTGCATTCTTAACTTCATTAGAATCCTTCAATCCTTTTAGATACCAGGCTAGGTGTTTTCTCATTTCTCTCACACCTACTCTATCTCCCTTGTGTTGGCATGTCATCTCCAGTTGTTTTATAGCCAGGCCAACTCTTTCATCTATAGTAGGTATAAAATCTTCTTTACCCTCCATAAGGTTGACTATCCTCTTAAATATCCAGGGGTTTCCCATGGCTCCCCTGCCTATGGCTATGCCATCACACCCTGTGAACTCTAACATATTCAATCCATCTTCTGGTTCAAAAATATCTCCATTGCCTATAACAGGTATACTTACAGATTCTTTTACTTTCCTTATAAAATCCCAGTCTGCCTTACCTGAATAGAACATATCCCTCGTTCTACCATGGACTGTTATTGCACTTACTCCTTCTTCTTCAGCTATCTTTGCTATATCAACCCCATTAATACTGTCATCGCTCCAACCTTTTCTAAATTTAATGGTTATAGGTTTGTTGGAAACTTTGATAACTGACTTTAAAATTTCCCTAACAAGCTTTGGATCTTTCATTAGGGCACAGCCATCATTATTTTTTACTATTTTGGGTGCAGGGCATCCCATGTTGATGTCTATAATATCAATGTCTTCTCTTTTGTTTAAATTATTTTCTACAATATTAGCCATTATTTTAGGATCAGAGCCAAATATTTGCATGGAGGCAGGCCTTTCTTTTGGGTCTATTCTAGAGATTTGCTCGGTGTTTTTATCAGCATAATAAATTCCCTTTGCACTGACCATCTCAGTAACTACAAGCCCCGCTCCCATTTCCTTCGAAATAACCCTAAAGGATAGATCCGTTATACCAGCCATAGGGGCCAAAATTATATTGTTTTCAAGTTCTACATTTCCAATTTTCATACTTTCACCTCTACTTCTAATCTACTTACAACTCATTAGCCTTCGTTGGCTTAAGTCATAAATAATAGATAAGCAGCATATGCCACTTATCTATTTCTATCGTGTATAATTCTTAGCCCCTCTAGGGTTAACATTTTATCTATATTTTGAATATATTTACTTCCACTTCCTATTAAAGTAGAGAATCCACCTGTGGCTATTACTTTTACAGTTTCTCCATTATCCGACATTTCATTCATCATATTTTCTACAATATAATCAACTAGTCCTATATATCCATAAACTAATCCTGACTGAATACTGTTTATGGTATTTTTCCCTATTACTTTGTCTGGTTTTGCTATTTCCACCTTCGGTAGTTTAGCAGTTCTTAAAAATAAAGCCTCTGAAGATATGCTAATTCCTGGTGTAATAACGCCTCCTAGATAATCCCCTTCCTTTGATATGGCATCAAAGGTAATGGCAGTGCCAAAATCAACTATTATTAGAGGACCTCCATATTTTTCATATCCCCCAACACCATTTACTATTCTGTCAGCTCCAACTTCCTTTGGATTATCATATTTAATATCCATGCCAGTTTTGACCCCTGGCCCTACAACTATAGGGTTGATATCAAAGTATCTAATACACATAGATGATAGGGTGTGCATCAAGGAAGGTACTACTGATGAGATTATGATACTTGATACATCACTGGGTTTTAATCCATAATGGGTAAATATCTGTTCAAATAAAAGCCCATATTCATCACTAGTCCTATTTTTTTCAGATGCTATCCTCCAATTATCCACAAGTTCTTTATCTTTATAAATACCAAATACAATATTGGTATTTCCAACGTCTATTACTAATAACACTTTTCCACCTTCTATTCTTTCTCCCTAAATTTAAGTGCTCCCACAACGCTTATTACAACGATAATAGCAATCACGGTTTCTGGTATCCCATTTGTGATCGCTAGACCAAATATACTAGCTCTTGCACTACTAATATCTAAACCAAGTCCTTCTACAAATTTTTCAGCATATAATAAATAAATCAAAGAAAGAACACCAACAGTATTGGTCATAGTTCCCACAATAGTAGCAATTATTATATCTAAGGATTTGTCTTTCATCTTAGTAAAAGTAAAATAAGCCATTATCAATACAATAACTATTAATAGCACATTCATCAATATCATTAAAATTCCATCAGAGTTTATAAAGTTCTGATAAACACCATATGATAAATAGGCTATAATAGTTGCCCAAATCCCATTTAAAACTATCATAGTATTTTTGTTTCCTAATTTTCTTATAGCATTATAAGTGTAATATGTGGTGATCCCAATCAAAACCCTTGGTAATATAGATACTATTGGATTATAAAACACAACAGATACTGGTGTGGGATTTGTTATAGCCTGAAAAATACTAAATATCCCAAATATTAGACCTACAATACCTCCAACTATAGGACCCTCTACTATGGCTCCAATTATAACTGGAATATGCATTATAGTTGCCCTAGTTGGTCCAACAGGTATAAATCCTAGTGGTGTCATGCCAAGTACTATGGATATGGCACCAAGGATACCAATAACAGTCATTCTTCTTA
>CAYOFC010000094.1:0-4917 GCA_964403265.1 uncultured Tissierella sp. | reverse complement strand
TTTGATAATATTCATTAAAAAGCACATAAAACCTATAGAAGATTAATATACTCTTATAAAAGTAGACAAGTTTAAGGAGGATATTATGAAAAAGATAATCAATAATCCAAGCGAAGTTGTAGAAGAAATGCTACAAGGCATGATATCAGCTCATCCAGAATATCTTAAAAGGATAGAGGGCTATGAGGTAGTAGTAAGAAAAGATTCACCAAGGAAAGGTAAGGTAGGATTAGTATCTGGTGGCGGTAGTGGGCATGAACCAGCTCATGGTGGTTATGTAGGTGAAGGAATGTTAGATGCAGCAGTAGCAGGGGAAGTCTTTACATCACCAACTCCAGGACAGGTGTTTGAAGCTATTAAGGCTGTAGATGGAGAAGCTGGAGTACTTTTAATTATTAAAAACTATACTGGAGATGTAATGAACTTTGAAATGGCTAAGGAATTAGCCGAAGCAGAAGGGATAGATGTGGATTTCGTCATCGTTGATGATGATGTGGCAGTAGAGGATAGCACCTATACTGTAGGAAGAAGGGGAATTGCAGGAACCATATTTGTTCACAAAATAGCGGGAGCGGCTGCAGAAAAAGGCTTACAACTAGCTGAGGTAAAAAGGATTGGAGAAAAGGTAATCAAAAATCTAAGAAGTATGGGTATGTCCTTAACACCTTGTATCCTACCAGCAACAGGAAAACCTAGCTTTGAAATAGGGGAAGATGAGATGGAAATGGGTTTAGGAATCCATGGAGAACCAGGGACCCATAAGGAGACCATAAAATCTGCAGACCAGATAACAGACCATATGCTAGAGAGAATCCTTAAAGATATAGAAATCAAAGAAGATGAAGAAGTAGCTGTGATGATAAATGGACTAGGTGGCACTCCATTAATGGAACTCTATATAATGAATATAGAAGTCCATAAGAAGTTGAATGAAAGTAATATTGCAGTATATAAAACATGGGTAGGTAACTTCATGACCTCCTTGGAAATGGCAGGAGCATCCATTACCCTACTAAAACTAGATCAAGAATTAAAAGAGCTTTTAGATGCTAAAGCAGATACCCCAGCCTTTAGACAATTATAAGTTTAATTGGAGGTAATAGAATGGGAAATACTGATTTCTTTATAATTATAATAGAAAATATGGCAAAAGCAGTAATAGAAAATAGGGAATATTTAACGGACTTGGACAGGGCAATAGGGGATGGAGATCATGGAATAAATATGTCTAAGGGATTCACTGCAGTACTTAATAGATTAGGTGATATGAAAGATAAAGATCTAGGAACTATATTTAAGGACCTAGCCATGACCCTAATATCCACAGTAGGAGGAGCTTCAGGGCCCTTATATGGAACCGCCTTTTTAAGAGCTGCTACAGTGCTAGATGGAAAGATGGACATGGATAAAGAAGATATTCTTAATATATTTGAGAAGGCCATAGAAGGGGTTAAAATTAGAGGTAAGGCAGAGGTGGGGGAAAAGACCATATTAGATTCATTGGTCCCTGCTTACCAAGCTCTTAAGACATCCTATGAAAATGAGGCAAGTAATTTAGAAGCCTTTAGGGCTGGAGAAGTGGCAGCTTTAAAGGGTGTAGAATATACTAAGACCATAATAGCCAAGAAAGGTAGGGCTAGTTATTTAGGGGAGAGAAGTATTGGACACCAGGACCCTGGTGCTAACTCAACCTATATAATGATAAAATCCATAAAGGATACATTGGAAGCAAACCATAAATAGGAGGATCTTATGCTAGGAATAGTTATAGTATCTCATAGTAGTAAAATAGCAGAAGGTGTTGTAGATTTATGTTATGAAATGGTAGGTGACAATATAAAGATTATAGCAGCCGGGGGGACCAATGATGGAAGAATAGGTACTGACCCAATAAAGATAAAGAAAGCTATTGAAAAAGCTTATGGTGGAGATGGAGTAGTAATATTAGCTGATATAGGAAGCTCTTTTATGAATGCAGATATTGCCAAAGAACTTTTGGAAGAAGAAATAAGGGAAAAGACCATAGTCCTAGATACTCCAATTGTAGAAGGTAGTATAGGGGTAGCAGTACAGGCTTCTGTATCTAATGATATAAATAAAATACTAGAGCTAGCTGAAGAAGCTAGAATCACAAAAAAGATTAAATGAGGCCTTATATCAGGGTTAAACTAAATGGTGAATTTATTATTCCAGATGATCTTTTGAAAGAATTAGGGTGACTATTGACAAAACTCATATAAATGTTACTATATAACTGAACGATAATAAATGCGTTCAGTTATATTTTTAGGAGGGATTCTATGGCTAAGTTTTTTAGTGAGGAAACACGAAATCTCGAATTTAAACGAGAATATACCAAGAATATCTTAAAAACAGTATCAGCTTTTGCAAATTATCATGACGGGGAAATCCTAATTGGAATAGATGATGATTTAAATATTGTTGGAATTGATGATTATATATATCTTAAGTTAAAGCTTGAAAATGCAATTAATGATAATATCTCACCAAAGCCATATTATGAAATTCATAACAAGGAGATAGAAGACAAAAATATAATTATTTTAAAGGTGTATAGAGGGGAAAATACACCTTATTTATACAATGATAAAGCATATAAAAGGATGGATACATCAACTATTGCAGTGGATACATATGACTATGAAAACCTTATATTATATGGTAGAAATTTAGGCTTCGACGAGCTCTATTATAAGGATAATAATTTAGAATTTAGTTATTTAAACAAGATACTGAGAGAAAAATTAGACTTAGGTATAATGTCAAAGGATATTTTAAAAACTTTAGGGTTAATAAAAAATGAAAATTATGTTAATGCAGCTGCACTCATGGCTGATAATAACCCGTTTTCACATACTGGTATGTCGTTAATTAAATTTGAGGCTAATTCAGTTTCCAATATTAAAGATCGATTATTTCTCAAGAATACATCAATATTGGAGGTTTATGACAAATCTATGGACTTCTATGACAAACATATTAATACCTCAGAGATAATTAAAGGTGCTTATAGAAAAACTATAGAGCAAGTTCCCATTGTTGCTTATAGGGAAGCAGTAGCAAATGCAATTATCCACAGAGACTATAAGATAGAAGCTGATACTAGAGTTGAAATCTATGATAATAGAATAGAAATAATTTCTCCAGGTGGTCTTCCAATAGGAATTACAGAGGAAGAGTATTTAGATGGCAGGATATCAGTTTCAAGAAACAAGCTTATAGCAGATATATTTTTTAGGTTAGGAATTATAGAACGCTTAGCAACAGGTATTAGAAGAATCAAAGAACATTACAGAAAATTTAATGTTAAACCTGATTTTTTAATCTCGAAAAATTCAGTAAAGATAGTACTACCATTCACTGATATTATAGGCTTAAATAGTGAACGAGTGAAGGAAAGTACGAACGATTATAGAAATGAACTATCTAATAGTGAACGAATAATAGTAGAGTATATTAAAGATAATAAACAAATTAATAGAATAAATGCAGAGCAGATTTTAGGCTTGAAGAAGACTTATACAGTTGAGATTTTGAATAGTATGATTTCAAAAGGCATTATTAGACGAGTTGGTAAAGGTAGAGGTACTGTTTATATACTGGAATAGAAAAGATGGCAGCGTGATTCACACAACCGCCATCTCTCTTCATTTATGACGGTTCTAGTGTGCTGGTTTGGGACAGACTGCTGGGACAGAGGGTCAGGGGTAGTGTCCCATTTTAATTGAATCGGATATGATTGGTCAACCAGCACAAGGGATGGTTCTCTTATGCTTGTTTTTAAATTTGACACTTAAATTAAAATATGAGATTATAATACTAGTATTTCAAAACTAAGGAGGATTTTTAATGGCAGATAATAGGGCAATAGGAGTAATAGATTCAGGTGTAGGTGGGCTGACAGTAGTTAAAGAATTACAAAAACTACTTCCACAAGAAAATATCATATATTTTGGTGATAATGCAAACGTTCCCTATGGAAACAGGTCAGAAGAGGAAATAGCTAAGTTAACAAGGGCAATGATTGATTATTTAATTGAAAAGGATGTTAAATTAGTAGCTGTAGCATGTAATACCATATCAACTATTATAGAAAAGTATTTTACCGACTATGAGATACCTATAGTTAGTATAATAGCACCTGCTGCTGATTATGTGGTAGATAACAAGCTGGATGAGGTAGGAGTTATTGCAACTAAATTTACAGTTCAAACTGGTGCTTATGATAATTTGATCCATAAGAAGGATAATTCTGTAGAGGTTATTTCAGAAGGTAGTGCAGAACTTGCAACTTTAGTAGATAGTGCTAATTTTACAGACGACCAGGTCCGTCAGCTAGTATCTTTACATATGAAGAATATACTATCTAAGAAGGATCTTAAGGATATTATATTAGGATGTACTCATTACCCAATAGTTGTAGATAAATTTCAAGAGTTTGGACCTGGAATTAATTTTATAAATCCTGCCTATGAGCAAGTTCTTTATATAGACAAGCTTTTGGATGAGATAGATGGAAAAAGCAATGATGTAAATTCGAGTTTTAAAGTATTTACTTCTGGAAAGAAAGATGCCTATCTTAAGATGGTAGATTTGTTATCGTTAGATGAACCAGATAATATAATAGAATTATAATACTAAGGGATAAAATTTAGTAAGACTGGCCAGAGGTTTTATGTATGTAAGCCTCTGGTTTTATTATTTTATACAAGAATATTTGAAAGATATAATTGAGCGGAAGGTGAGAAATATGGAATTATTAATAGGTTTTATATTATCCTTTGTAATTTTATTATTTGGGGTATTTAAGGGAATATATATAGGATATAGTATATCCTTGAGTTTTATTATATTTGTAATTGTTGCATTTAGAATGGGATATAGTAAAAAAGATAT
>CAYOFC010000093.1:0-4919 GCA_964403265.1 uncultured Tissierella sp. | reverse complement strand
TGTCTGATTCAGGATCCTCTTGTTCTTCATAAAATATAGATGGATAAAATATGAATTTGATATCTCTTTCTATTAAATCCATCATATGTCCATGGCTTATTTTTGCTGGATAACATGCTGTTTCACTTGGTATGGAGCTTAGGCCAGCTTCATAAACCTTTCTACTGGATTCCTTGGACAGTTCCACCCTAAATCCTAACTCTGTAAAGAACCTATACCAAAATGGGTAATTTTCAAATATATTTAGTACCCTTGGTATACCTACTACTCCTCTTCTAGCCTCTTCTATAGGCAGCGGAATATAATTAAATGTCCTCTTATACTTATAATCATATAGGTCCGGAAGCTTGTCTTCTATTACGTGGATTCCTGTACCTCTTTCACATTTATTTCCTATAATATATCTATTACCATCTGAAAATTTGTTTATTGTTAGGAGACAGCTATTGCCACATTTACCACATCTACCTTGGGTTGATTTGTATGAAAACTCTTCTAATTCATCTGCCTTCAATATAGTAGATGATTGACTTCCACTTCTTTCCTTGGCAATCAAAGCAGCACCTAGTGCACCCATTAGCCCAGTTAAATTTGGCCTGATAGCTTCTCTTTCTGAAATAAGTTCAAAACTTCTAAGGATAGCATCCCCATAGAAGGTTCCGCCTTGTACTACTATTTTTTCTCCTAGACTCTTTGGATCTCTTGCTTTTATTACTTTCTGTAGTGCATTTCGTATTACTGAATAGGAAAGTCCTGCTGCTATATCCCCAATGCTTGCTCCCTCTTTTTGAGATTGCTTTACCATGGAGTTCATAAATACTGTACATCTGGAGCCTAGATCTACTGGATTTTCAGCAAATAGTCCCTCCTCAAGAAAATCTCCTACGCTCATATTAACTGACTTAGCAAAGGTTTCAATAAAAGAACCGCAACCTGAAGAACATGCCTCATTCAATAGAATATCGTCTATTACACCGTCTTCTATTTTCATAGATTTCATATCCTGACCACCAATATCAAGTATAAAATCTACATCTTTTTGAAAATGACTTGAGCCTTTATAGTGAGCTATTGTTTCTACTTCTCCTACATCTACATTCAAACCCGCTTTTATAAATTCCTCTCCATATCCTGTAACACATGAATATGCAATAGGAGCATTTGGCATTTTCTTATAAATATCCTTCAAAATAAAAATCGATTGATCCAATGGTTTTCCTTTATTATTACCATAATATGAGTATAGGACATCTCCATCCTCACTTATCACTATAGCTTTTGTTGTTGTAGAGCCAGCATCTATACCTAGGTATGCTTTCCCAGTATAATAGGCAGGGTCTATATTATTGATACTATTTTGATCATGACGGGCTTTAAAGTCTAAATATTCCTCTTTATCCTTAAATAAAGGCGCTAATTTTTTAACTTCAGAGATTTGTTTTTTGCCTTCAGTATCTAATAATAATCTCAGATTCTCATAGGATATAGGCTTTTCCTGTGCAGATGCAATTGCTGCACCCATCGCCACATATAGTTGAGAACTCTCAGGATATATTATCTCATCATCTTTCAGTTTTAAGGTTTCAATAAATCTATTTCTTAATTCTGAGAGAAAATGTAGTGGTCCTCCCAAAAATGCTACTCTTCCCTCTATAGGTCGTCCACAAGCTAAATTTGAAATTGTTTGATTGACTACAGATTGTAGTACAGAAGCACTTATATCTTCCCTAGAAGCACCTTGATTTATTAGGGCTTGTATATCCGTCTTTGCAAAAACTCCACACCTAGAAGCTATGGGATAGATGGTCTTATGATTTATAGCTAATTCATTTAATCCTGCAGCATCTGTCTCTAACAGAGATGCCATTTGATCTATAAATGCACCAGTACCACCAGCACAGATACTATTCATCCTTTGCTCCAAAGCAACACCTAGATATGTAATCTTTGCGTCTTCCCCTCCTAACTCTATAGCCACCTCTGTCTCTGGTATTAGATTTTGTATGCTTTTAGTAGAGGCAACAACTTCTTGGATAAATGGTATATCTAACCATTCAGTAACTGATAATCCACCAGATCCTGTTACCATCATTGTTACCCTATCATTTTTAAAGCCTTTATAACCATCCAATACGATTTCCTTTACAGTCTTTTTAATGTCAGAAAAATGCCTTCTATAACTTCCATATATTAATTCATAAGAACTGTTTAAGACTACAAGCTTAACTGTAGTAGAACCCACATCTAATCCAACATGAAGTATTGACATTAAATCCTCCCCTTTAAAATACTTACTAACTATTTAGTGTATTCTTATTATACTACAATTATGAAAATTTGTAATGTAATTTAAATACCCCCAGATAATTTCTGGGGGTATTTATTCTTAATCTGGTACACAGATTGCTGCTCCAAGCTTGAAGTCTCCTGGTGCCATATTTGGATTTACCTGCATTAAATACGAAATTGATGTATTAAACTTCATAGCCAATGCTCCAACTACCGTACCGTGACTTGGTATATCTGATTCGCGTATTGTATAGGCCTTGGTGCCCTTTTTACATGGACAGCCTCTATCTTTGTGAGCTAGTATACAAAGCTCTTGGCCTACTCTTATTCTATCCAAATCTAGATTTGGATTTCCAGCCATTAAATCCATTACTGATATATTGAATCTTAGTAGAATAGTTGATAATGAATCATTTTCCCTTACAACATAAATTGATCCACCTGGACAAGGCTTTGGAGGCTCTACTTTAGGAATGCAGATTAATTGACCTACCATTAGGTTGTTAGGATCTATTCCTGGGTTTGCAGCCATTAGTTCTGCCACCGTTACATTATACATCATAGCTATTGAAAACAGAGTATCCCCTGGCCTAACTACATAGTATAATCCATCGCAAGTTGGAGGTGTAGATCTTGGTATGCAGATTACCTGACCAACTCTTAGATTGTTTGGATCCAATCCTGGGTTTAAGTTCATTATGGCCTGAACTGTTGTATTATAAGTCATTGCTAGTTGATATAGGGTATCTCCTGGCCTTATTGTATAAGCAAATGAACCTGTTGGGCAAGTTGGTGGAGGTGTTACTCCTCTTGGTATACAAATCACCTGACCTACTTGTAAATTGTTTGGATTTATCCCTGGGTTAATTGCTATGATAGCTTCTACTGTTGTGTTAAAAGTCATTGCTAGTTGATATAGGGTATCTCCTGGCCTTATTGTATAAGCAAATGAACCTGTTGGGCAAGTTGGTGGAGGTGTTACTCCTCTTGGTATGCAAATCACTTGACCTATTTGTAAATTGTTTGGATTTATTCCTGGATTTATGGCCATTATAGCTTCTACTGTTGTGTTATAGGTTTTTGCTAAATTCCACAGAGTATCTCCTTTTTTTATTGTATAAGCAAATGAACCTGTTGGACAACTTGGTGTTGGTGTACTACCGCTAGGTATACAGATCCTTTGGCCTATTTGTAAATTGTTTGGATTTATCCCTGGATTTATTGCTAATATTGCTTCCACTGTTGTATTATAGGTTCTTGCCAATTGGTATAAAGTGTCTCCCGCCTTTATGGTATAGGGGAAACTACCACTTGGGCAAGAACGGGACATCTCATTATAATCCTTCATCTTAACCACCTTTCTTTCATTAATCTTTGCATTATATATTATGCAGAGATTCGGTTAAGAGTTCCTTTCAGTTTTTTTAAACGAATATAATTATATACTATAGGTATGTAAAGATAAAAGGCATAAGGCACTATCTTTATGGGGCTTACTTCCAATGTGTTAGCTATAACAAAGTTGGCAATATTCCATGGAATAAGTGGTGACATTAGTATTGCTGTATTGGATATATCTGTGGCAAACTCATAATTATCCACCTCTAACCTCTCATAGATCTTCCTCATAAATCGATTGACCATTACAACAGCTATAGATTGATTTCCACCAAAGGCAGCGCTTACAAAGGAAGCCAGGGCTGTTGATGCAAATAATTTACTTCTCGTGTTTATATCTTTAAATAGGTCATAGGATTTTTCAAATAATCCAATCTGTTCTAGAATACCTGCCATTGCACATGATACGAATATTACATAGGCTGGTCTCAGCATAGATGCAAGCCCACCACCTTTTAATATTGTGGCTAATGGATTAGTTGGCTCTAAGCTGTAGCCTAGTAATAGTGTTTTAAGTAGATCAACCACTTCAATGTTTTGAACTGTAACAGCAATAATGGAACCAATTATTATACTTATTACCATGGACTTTCTTACATTTATCTGTAGTATACTTAATAAAAGCATAGTAAGTGCTGGTAGAAGAATTATAAAGTCAATTACAAAATAATTGTTTATATCTGATAATATTGTATTGGAAGATGTCTCCAAAGGATTATTTATAGATAGTAAAAAATAAACTCCTATTGATAAAATAAATGGTACAATAGTAGTTTTTCTAAAGCTTTTTAGCATTTGATAAAATTCTGTACCTGTTAAATTTGATATTAAGCTAGCACTGGATGACATAGGTGAGCATCTATCACCGAAATAGCATCCAGCTAATATGGCACCACCTACTAAATTTAGATTGATATCTCCGCCCCTAGCCATGATTATAAGTACTATACCTATAGTACTAGAGGTCCCTAGAGAAGTTCCTAACATGTAGGATACTAGGGATGTGGTCACAAAAGCAAATACTACAAAATATCTCGGGTTCATTACTTGCATTGCATAGTATACTATAGCTGGAATAGTCCCTGAAATCAGCCAAGATGCAGTAACCAAACCTATCAGCATAAATACTTTCAGGACTACAAATGAACTTTTCCCTCCATTCCAAGCATTAATCAATATATCTTTTTTACTATATCCCATTCTAAATGCAACAATTACAAATATAATAAAAC
>CAYOFC010000092.1:0-4929 GCA_964403265.1 uncultured Tissierella sp. | reverse complement strand
ACTGCACCTGATAATATAGTAGTACCATCTGGAAACGGTAGTTTACCTTTAGCATTAGAACAGGGATTTAGAGAATTACTTTCAAATGGAGAAGTTGATAGAATTCCAAGAATATATGGTATTCAAGCAGAAAACTGTAATCCTGTATATCGTAAGTTCCATGGATTACCTGAAGAATTTGATGCAAAACCAACTATTGGGGAAGGAATCGCCTTAAAATTTTCAAGTCATAGTGAAGAAGTTGTTAAAGCTATTCGCTCATCTAAGGGAGATATGTTAGATATTACAGAAGAGGAGATACTTCAGGGTCTTAAAAAGATGCTAAAAAAAGGATATTTCATTGAACCAACATCTGCAACGGCTTTTGCAGGGGTTACAAAATTGATCAAAGAAGAAAAAATAGACCCAAATGATACAACTGTAGTTGTTATTTCAGGCAATGGATTAAAAGCAAGTGATAAAATTCTAGAATATATTAATGAGTAAGATTAATATTGGATTAAGTGCAAGATAGTATATTTATTACCCAGGTAATATTTAATCAATAGAATAAATATTAGAGTAGATAGTATGTGCCATACTATCTATTTTATTTTTGTTTTTAAATTTATTGACAACTGCTATCAATAGGAGTATACTATTATTTATGAACTAATAATGATAATCATTATCATTGTGTTGTAGATTTATGAAGAGTAGAAATTAATAATCATATAAATTAATAGCATGGAGGGAATAAGATGACACTGAAGGATTTAAAACCAGGGGAAAAAGGTATTGTTGTATCTATAGGGCAAAGAGGACCCCTAAGGAGAAGGATTATGGATATGGGTGTTACACCTGGTATATCAATTAAAGTTGTTAAGGTTGCACCGTTAGGAGATCCTATTGAGATAAATGTAAGAGGATATGAGTTAACTCTTAGAAAAGAAGAGGCTGAAAATATCCAGATGAGTGTGTAGCGTTTTTATTTTAAGCGAGAGTTAGCTTTGACTAACTTTATTTTAGGAGGATGGGAAATGTCATATATAGTTGCTTTAGCAGGAAACCCAAACAGTGGAAAAACAACGCTATTCAATGAATTGACTGGTTCTAGACAACATGTAGGGAACTGGCCAGGAGTAACAGTTGATAAAAAAGAGGGTCAATATAAGAAGAACAAAGAGATTAATGTAGTAGATTTACCAGGAATATATTCATTATCACCATATTCAGCAGAAGAAGTTATTGCCAGGGATTACATAGTGAAAGACAAGCCTGATGTGGTAATAAATATTGTAGATGGGACAAACATAGAGAGAAATTTATACCTTACACTACAGATTATTGATACGAAGATTCCAATGGTAGTGGCAATAAATATGATGGATGAAGTTGAAGCCCAAGGGGATAAAATTGACTGTAATAAATTATCCGAACTTTTAGGTATTCCAGTTCTACCAATTATAGCAAGAAGTGGGCAAGGGATAGACGAGCTGATGGATAGGGCAGTTGAGGTTGCAGAAAACAAAACATTGGCAAAGGAACTGGAAGTATTTGATGATAATATAGTATCAGCTACTAAACTAATCTATGAAGTTTTGCATAGTGGTTATAGTGGTCAAGCTGGGGATGCAGAGGCTATTTCTGCAGAACTGGAATGGCAAGCTTTTAAATTAGTAGAGAATGATGAGATTATATTAGAATCATTATCTGATAGTCAAAGAATAGAAGTAGAAAAGATTATCCAAGCAGCGGAAAAATATGGAGATGGGGATTTAGAAGCTAGAATCGCTGATTTAAGATATCAACTTATAGAGAAGCTTACCAAGCAAGCAGTAAAAAAACATAGAAACCTTCATTTTGAAACAAGATCTGATAAACTAGATAAGATCCTGACCAATCGAGTATTGGCCATTCCTATATTCGCAGTTATTATGTATCTATTATTTTCTATTACTTTTAGTGAGAACTTCTTATTTATAGATGGTCTTTTAGGTCCAGGAATGTGGCTTGCAGGCTTGGCTGAAAATCTTTGGGGTGTTTTTGCTGATGCAGTAGCTGGTCTAATATCTGGTGCTTCTCCTATGCTACAATCCCTTGTAATGGATGGGATTATTGCAGGTTTAGGTGCGGTTATAGGATTTATTCCCTTGGTATGGGTACTTTATATTTTGATATCTTTCTTAGAAGATTGCGGTTACATGGCACGTATTGCCTTTGTAATGGATAGAGTATTTCGTAGATTTGGTTTGTCGGGACGATCATTTATTCCTCTATTGATGGGATTTGGCTGTAGTGTTCCAGCTATAATGGCAACAAGAACACTAGATTCAGAAAAGGATCGTACAATTACAACTATTATCACTGGCTTTATGCCTTGTGGGGCAAAGCTTCCCATATTTGCAATGTTTGTTTCCACATTCTTTGCAGATGGTAATAAAACTCTAGTTACTTATTCTTTATATATGTTAAGTATTATAGTAGCAATTATTGTATCTTTAGTCTTAAATAAGCTGATATATAAGTCGAAAGAATCCAATTTTATTATGGAACTTCCAAGATATAGAATACCAACTTTAAAGAGTATTGGTATACATGGTTGGGAAAAGGTCAAAGATTTTGCTGTTAAAGCTGGTACAACTATATTTGTATCTACTATTATAATTTGGTCCTTAAGTAACCTTAATATGGATTCTTTTAATGGGGTAAATGCAGCAAATAATGAAGATGGAAGCATAATGAGTGAAATGGATGATAGTTTCCTAGCTTCTGTTGGTAATCTTGTAGCACCTATATTTAAACCATTAGGATTTGGAGAATGGAGACCTACAGTAGGTGTGGCTACAGGGTGGGTTGCAAAAGAGATGGTTGTTGTATCTATGGCCCAATTATATAATGATGACCTAAGTCCTGAATACCTAGAGCAGTATTTCTCCCAATATGATGGGGATGAATTAGAAGAATTAGGATTCAAAGATGGAAAATATAGTGAAGACGTCGCATTTGACATCTACTCTGAAAGGGTTTTATGGGAGGGAGCAGATGAAAATGCCCTAAGTTCCATGAAGAAGGATATAAAAACAAAAGCGGCAGCTTATTCCTATATGGTATTTAATCTATTGTGTATGCCTTGTTTTGCAGCAGTGGGTTCAATGAAGAGAGAATTAAAAACATGGAAAAGAACAGGAGGGGCAATAGGTGTCCAAATGTTAACTGCCTATATAGTATCGTTTATTATATATTCAGTTGGGACACTGATGGCTTAGTCCATATGAATTGTCTTTATTAGGAGGGATTTACTTGATCGATTTGATTATTATTGCAGTTATAGTAGCAGCTGTGGGTTTTAGTATTTTTTATAGTAGGAAAAGAAAGAAGGCGGGTATCACAGCGTGTGGACACAGCTGTGATGGATGTAGTGTTTCATCTTGTTCCGACAAATATTAAATTTCTTGTTTAATATTCCTACTATAAGTTTGATATGATAATTGCATCTAAGACGTATGGAGGTACAAATATGCATGAATCAGGAGAGATGTATTTAGAAACTATTTTAGTCTTAAGGAAACGACGGGGGCAAGTTAAGTCAATAGATATAGCAAAGGAATTGAATTTTAGCAAACCAAGTGTAAGCCGAGCAGTAGGTAAGCTTAAAGATGAGGAATATATATCTGTGGATTCCAAAGGATATATAGAACTAACTCCTAAGGGTGAGAAGATTGCTAAGGACATCTATGAGAAACATAAGGTTTTGACTACATTTTTTACTGAAGTAATCAAAGTATCTCCCGAAATCGCAGAGGAGGATGCATGTAGAATAGAACATGTAATTAGCGACGAAACTTTCCAAGGTTTGAAGAAGATTCTAGAAGAAAAAAAGAAGTTGTAAAAAACAGATTATCGGGAAAGCTTAATTTGTCATTCTGAATGTTGGTGAAGAATCTTGAGGCCTAGCAAAAGATTCCTCGCTACATTTGGAATGACATTTTTTAAAAATATGACTCATTGTTTTAAATGGATGCCTCTTAAATATTGGAGATTAGGGTATATTAAAGGTAGAATTCGAAAGTAGAAGTGAGGTTGATTATGGAATATAATATATTGGTAGTTGAAGATGAGAAAAATATCCTAGATGTAATTAGAGCCTACCTTGAAAAGGAAAATTATAATGTAATAACAGTAACAGATGGTGAAAATGCATTAGAGATGTTTGATACTAAGGATATTCATTTAATTATCCTAGATTTGATGATTCCAAAGATCGCTGGGGAGGAAGTTTGTAAAAGGATAAGGGATACTTCAGACATCCCTATTATAATGTTAACTGCTAAAGCGGATGAAGACAATAAGATTGAAGGTCTAAATATAGGGGCAGATGATTATGTAACAAAACCCTTTAGTCCTAGAGAGCTAGTAAGTCGTGTAAAAGCACTACTTAGGAGGTCTTACAAGGGAACTAATCCAATAACCGAAATTTTAAGTTTTAATAATAATCTAGTAATAGATAAAGATAAAATGATAGTTAAAAAGGATAATATAAATATTCCCTTGACTACTATAGAATTTAAAATACTATTGGCCCTTGCATCAAACAATTCAATAGTTTTATCAAGGGAACAGTTAATAGATATTGCCTTTGGCAATGACTATGAAGGCTATGATAGAACAATTGATACCCATATTAAGAACCTACGACAAAAAATCGAAACTGATTCTAAAAATCCAGAATATATCACAACGGTTTATGGGGCAGGATATAAGTTCCAAGGCTAGCTTAATTCATTTTCTAAAACACAAATAAAAAAGTAGATTAGAAGAAATTCTAACCTACTTTTGTCTATTTAAATTACAACAATCCATTCTCTCATTTCCAAATTGCTCTTCATTAGCCCTTGCTAATTTATCCAGGAATTTTTTTATCCAGTTGAACATATAGTTCTCCTCCTA
>CAYOFC010000091.1:1813-4943 GCA_964403265.1 uncultured Tissierella sp. | reverse complement strand
TATATGGAGAAATATGGTCTAAGCAGTTACGATGCGGAACAATTAATTACTTCAAGAGATGTTGCTAATTATTTTGAAGATGCAGCTCAAACTTCTAAAAATGTCAAAACACTAGTTAATTTACTAGTAACAGAGGTCTATAGATTTATAGATATGGATGATTTTAAGGAACCATTTTCAGCTGAATATTTAGCTGAGTTGGTCAATCTTATAGAAGATGATGTTATAAATATAAGTACAAGTAAAAAAGTTATAGAAGAGATGATGGTAGCTTCTCAATCTCCAATACAAATCGTGGAAGATAAGGACTTAGAACAGATTAATGACAAAGAAACCCTAAGATCATTAATAGATGAAGTATTAGAGAATAGTGAAAAAGCAGTAAATGAGTATAAGGCTGGAAAAGAAAAGGCATTACAGTCTATAGTTGGACAAATAATGAGGGTTACTAGTGGAAAGGCTAATCCCCAAGTTGTAAATGAAATTTTATTAGAGAAGTTAAATTAAGTAAATTTATTGATTCCCTTGTAATATTCATATTTACAAGGGAGTTTTAATAAAATCATTAATTTGTATATTATTTAACGAATAGTGTAAAAAAGGATGTAAAGGAATTAGAAAACTATAGTAGTTGCAATTATACAATAAATTAGAATTGACAAACTATTTGCCTAAGACTATAATGGAATCATAATATAATTTGTTTTTATAATATAATAAACTTAGATAGGGAGGTTTTTTCATGGCAAAGAAGAAGATGGGATTGGCGTCAAAAGTACTTATTGGTTTAGGACTTGGAGTTATTGCTGGTATTATTGTATTTTATTTACCAAGTGGCACATTAAGGGATTCATTTTTAATCGATGGTGTATTCCAATTTGTTGGTCAGGTATTCCTTAGGGGAATAATGATGTGTGTAGTACCCCTAGTATTTGTTTCCCTAGTAAATGGTGCAGCCAGTATGGGCGATATCAAGAAGCTAGGTAAAATTGGTGGAAAGACAGTAGGATTTTACTTAGTAACTACAGCTTTAGCATTAGTAATAGGTCTTGCAGTAGCTTTCCTAATTAATCCAGGTGTTGGTTTAGACATGGGGGCTATAGAGGCAGTAGAAGTAACTACAAAAGAAACTTCATCAATAGCTCAGATATTATATGAAATGGTGCCTAGAAACCCAATTCAGGCTATGGCAGAAGGCAATATGCTTCAAATCATAGTATTCTCTATACTAACAGGTATAGCTTTAACCAGTATAGGGGAAAAGGGTAAAAAAATATTAGATTTGTTTGAAGAGTTAAATGAGTTAGTAATGAAATTAGTCACTATGGTTATGGTTGTAGCTCCTATAGGTGTTTTTGGTCTAGTTGCTAGGACTTTTGGTCAAGTAGGAGTTTCGGCCTTGGTTCCATTAGCTAAGACCGTGGCAGGGGTTTATATAGCTCTAGCTCTACATGGAGTGCTGGTGTATGGTGGAATGCTAAAAGCATTTACTGGATTGTCTCCAACTAGATTCTATAAGAAATTCTATCCAGCAATGGCTGTAGCTTTTTCAACTGCAAGTAGTAGTGCTACATTACCAGTGACTATGGATATTGTTGAAAATGATATTGGTGCTTCTAGAAATATAGCATCATTTGCGCTTCCACTTGGTGCAACAATAAATATGGATGGTACTGCAATATACCAAGGTGTAGCAGCTGTATTTATTGCACAAGTATATGGGGTCGAATTAACAGTAGGCATGATGGCTACAATTGTACTTTCTGCTACACTTGCATCAATCGGTACAGCAGGAGTTCCAGGAGCTGGATCTATAATGCTTACAATGGTACTTCAAACAGTAGGTCTTCCTCTAGAAGGTTTAGGACTTATATTAGGAATCGATAGAATATTTGACATGGGTAGAACAGCAATGAACATCACTGGAGATGCTGTTTGTACAACTATAATTTCCAAACAAGAAGGCGAATTTAACGAAGATATTTGGAATACTGATTTTGTAAAAGAAACTGTTTAAATATGATTAACTTTTGAGGGGCTAAGGCCCCTCATTTATTTTTATATCCATAGAATACGCACCCTACCATCCTGACACCCTCTAGTTGATTCCTAGGACTGTACTCCTTTTTCCTCAAAATAGGGACAATCTTTAATAGGTGTACTAGATGGTTTGGTTACCTCTTTTAAGTTACATAAGCCGTCATCAGCAAAAATACAGTTTTCAGAACACGCAATCATAAAGTTGCCTCCTATTATAGTATTTGAGTATATATTATCCTAATTGAATATAATTATCCTTTTTTACAATATATCCTGAAGTTGGAAGAATGGATTTAAGATTACATTAAGATTACATTATGGTTACATTACTCCTTATTGATTGACATGATATTTCATATAATGATATAAATATCTTAGACAGATAACTTATAAGGATAGACAGGAGGGAAATATAATGGGAAGGCATAAATGGATAATTATTCTTTCTATAATAATGGTTTTTAGCAGTATTACAGTATTGGCAGACAATAATGACTGGATTAAAGTAGGGATGAACGGTGAGAAGGTAGATGTAAGGCAGGTGGAAATCTTACTAGATGGACAAGCACTACAGTCAGAAGTTCCCTCATTTATCCATATTGATAGAACCTTAGTACCTGTAAGATTTGTATCTGAGAGATATGGCGCAAAAGTGGATTGGGATCAGAGTACAAAAACGGCTACAGTACTACATGAAGATAATGAAATAAAATTGACAATTGATTCCCCAATGGCAAGTTTCAATGGGGAGGTAAAGGTATTGGATAAAAACTCTATTCCAAGACTAGCTTCATTTGATGAAGAATATGCCTATACTATGGTACCCTTTGCTTTTATAACAGAGATGTTGGGTTATGAAGATTGGGGATATGATGAGTTAAGTAAGGCTCCCTATATCAATTCAAAACCTGTAGACAATAAAGAGGAAGAGGCTAATGATGAAAATGATCAGGCTTCAGAATTATTGACGACCATAACAAATATATTCATTGAAAAAGGTAGTACAGGTAAACATAAGGTGGTAATCAATGGTAGCAACAAGATTAGATATAGATCAGAGATACTCTCAAGGGATAACAAACTAGTAATA
>CAYOFC010000091.1:0-1713 GCA_964403265.1 uncultured Tissierella sp. | reverse complement strand
CAACAAGATTAGATATAGATCAGAGATACTCTCAAGGGATAACAAACTAGTAATAGATATTGAAAATGCAGTACTTAATATTAAAGGAGCAGGTGACAAGCCTGGAAGTGTATCTCTAAAAGACGATAACTTCACTAAGCTGGAATACTCCCAGTATTCTAGAAAACCAGATACTGTAAGGCTAGTCATAACCATGACAGATAAGTTAGATTATGATATTGTAGCCTCGGAGGACAATACTAAAAATGTAATATCATTTGTAAATAAAATTGAAGATTTTCGAATAGAAAACATAAATGATAAGGATCTAATATTAATCGAAGGAAATGACAATATAGAATACAATGTTATGAGACTGAACAATCCAGAGAGAATAGTTATAGATATATTGGATGCTTCATTATCCAATGGAACCTATCATGAATTTGATTATGAATTAGGCTTTATAAAAGGAATTAGAGTTTCACAATTTCAGGCCGATAACAACTATAGTTCACTAGATAGAATAGTAAGGGTAGTAGTAGATATAAGGGAAGGTACTTCAAATCCTTTATTAAAAATAGACAATATGGATAAGAACCTAGTTATATATCCTGAAAAAAGTTTATGGGAAAATATGTCATATGAAGTAGATGGGAAGGATAGAATCCTTACTATTGAAGATATAAATTCATCTAAATATTCAATAGAGAATTATCCAGATAGAAAGATCTTGGAGCTACGAATGCCATCTAATTCAACTGAACTAGATGAAGGACATATATTTATTAAGGATGGATTAATAGATGAAGTTGAAGTGGCAAAGGATGGAAAAGAGACAGTTGTTCAAATCAAGTATAGGAAAAGTATAATATTTGAAACTCTCTCTAGCAAAAAGGATAAGGATCTTGTATTAAAAATAAATAGGAATCTAGATGTGAAGCCATCAGATAGATTGATAGTTATAGATCCAGGCCATGGAGGAACTGATCCAGGTTCTAAATCTGTAACAGGAAAATATGAAAAGGACTTAAACTTTAGCGTTTCCAATATCTTAAGCGAAGGTCTTAAAGACAAGGGATACAATGTTTTATTAACTAGGGACACAGATGTATTTGTAGACTTATACGAAAGAGCAAGAATAGCAAATGATAGCAATGCAGATATATTTGTTAGTATTCATGGAAACTCCATAGGGGGAAATAGTAGTATAAATGGGATTGAGGTATACTATTGGCCTGCGAATAAATCAGAGATAAAAGAAGAAGATCAGTATCCTCTTGCTAAATCAATATTTGATGAGATGATGAAGGCGACAGGAGCAGTATCGAGAGGTGTAAAAACAAATTCATATGTTGTAGTAAGGGAAACAAAGATGCCTGCAGTCTTGATAGAGACAGGATTTATATCAAATCCCCACGAAGCAAGTCTACTATATACTGAAGAATATCAAAATAAGATAGTAGAAGGCATCATAAAAGGTATAGAAAATTATTTTGAAATGTATTAATATAGTAGGGGAGGGCAGCCTTCCCTACTATTATTATTTTGAAAGGAGAGTGCAGATTAATGTTGGGTTATGTACTTATATTTATAGCAAGGGTCTGTGATGTATCTTTAGCAACTGTTAGAACCTTAATGGTGGTTCAAGGTAGAAAAATGCAAGCTGCAATTATAGGTTTTTTTGAGGTAACTATATATATCGTAGCCCTTAACAAGGTAGTATCTAGTTTA
>CAYOFC010000090.1:2250-5005 GCA_964403265.1 uncultured Tissierella sp. | reverse complement strand
ATATACACCTGGTTTATCAGGTAGTTTTTTCAGTTCTTCATCTATATTAAACATACTTTCACCCTTCAATATTATATAGGTCTATTATACCATAAAATCTATTTAAAATTAGTTCTTAGACTACTGAAATAATATTATGAATAAGAAAATGTCATTCCGAGTGCAAGAGGAATCTTAATTTTTCGTGACTTATAAGATTCTTCGCTAATGCTCAGAATGACAAAATGGACTTTTTTAATGGTCGAATAAGGCTTTCGCCTTCTTAGACATTTCTAGTATTATGTTTTAACCACACTTTTTCTTCTTCATTTAAATATGGTGCCAATTTATCATATACATCATTGTGATAAGTGTTTAGCCACTTAATTTCATCATTTGACAATAGATCAACATCTATTGCATCTAAATCAATTGGCACATAGGATAGGACTTCAAATTTCATGAACTTTCCAAACTCTGTCTCCATATCCTTATCTACTACTACAATATTTTCTATTCTTATTCCATGTTTCCCAGCCTTATATACGCCTGGCTCTATGGATACTACCATGCCTTTTTCCAAAACCACATCATTTGGAACTGAAGCTATTCTATGTGGTCCTTCGTGTACATTTAATAGATATCCTATTCCGTGGCCTGTTCCATGTTTAAAATCTATACCTTCCTTCCATAGAGGCGCCCTACATAAAATATCTACTTGATAGCCATTAGTTCCTTCTAAGAATCTTGTATCCGCTAAATTAATATGACCCTTTAAAGCCAAGGTAAAGTCTTTCTTCTCTTCATCACTTAATGGTCCCACTGCTATAGTTCTAGTAATATCAGTAGTACCATCCAAGTATTGACCACCTGAATCCACAAGATATAGTCCCTTAGGCTCCAAGACTGCAAAGGAGTCTTCACTTGCTGAGTAATGTGCCATAGCTGCATTTGCTCCATATGCAGATATAGTGTTAAAGCTTGGTTCAATAAATAGATCTTGTTCTTGTCTAAATTCCAATAATCTATCTGCCGCTGATAGTTCTGTTATTTCTATTTTACCTATATTACTGTCTAACCAATATAAGAACTTAGTCAATGCTACACCATCTTTTATATAAGCATTTCTTTGATTGCTTATCTCTGTGTCATTTTTTTGTCCTTTTAGGATAGTAGTAAAGTTTGTTTTATGGATTATATTACATGAGCTTGGAATACTATTAAATAACCATCTGTTGATCTTATCCTTCTCAAGGGTTACTGTAGCATCATTTTCAATATTGCTTACATACTTAATTACATCTTCATAAGGTAAAACTTCTATTCCATTTTCCTCTAGGAATGAATTTACCTGATTGTTTATCTTATCCTTATCTACAAATAAATAGGCCTTATCTAGGGATATTAAAGCGTATGAGATAATAACTGGATTTCCTTTTATATCTCTTCCTCTTATATTATATAACCAAGCAATATCGTCTAAACTGCCTATAAGAGTATAGTCAAATCCATTAGCCTTCATATTTTCTCTAACTTCTTCTATTCTTTCCCTTGATGAAGTTCCAGTATATTTAATTTCGTGAATAAACGCCTCTTTTTTTGAAAGCTCTGGCCTATCTTCCCAAACCTTTCCTAACAAATCATATTTGTCATTAAAACCTATATTAGAGTCTTTAAATTCTCTTTCTAGTTTTTCAGCCATAGTTTGAGAGAATACTTTACCATCATAACCAATAGTATCTCCATCTTTCAAATTATTCTTTAACCACTGAGTATAAGTAGGGACACCTGCTACACCCATTCTAAACAACTTATATTCAGAGCCTTCTAATTCATTTTCAGCCTGAATAAAGTACCTACCGTCAGTCCACAGGTTTGCTTCCTTTTGTGTAATTACCACTGTTCCAGCTGAGCCAGTAAATCCAGATATCCATGATCTACCTTTATAGTATTCAGCCACATACTCTGATTGATGCGGGTCAGATGTTGGTATAATATATGCTGTGATACCATATGATTTCATCAGTTCTCTAAGTCTATTTACTCTTATATTTATTTCCATACCAATCCCTCCATTTCTCTTTCTAAATATTATACTATAAGGGATAGGTAAATACTAACAAAATAATAAAAACACATCATTGATGTGTTTTTATATAGATTTTTATGCGTATACCTTTATTACCTCTAAAACTAATCTTGTTGCATTTTCTAAATCTTTAATATATATATGCTCATCTACTGTATGAGGAAGTCTCTCTCCTATAGCTAGATTTACTGCCGCAACTCCATTAGCATTTAAAATATTAGTATCACTACCGCCACCAGTAGTCATAGTTTTAGATTCTAGTCCCAAATTCTTACAAGCTTCTTTTACTTTTTGAACTATTTCAGCATCTTCTTCTACCTTAAAAGCTCCATAGGCATTGTCAACATCCATTTCAACCTTACCACCAAATTTCTTAGCAGCATCTTCACAACATTTTACCATATGGTCTGTTTGCATTTTTAGTTTTTCATCACTAAGGCTTCTAGCCTCTGCGTGAAATATTACCTCTTTTGTAACTATATTTGTTGCATCTCCGCCTGATATAAGTCCTATATTTGCAGTAGTTTCTTCATCTATTCTTAATAGATTCATATTACTAATAGCTTCAGCAGCGATTTGTATTGCACTGATACCTTGCTCAGGCGCAACTCCTGCGTGGGCTTCTTTTCCTATGAATTTAGCATTTATTTTGTTTTGTGCAGGACCTTGAATAACTATAAATCCAGG
>CAYOFC010000090.1:0-2150 GCA_964403265.1 uncultured Tissierella sp. | reverse complement strand
CCTTCAGTATTTCCTTTTAATCTACCGATTACATTACCAGAATCACTGCCAACCTTTTCACCAGCATCATCCATATATACTTCTAATCCTATTTCCTTCATTTCATTCATTAAATAATTTGCAAATTCCCTCTCATGCTTAGTAGGGCTATCGATTTGAATATAGTTCAAAAATCTCTCTAACAATCTTTTTTCATTAATCATATGGCCTTCCTCCTATCATTATAAGAAAATGAGGCTTATTAAGCCTCATCTTTTAATTCTTATATTATACAACTTTTTAACTGTTTATACAAATAATGCTGCTCCTGGTCCAACTGGTAATCCTAATAAATACCAAGCAACCAGCATAACTGTCCAACCAACTAAAAACACCGCTGAATATGGCAGCATGGTTGAAATAAGAGTACCTAGACCTGCCTCTTCATCATATCTTTGTGCAAACACTACAATCATTGCAAAGTATGACATTAGGGGACTAATTATATTTGTAGTTGAATCTCCTATTCTATAAGCAACTTGAGTCAACTCTGGACTAATCCCAACATTAAACAACAAAGGTACAAAAACTGGAGCCATAATAGCCCATTTAGCAGATGCTGATCCCATAAATAGATTCAAGAAAGCTGTGATAAATACAAAAGCTACTACTAATGGTAATCCTGTAAATCCTACACTTTCTAAAAATTCAGCACCATTAACTGAAATTACAGTACCAATGTTAGTATAAGAAAAGTAACTAACAAACTGTGATGCAAAGAATGCCAATACTAAATAACCACCCATACTCTTCATAGCGTCCGTCATTGAAGCAACTAAATCATGGCTTGTTTTTATCTTGCCAACAGTTTTACCATATGCATATCCTGGAATCAAGAATAATAACAAGATAGCAGGTATTAAACCATTATTAAGGAAATCAGTCAGCGTCAATACACCGTTTGCATCTGGTGTTTTAAATAGTCCATTTGGTAAAAACATCATCAATCCCATAACTATACAGTAAACAAGTAGAGCAATTCCAGCATTTTTTAATCCTTTGTTTTCAATATCTGAAACTTTCTCTTCTTCTACTGTGAATTTTCCCTTATATGGTCCAAGATTTTTCTCTACGATACTCTCAGTTACCCAAGTACCTAGAGCAACTAATACAAATGTAGAAACCATCATAAAGTATAGATTACCAGTAGCTTGCATTTGATAATCAATACCTACTCCTCTTAAAGCTTCATTCGTTATACCTTGTAGCAAAGGATCTGTAGTACCCAAAATCAAGTTTGCTGAGAAACCTCCAGAAACCCCTGCAAATGCTGCTGCCAATCCAGCGATTGGATGACGACCTGCACCAGCAAATACTAAAGCTCCCAACGGAATAACAACTACATAACCTGCATCAGATGCAATATTTGACATAATACCTGCAAATATTACAATAACAGTTAATAATTTGGGTGGTACACCTAATAGTAGTTTTCTTAAGGAAGTGTTTATTAATCCAGTCCATTCTGCAACTCCTACCCCAAGCATAGCTACTAGAACTGTTCCCAATGGAGCAAAACTAGTAAAGTTTTTGGTGGCACTAGAAAATATATACCTCAGTCCATCAGCGTTAAACAGAGATACTACGCTTTTGGTGACAGTTTCACCTGCTCTTGCATCATAATATGTAACAGGGCTACCAAACTTAGAAAGAATCGCAGAAGCTACCATAACGATTATAGATAAAATCACGAAGATCATTGCCGGATGAGGCAACTTGTTACCAATTCTCTCAACACTCTTCAAAAAACCTTTTACTTCCTGCTGATCCTTTTGACTTTCTTTTTCATTTTTCTTCACATTAAATCCTCCTTCTTATTTATTATTTAAATAGTTATACGTTCTCTATTATAATATCCATTTAACATTTTTGCAAGTTCACGTGCTATTGTAGTAATTTGATGCTTTATTGACACTTTATATTTTTATAGGCCTATATAAACAGCTGAATTTCTGATTGTAACGCATCTTTAAGGTAACTCTCCGCATTAACAACTTCAACTTCTTCCAGTAATTCCCTATGACTAAATCCCATAACCTCGCAAGATAACTTGCAGGCCTTCATAATAACTCCTTTATTTAGGGCACCTTTCATAAAAGCATCGATAGGTG
>CAYOFC010000089.1:0-5051 GCA_964403265.1 uncultured Tissierella sp. | reverse complement strand
TACATAACACCTAAAATAATATGAATAATTTTCTCTCTACTCCCACTCAATTGTTGCTGGCGGTTTACTTGTTATGTCAAATACTACCCTATTTACTTCTTTAACTTCATCCGTAATCCTTGTAGATATCTTCTCCAATATATCTAATGGTATCTTAACCCAATTAGCTTCCATACCATCTACAGAATTAACCGCCCTTAGAGCTATGGTATGACAATAGGTTCTTTTATTATCTATTACTCCTACCGATTGGATATTAGGTAGCACTGCAAAGTATTGCCATATAGTTAGTCCTGCTTTTTCGACTTCATCCCTAAATATATAGTCCGCATCTCTTAGGATATCTAGTTTATCCTTAGTAAGTTCACCTAGACATCTAACTCCAAGTCCTGGTCCTGGGAATGGTTGTCTTTCGACTATTTCCGGGGAAATACCCAATAATCTTCCAACTTCTCTTACTTCTTCTTTATATAATTCTCTTAATGGTTCTAATAATTCAAAATCAATATCATCAGGTAGTCCACCTACATTGTGGTGAGATTTTACTGCTACTTTGCCCTTAGTACCTGATTCGATTACATCTGATTTAATAGTTCCTTGCACTAAATATCCTATATCCGTTAGCTTCTTTTGCTCTTCTTCAAATACCCTGATAAACTCTTCGCCGATTACTTTTCTTTTTTCTTCAGGGTCTGTAACTCCTTTTAATTTACCAAGGAATCTTTCCTCCGCATCTACAACAATTAGATTCATATGGAACTCGTCCCTAAATACCCTTTCCACTTCTTCTCTTTCATTCTTTCTTAGTAGTCCATGGTCTACGAATACACAGGTCAGATTATCCCCTATTGCTCTATGAACTAAAACTGCTGCCACAGAAGAATCTACTCCACCTGATAATGCACATAGAGCTTTTCTGTTACCTAATTTATTCTTGATTTCTTCAATACTTTTATCTATAAAGTCTTGCATAGATTTCCTCCCTAAACTATATTGTAATAACAAGGGGAGAGCCAAGCTCTCCCTACTAACCAATCCATGTATAATGCAGCAAAAAGGGACAACACCCCTGACCCTCTGTCCCACTAAGCTCTTGAGTAATTTGGTGCTTCTTTTGTTATATGAACATCATGTGGATGATTTTCTATTAATGATGCTGATGTTATCTTCATGAATTTTGATGTTTCTTGTAATGTTGGTAGATCTTTTGCTCCACAATATCCCATACCTGATCTTAATCCACCGATTAATTGATAGACTACTTCTCCTAATGGTCCTCTATAATGGATTCTACCTTCTACACCCTCTGGTACATATTTCTTAGTGTCTTCTTGGAAGTATCTATCCTTACTACCTGCGTCCATAGCACCTAAAGAGCCCATTCCTCTATAAACCTTGTATCTTCTTCCTTCATATAGGATATCTTCTCCAGGGCTTTCGTCTGTACCAGCAAATAGTGAGCCTGCCATAACTACATTTGCTCCTGCTGCTAATGCTTTAGTTATATCACCAGAATATTTAATTCCACCATCGGCTATTACTGGAACTCCATATTCACTAGCTGCCTCTGCACAGTCCATTACTGCTGTTATTTGTGGTACCCCTATACCTGTTACTACTCTAGTTGTACAAATTGAACCAGGTCCAATACCTACCTTAACTGCATCTGCACCCGCTTGGATAAGCTCAACTGTAGCTTCGGCTGTTGCTACATTTCCTGCAATTACTTGTAGATTTGGGTATTCTCTTTTTATTATTCCCAATGCATCTATAACACCTTTTGAATGTCCATGGGCAGTATCTAGAACTACAACATCTACTTTTGATTTAACCAATGCAGCCACTCTGTCTAACATATCTCCTGTTACACCTATTGCTGCACCTGCTAACAATCTACCTGAACTATCTTTAGCTGAATTAGGGTATTGAATTGCTTTTTCTATATCTTTAATAGTTATAAGTCCTACCAGCATAAAGCGGTCGTCTACTAATGGAAGTTTTTCAATTTTATATTTCTTCATTACTTCTAATGCTTCATCCATAGTTATTTCTATCTTAGCTGTAACTAGGTTTTCCTTAGTCATAACTTCATCAATTTTTTTATTCACATTTGTTTCAAATCTGATATCTCTGTTTGTTATGATTCCTACTAACTTGCCTGTCTCATCTGTTATAGGAACACCTGATATTCTATATCTTTCCATCAATTCTAAAGCATCAGATACTATATGATCTGGAGATAAGAAAAATGGATCCGTAATTACTCCGTGCTCTGACCTTTTAACCTTATCTACTTCTAAAGCTTGTTGTTCTATTGACATGTTTTTATGGATAATACCTATTCCACCTTCTCTTGCTATTGCAATAGCCATCCTAGCCTCAGTTACTGTATCCATACCTGCACTCATCAGTGGTATATTCAATCTAATTGACTTAGTTAATTGCGTACCGATATTTGTATCTCTTGGGAGTATTTCTGACTTTTGCGGAACCAAAAGCACGTCATCAAATGTTAAACCTTCACCAATAAACTTCACTTACAATTCCTCCTCATATGTTTTCTAATAGTATACCATAAAAATAAATTATTAAAAATAGTTTAATATATTCTTATTAACTTACCAAATTTAAGGCGTAAAGTCAATGATGGAGAGCAATAAGAAAACGTTATAATTTAATTATTTATAAAAATAAGAGTACCTTTAAGTACTCTTATTGATTATACATCTCTTCTATTCCTACTTCATATCTATATGTCTCATCACTAACCCTTAATTTTATATAATCTAATATTCCTGTTTCCATTAATCCATAAAGACCTATGTTAACAATCAAAATACTAGTGACTATAAATATTGAAAATACATCATATTTTATAATTACATCATCCTTATCTTTTTGTCTTCTATATCCACAATAAAGCAGTTCCCCACCTAATAATATAAGGATTGCAGGCCATAATTTTATAGACAGTTCTAAAGCTGATATTTGGCTAAATTGCCCTATAAATAATACCAATCCAAAGGCCATAAGAACAATCCCCATTGATATAGTACCTACTCTTTTAATCTTAGGCATTACTCTTCCTCCTCTATAATTTCATCTTCTGTATCTTCCACTTCTCTTTCTACAGTCAAGGCCTTCTTGTCTTTATTCAATATAAATACCCCTGCCACTATAAATATTAAGGAAACTATTGATGTTTGAATATACCTTCTAATTTGATAATCTATTAAAGGATATAGTATTCTTTCCAGTATAATCATTATACCTATGGCGATTAACCCAACACCTAGCCATTCTGGCTTAATACTCGGCATTTCAAATTCTCTGTTAACAATTTCTTCTGATCCATCTACAAGATGCATTGCATCAAAGAAGCTATAAAACCATATCAAGGGTAGTAAAAATAATAATAGTGATATACCTAACCATCCCATAAAGAATACGGAGAAGAAAAATGCTCCCATTAGAACTAATCCCTTACTTTGATATCCTAGGTACATATGTCCTGCTCCTGGTACAACGGACAATGCTAGGGTTATGGTTTTTTTGTTCATCTTCATATCCATATTTATATCATCCATTCCCTGACTTCCAGTATAAAGATTTCTTATCTCTAGCTTCTTCCATGCTGAAAACATATCAACTAAGGCAATCAGCCAAAGAATAGAATATCCTATCATAAATAAAATTATTCCTGTATCACCGAAAGTGGCCATTCCTATTAATACACTTGCAAAAAAACCTGCTACTAGTAATCCTGAAAATATCAATGCCCTTTCTTTTAACCCAATATAGAAATGAGCTAGCCCTGGAATCACTGACAACATAAATGCTATAATCTTACTTTTATCTCTCATTATTTTTCCTCCTTGATCCTACTTAAATTTTCTATACTAAATAATAAGTTTGATGTTGAACTCACTATCCTGTCTGAGAAATTACCTATATGATTAGGTCCCTCTTCAACTGAATATATAGACTCACTTATCTTGGGAACTGCATCTACTAAACCAGTATAAAATCCTCCCATTGTCAAAAATATGGTTACAGATGCTACAGCCACATAATACATAAATTGATAATTAAATGGCCTCTTAGTCATCTTAGCTTCTATTGCTTTTATTTTATTTTTTGAGATACTGTTCATTAGATCTGATGCGAAGTTTTCAGCTACAATTTCGCTGGCTAATTCCACCTCTTCTTCACCTATAAGAGAAAGAAAGATATCCATGCATATGTCACAATTATATAGATGCTCTTCCATTTCATCTAATTTTTTAATTGGTAATGATTTTGTTTTATAAAGTAACCATTCTACATAATCATAATGCTTCATCTTCTTCCCTCCATTTCTCCTTTAATAAAATCTTAGCCCTATAAAGCCGTGATGCTATGGTCTTTATAGTCACACCTTCTTCCTTGGCAATTGTCTCATAAGATTTTTCCTCAAAATAGAATTTTTTTAGTGTATCCCCATATATTTTAGGGATGCTATTCAATGCTTCAAATAACCTTTCTCTTTTCTCCTTTTCAAAGAGAATAATCTCAGGATTATCCTTTGGATCAACTGCTAGTTTTTCTAAATATCCATCTTCTAAAGCCTCATCATTGAATTTAGCTTTTTTACTCCTAAGCCAATCAATGGATTTATTTGTAGCTATTCGGCCAATCCATCCTTTAAAGTTCTGTTGATCATAGTTGGGTAGGGAGACAAAGATCTGTAAACAGACTTCCTGGGCTACATTTTCAGCTTCACTATAGTCTTTAATGAAATTAAGTATAATGGCAAATATATAATTTTTATATATATCAATAAGTTTTGAAAATGAATCCTCATTACCTGACTTGGCTTTTTCTATTAATAGATTTTCTCTTTCCATGCCTCCCCTCCTCTCTATATATAATAACGCAGGCTTTTATAAAAGTACTGCAAGAAATTTTGAAAAAAGAAAAAAAGAACTTTTACGTTCTTTTTTCCCTTTAAGTAATATTATTAGATAATTCCATTAAAATATTATTATTTACCTCTACACTATAAGTCCTTA
>CAYOFC010000088.1:2279-5128 GCA_964403265.1 uncultured Tissierella sp. | reverse complement strand
TGGAAGAAAGAATAATAGCAGCAGGATTTGGTGGACAAGGAGTAATGGCCCTAGGTCAAATGCTAACATATGCAGGAATGGTAGAAGACAAGAAAGTATCATGGGTACCATCCTATGGACCAGAGATGAGAGGTGGAACAGCAAACTGTAACGTAATCATCTCAGACGATTTAATAGGTTCCCCAGTGGTAATAGAGGCAACAACAGCCCTAGTACTTAACAAACCATCCCTAGATAAATTCGAGGACTCTGTAGTTCCAGGCGGAAAACTATTCATCAACTCATCACTGATATCAGCAAAATCAAGTAGAGAAGATATAGATGTATACTATGTACCAGCAAACGACATAGCAAATGAAATAGGAAATAACAGAGTAGCAAATATGGTAATGCTAGGAGCATATCTAGAAGCAACAAAGATGGTAGGAATGGATTCCATAGAAAAGGCATTTTTCAAAGTATTTGGAGAAAACAAGGCCCATCTACTTCCAATAAATAAGGAAGCATTAGAAAAGGGCGCAGAGGCTGTAAGAAAATAGTGTAAAAAGGTGAAAGCTTTAAGCTTTCACCTTTTTGTGTCATCCTGAGCATGCGAAGGATCTTTAGATTGGAATAACAGGTAAGGATTACTGTTACTATTACTCAACTAGCATTTATTAGTACTTGCTAATCCTGGTATAGAAACCTGTCTATTTTGAAGCAATTTAAGAGTAAGTTCAACAACCATTTTTTCTTCAATATGTTTAAAAAACTTCTCCTCAAAAGGTAGATTATCATGATCTGGTCTACGACGATCTATGAATTCATCGAATTCAAATATATTTGCAGAGATTAACTCACAGAATGGTAATTCGTTAAAGTGTTCGGTTCTAAACTGATTGATTTCAGAAAGGTCACCAGCTAATAGACTGTCTTTTTCAGCAAAGTGTTTATTAGGCAAATCCTTTTGAACAAAATATTCAAACTCACTAACGTTGTTAGTTAATAGTGGTGCAGGTGGAGTTATAAATGTTACAGGTGTAGATAGTTCGAATGGGACATCAATAGTACAATGGCGGATATCTCCACAGACCCCTTGTCTATTTGAGCAATCTCCAGTAGTGTAATCAATAGTTTTACGAATAAAACCCTTTAAAAATAGAATATTAGTAGGTTGAAGTAAAGTACATTGGGTAACTTTTAATCTTTTTTTAATATCCTTAACTTCTAATGCTAGCTCAGGAAGCTTTATATTTGCGTGGATATTGAACTGAACAGTGAACTCAGACAATACAACAGGTACCTTTACAATTACATTACCTGGTAAAGCATTAGGTTGAACACGTGTATTATCAACATTATCTACTACTGTGCTATCTACATCTACGCAGTGGTGATAACTTGGTTCCCCACAGACATTATCCTTAGAGTGAGTTGGTTTAGTCACAGGTTTTATATCTTTTCCCTTACTTTCTATAACATTAACATTACTAACCTTGGTATTTACACTATTATCCATATATGAATTCCTCCATTTACTTTTATTAGGAAGAGGATTTATCCTTGTCCTAGTATAGTTTATTCCCGTCGTGGACAAAGTGTGAATGAATTTATTAATCAAAAAATGAAAGTTGTTCCATATTTGCTGGAGAAAGATTTGAGATAGTAATTCCAATCAGTCTAACCTTTTTGGGCAAATCAATTTCATCTAATAGGGAAGTAGCTACTTCATATATATCATTAGCAGAATTAATATAGTAAGAAAGGGTTTTACTTCTAGTAATGACTTTAAAGTCCTCGTATTTTATTTTAAGACTGACAGTTTTCCCGTTAAAATTATTTTTATCCAATGAAGATTCAATTTCTAGAGAGAAATCATAAAGATAAGATCTAAGTATTTCCTTATCAAATGTATCATCAGCAAAGGTAGTCTCAGTACCTAGGGATTTTCTTTCTCTTTCAGTGTCAATAGGGCGAGTATCTATACCCCTGATTCGATTATATATTTCATTTCCATGCTTACCAAAAAAATCCACAAGAAACTCTTCACTTAGGCTCAATAAGTCTCCAATAGTATAGATGCCAATATTATTTAATTTATCAGCTGACTTTGGGCCTATGCCGTGGACCTTTTTCACACTTAAAGCTAGCAAAATTTCAGGTACCATATCATGACTTATGATTTTCATACCATTTGGCTTATTCCAATCTGAGGCAAGTTTTGCAAGGAATTTATTATAGGATATTCCAACGGAGAGGGTCAATCCTGTGGTAGTAAGCACTCTTTTTTTTATTTCCTTGGCAACTTCCACTGGGTCCATGTTTAGGCTTGAAATATCAAGATAGGCCTCATCAATGGAGATTGGCTCTACTAAGTCAGTAAATTCGTAATAGATATCAAATATAGTCCTTGAGACTTCTTTGTATCTACCCATCCTAACTGGTAAGAAGAGTCCATGGGGGCACAGTTTTTTAGCCATAAAGCCAGGCATAGCAGAATGAACACCATATTTCCTAGCAAGATAGTTGGCAGTAGTTACCACACCGTGATTGGAGGACCCGCCTACTATAACAGGCTTGCCCCTAAGGTGGGGATTGTCCTGTTCCTCTACAGATGCATAAAATGCATCCATATCAATATGTAGTATATTTAGTTTGTTTATTATTTTATTTGCTTCTAAGTTCATTTATATCACCATTTTATTTTTTTACTTTTTATTGTATATTAATTATATAGTATGGAAACTAAATAGACAAAGATTGATTCACACATTACTAATCCACACATATTAGTTAATTTGTTTATCCATAATGGAAACACTATGTTATACTAATATTATTATTTAATATAGTATAAATAGAAGTGGGAC
>CAYOFC010000088.1:0-2179 GCA_964403265.1 uncultured Tissierella sp. | reverse complement strand
TGCCTATGATATTTGATATACCTGATTATGTTAATACAATTTTAAATAGATTAGAGGAATGTGGTTTTGAGGGATATATAGTTGGTGGTAGTGTTCGTGATTTGATATTGGGTAAAGTGCCACATGACTATGATTTAGCTACCGATGCAAGGCCAGATGATATCCTAGAAATATTTAAGGATTTCAAGACTATATCCGTGGGGAAGGCATTTGGGACTATTATTGTGGTGCAAGAAGAGGGAAGTGTCGAAGTAACTACCTATAGAATAGAAGGAGATTATTTAGATGGAAGAAGACCATCTGAGGTGGTTTTCTCAGACAAGATAGAAGAAGACCTTAGTCGTAGGGATTTCACAATCAATTCTATGGCCTATAACAATACTGTTGGACTAAAGGATCCTTTTAATGGTAGGGATGATTTGAACTTGAAAATAATCCGTACAGTAGGTAGCCCTATAGAAAGATTTGCTGAAGACCATCTTCGCATACTAAGGGGAGTTAGATTTGCTACCCAGTTGGGATTTACAATAGAGGGTGGGACCTACAAAGCTTCTATGGAAATGGGCTACCTATTATCTAATATAAGTACTGAAAGAATAAGGGAGGAATTTTTCAAAATACTTCTGTCTAAGCTGCCTTCTTTTGGCTTAAGATTGATGAAAGAATTAGGTATACTTGAGACCATTATTCCAGAACTAAAGCCTACTTTTGGTTTTGAACAAGAAAACCCCCATCATGATAAAAATGTATTTGACCATACCCTATGTGTAGTAGATAATGTATCTAATGTACTTGAAATTAGATTAGCTGCTTTATTTCATGACATAGGTAAGCCTTCAACCTTTACAATAGATGAAAAAGGTATTGGACATTTTTACGGCCATGACGATGCAGGAGTTGATATGACTGAAGAAATACTTACTAGGCTGAAATGCCCTAATGATTTAATCAAAGGAGTTCTTCTTTTAATCGGAAATCACATGACTAAGGCTAAAGATATGAAGGATAAAGGTATTAAAAGATTAATTGCTAGAGTTGGAGAGAATAGGATTTTTTATCTCATGGAGCTACAGAAGGCTGATAGAATGTGCACAAGTAGTTTAGCAGATATAGATTTTTTCCAAGATAGAATCCATGATATTACCCGTATTTTAGATAATCATGAGGCTTATGAAAAAAATCACCTTGCAATTGACGGTTATGATATAATAAACTTAGGATATAATCAGGGTAAAATTATTGGAGACATCCAAGATTATTTAATGGAAGAGGTATTATCTAATCCTGAATTAAACAATAAAGAGAAGTTAATTGAACTAGTTAAAAATAAATATAAATTAAATTAAGATTAATGTTACAAGGGGGACTAATTTTGTCAAGATTATTTGGTACAGATGGCATCAGGGGAGTTGCAAATATAGAATTGACGCCTGAACTGGCATTTGAAGTAGGAAGGGCAGCTGCCCATACATTATGCAATAGTAAAGAAGGTAAAATCCTAGTAGGTAAAGATACTAGGATTTCAGGTGATATGCTTGAGTCTGCGTTGGTTGCAGGAATAACATCTATGGGATTAGATGTTATTTTAGTGGGTATTATACCTACGCCAGCAGTAGCATATCTAACTAGAAAATATAATGCCTTAGCTGGAGTAGTCATCTCGGCCTCCCATAATCCAGGAGAATATAATGGAATCAAAATCTTTGACTCAAAGGGTTTAAAACTACCAGATGAAGTTGAAGAGACAATAGAGGAAATTGTATTGGATAAAAAGGAAATAGGCAATAGACCTACAGGTGCTAATATAGGTTCTATAGCACACGAACAAAATGGTTCAAGGGACTATATAGATTATTTAAAGTCCACTATAGATATAGACCTTACAGGTATGAAAATAGCCATGGATTGTGGTCATGGGGCTTTGTATGAAATTGGTCCCAAAATTATTAAAGAGTTAAATGGGGAAGTGATAGTGGCTAATGATAGTCCAGATGGCATGAACATAAATAGAGATTGTGGTTCAACAAACCCAGATATCATTAGAGATTTAGTCATAAAAGAAAAGGCAGATATTGGTATTTCCTTTGATGGAGATGGTGATAGAATCATAGCAGTTGATAATAAGGGAAATCTAATAGATGGAGACCATATTCTAGCCATATGTGCAACCCATTTAAAG
>CAYOFC010000087.1:3764-5174 GCA_964403265.1 uncultured Tissierella sp. | reverse complement strand
CATATGCGGAAGTGGCTCAGTGGTAGAGCATCGCCTTGCCAAGGCGAGGGTCGCGAGTTCGAATCTCGTCTTCCGCTCCATTCATGACCTAACACAATGAGCGATAGCGAATTGCATGTAGGTCAGATGTAGCAGCACCAAATTTGCACGACCGTAGGAAGTGAGCAAATTTGAGTAGCGTGCCTACTAAACGGTTTAGTCGAAGCGATAGCGGAGACACAACAATCAAGTTGTCCTGTAAGGGCTCCATTTATGACCTAACACAAGCAAATTTTTTCGGCGGCATAGCCAAGTGGTAAGGCAGAGGTCTGCAACACCTTTACCCCCAGTTCAAATCTGGGTGCCGCCTCCAATAATGACCTAACACAAATTATCTACTGCATAGTGTAAGCAGTAGAATTTTTATTTTTTGGGTATAATTACTAAAAGTATAATTTTAGGAGATGTATAATGCTATCAAACCCATTTATACCAATTAAAGAAGCAGATACTGTCATTGTTGCTGGGAATTCAGACCCAGAGATAATTGAATCACTAAAAAAGTTAAAATTAAATATCGTACCAACAATAAAATCCTTAGAAGTAGATGAATCTATAGCATATCATCCAGATATAGTCATACACCCTGTAAATCATAGTACACTAGTAATTGAACCAAATGTATTTGATTATTATAAAGAAGGCTTAAAAAATACTAATCTAAAATTGATTAAAGGTGAAAAGAAATTAGGAGTAAAGTATCCTGATGATATTGCATATAATATAGGAAGAATGAAAAATATAGCTATTCACAACTTTGACCATACGGATGGAGTTTTAAAATTTTATCTAAAAAAAGAAGGTCTGGATTTAATTCATGTTAAACAAGGGTATACTAAATGTTCCATGGCAATTGTTGATGACACAAGCGCTATAACAGCTGATAAAGCAATTTATAAAGTCCTTAAGGAAAAAGGATATTCGGTTTTATTGATTGAGCCTGGATATATAAGACTAGAAAATCAAAAGTATGGATTCATAGGTGGAGCAACAGGGAATTTATCAAAAGATATTATCTTATTATCAGGAACCCTAAATGACCATCCAGATAAGGAGAATATCTTTGAATTTTTCAAAAGTAAAAACAAAACTATCAAATTTTTATCAAATAAAAATATTGTGGATGTTGGAACTATAATTAGCCTTAAATGTAACTAGTGTTAAATTTTATATAGTATATGAGGATTTTAAAGGGTACATACTAGTAAAGAAGGGAGTGTAATTATGGAACCCATAACAATCGGTAGTACTGTGCCTGCTGAAAAAATTCACAATATTATTGAAAAGTTCTCTTGTAAAAAGAGCCTTAATATAAATTATGAAGTATATAATGATAGATTTGTATATATATTTACTTTGAATAATAAAAGA
>CAYOFC010000087.1:0-3664 GCA_964403265.1 uncultured Tissierella sp. | reverse complement strand
TAATAGAATATAATGAATACATTGATACACTACAATATTTTGTAGATACACAATACTCACAAGTAGAACTAGTAAACATATTAATCACTAAAGATAGTATACAATTAATAGATTCTTATAATAATAAGATAAATAACTCAGAGATTAGCACATTGCTGGAGGAAATATTCAGTGAGGACATTAGTGAATCAGATATTATACTAAGTTCACTACTGGCATTAGCACCAGAAAACATAATTATTCATGGCGAAGGATATGACGATGCTGAAATAATCCTTGTTTTAAAAGAGATTTTCAGAGATAGAATTCATACTTGTATTGGCTGCGATTTATGCGTATTAAATTCAATAGAGATAAAAAACACTGAGAGTTGAATATATCAACTCTTTTTCTTTGACTTTTTTTTCATAAATGATATCATAATAAGAAAGAAAATAGTGGAGGAATGCAATCAATGAGTGAGAATATAGTTAAACCGTCAATATTACCAGGTTTTATGGAATTAACTCCTGCTGATCAAATCCTATTTAATAGAATGATGGATACAATAAGAAAAAATTATGAGAAATTTGGTTTTTTACCAATAGATACTCCTATAATAGAGAAGTCTGAGGTTTTATTAGCAAAAGGTGGGGGCGAAACAGAAAAGCAAGTATATAAAATTGAAAGTAAATCTACAGATATGAGTATGCGTTTTGATTTGACAGTTCCCCTAGCTAGATATGTTAGCCAGTATTATTCCCAATTAGAGTTTCCTTTTAGAAGATATCAGATAGGTAAGGTCTATAGGGGAGAAAGAAACCAAAAAGGTAGATTTAGAGAGTTTTATCAGTGTGATATAGATATAATAGGTAATGGAAAGCTCGATATTATTAATGATGCGGAAATCCCATCACTTATATACTCTACTTTTAAGGATTTAGGATTTGATGCTTTTACAATTAAGATAAATAATAGAAAGATGTTAAAGGGATTCTTTGATAGTTTAAATATTGATGATACAACCTTAGTCTTAAGAAATATTGATAAATTAGATAAGGTAGAATGGGATACTGTTGAAAAAGAACTTGAAACATTGGGGCTAAATAATGATGTTATAGGGAGAATCAAAGATTTCATAAGTATTGATGGGACCAGCAAGGACATAATAAATAGCCTTAAGGAATTAAATATTGAAAATTCAATGTTCCAAGAAGGTTTAGAAGAACTAGATACAGTTATTAAATATATAGACATATTTGGTGTACCAGAAAGCAACTATAAGATTTACCTATCTATGGTAAGAGGACTTGATTATTATACTGGAACAGTATATGAAACTGTATTGGATGATTATCCTTCTTTAGGTAGTGTTTGTGGTGGAGGCAGATATGAGGATTTAGCTGCTTACTACACTAAGCAGAAACTACCTGGTGTTGGGATGTCCATTGGGCTTACTAGGCTGTTCTATCAGTTTAAGGAAGCAAATATTATACAATCTGAGGATAGTTCATTAACTACTGTATTGATCATACCGATGGGTGATTATATGGAAAATAGCGTAGAAGTAGCTAATGTCTTAAGAAAAGAGGACATCCATACACAGGTATATCTGGAATCAGGAAAGATGGGCAAGAAGTTTAATTATGCAGATAAGCTAAATATTCCTTATGTAATAGTAGTAGGTGAAGAAGAAGTAAAAAGTGGCCTATATTCATTTAGAAATATGAAAACAGGTGAACAAGAAAGCCTTTCTCTAGAAGATATAGTTAATTGTTTAAAGTAGGAGATTATGGATATATA
Source organism: uncultured Tissierella sp. (assembly GCA_964403265.1). Classification (GTDB taxonomy): domain Bacteria; phylum Bacillota; class Clostridia; order Tissierellales; family Tissierellaceae; genus JAAYTL01. Next base: position 1,882 of record CAYOFC010000087.1, on the reverse strand, counting down.
GTATTAAACACTTGACAGATATATATGCAGGTGATATGATTAAATTTAATTAAATATTAATGCGTTGAAGGGAAGAGTAAATTATAAACTCCTTTAAGAGAGAGAGGACCATGGCTGAAAGTCTTCTTAAGGTAATATAATCGAAGACCACCCCCGAGCTGAATCCGAACATAGAAGGATTACCGCCATTGGCGTTATGATAAAGTGAGTACCAATTAGGGTGGAACCACGAAAGTAACCTTTCGTCCCTACAAATTTATTTGTAGAGATGGAAGGTTTTTGTATGCCCCCATACAGGACTCCCAAAATATTCCCTACGGGGTAAATAGAGGTTGCTAACCCGATTTGCATCTTTTCGCAAATCGATGGTAGGTCAACCGCAACGAGCTCCGAATTCATGTGAGCGATAGCGAGCAAATGAATTCGTGATGCGAGACTGCGCATAGCTTAGGGCTATGATTATTTTGAATTACAAATTATGTATTGTAAACTATAAACTAGGAGGGTTAATATGGAAATGATAAAAATTACTTTACCAGACAATTCAGTAAGAGAGCATGAAAAGGGAACATTGGTATATGATATAACAAAAGATATATCAGAAGGCTTAGCAAGAGTAGCAGTAGGAGCAATAGTAAATGGTGAAACTAAGGGTATGCAAGAAGAAGTAAAAGAGGATGCTACTTTCCAAGTTGTAAAATTTGAGGACCCAGAAGGTAAGAGGATATTCTGGCATACATCAGCTCATATTATGGCATTAGCAGTACAAAATCTTTTCCCAGGGGTTAAGTTTGCCATAGGTCCTGCAATAGATAATGGATTCTATTATGATTTTGATACAGAGCATAGATTTACACCAGAAGATTTAGAAAAAATCGAAGAAGAAATGAAAAGAATAGTTAAAGAAGGATATAAATTAGAAAGATTTGTACTAGCTAGAGATGAAGCATTAGAATACTTCAAAGAAAAAGGCGAAATGTATAAGGTAGAATTAATAGAAAATCTAGGTGAAGATGAAGAAGTATCTTTTTATGAACTAGGTGAATTTACAGACCTTTGTGCTGGACCTCATCTTTATGACACTAAAAAAGTAAAAGCAATTAAACTGTTGAGCATCGCTGGTGCATATTGGCGTGGTGATGAGAAGAATAAGATGCTACAAAGGATATATGGTACAACTTTTGAAAAGAAAAAAGATTTAGAAGATTATCTTCATATGTTAGAAGAAGCAAAGAAAAGAGACCATAGAAAATTAGGTAGAGAGTTGGATTTATTCACTATTCAAGAGGAAGGGCCTGGATTTCCATTTTTCCATCCAAAGGGAATGGTTTTAAGAAATCAGCTTGAAAACTTCTGGAAAGAAGAACATTATAAGAGAGATTATGATGAAGTAAAGACTCCGGTTATTTTAAATGAGTCACTTTGGCACCAATCAGGTCACTGGGACCACTATCAAGATAATATGTACTTTACAAAAATTGATGACGGCAACTATGCTATAAAACCAATGAACTGCCCAGGATCCATTTTAGTATACAAATCCAAGATGTACAGTTATAGGGATTTACCTTTAAGATGGGGTGAGTTAGGATTAGTTCATAGACATGAACTTTCAGGTGCATTACATGGACTTATGAGAGTAAGAAGCTTTACTCAAGATGATGCCCATCTATATGTATTACCTTCACAAGTGAAGGATGAGTTAGTGTCTATAATAGAATTAGCTGACTATATGTATAATGTATTTGGATTTAAATATCATATAGAATTATCCACTAAACCAGAGAACTCTATGGGTACAGATGAACAATGGGAAATAGCAACTAATGGCCTTATAGAAGCATTAAATGAAAAGAATATAGATTATATCTTAAATGAGGGA
>CAYOFC010000086.1:0-5258 GCA_964403265.1 uncultured Tissierella sp. | reverse complement strand
TTTCCTTTTAAAAATCATGCTATATTCTTTATCTATCACCATCTATTATCCTCCTATTTATTAGTACACCAGTGCTTGAGATCATCATATAATGCTTTAAAATTAATAACAAGATATGCTTTAAAATTTTTTCTTTCTGACCTTTGGACATAAAAAAACTAAGTCTCATAAAACTTAGCCAAATTTGGTTTCTGTATTTATATTTCCTTCATCTTTCTAACTTTGATCAGCATATCTCCACCAAAACATAGTACCCAATTATAAATACCCCCATTGTGGCATGAAAAAAGAGCTACCACTTGGGGCAACTCCTATTAATATATTCATAAATTCTGATTTGTAATTATTTCAATCACAATATCCTACTGGTCGCAATATTTATAAATAAGGTGTCTTAATATTTGCTTTTTTACTTTTCCACTTTAACATATTCTAGAGAATTATCTAAAATATTGTATCTTACTATTACCTGATCAATTATTTCCATATAATTATAGGCCAAATTTGCCTCAAACTCTACTGTATGATCATCAATCCATTTTAAATTGCCACAGAAAGAATATTGCCCATCTGGATAGGTATTTTTGTAATCTTTATGATCCTTTGCAATCTTTTCTATGGCTAATTTCATAATTTCAGGGCTAACCGTTTCATTGTTTAAGTCAATAATATTGAGAGAATTGCTTCTTCTAGTGGATGTTTGTACTGCTATTTTATTGTTATCTGGAGAAAGTTTAATTGTTTCACTTGTATCAATATATATTTGTGATCCTATGCCTGTATCTGTAAAAGAATAAAGCTTTGACAGCTTGCCATCCTTAATTATCCATAATCCCTTATAACTTCCATAGTCGGAGTAATCATTAAATAGTGCAAAAACCTTAATGTCTTTAGTTCCACTCACTATATAAGGGCTATCAAATTTCTTGCTCAACACACTTATGGCAAATTCCGCACCATGCCTAAGTGTATTGTTGGAATTTCCCAAGAATGGTGTCATTTTAGCGATTGCACTAATTCTTATATCATCATCATTATAATACTCCACAAGCCGATTTATACAGTAATACTGGCTGTACACATTCTTTGATTCCAAGCCTTTAAACAATACTAGCACACCATACTTTTCAATAAGGGCATCTACCTTCTTCATAATGTCGTCGTCTATATGTCTCCAATAGATATCTAACCCTGTGTCGTTTTCTGGTATGTTAACCAAATCAGCCCAAAACTTATCAATTTCAGGGTCATCTTTGAATTCTCCAACTAAAACTATTTGATTTCTTCCATCCCAAATTACATTTTCTCCTAAAACTTCTGATACAAATCTGAGGGGTACAAAGAAAGTATTATCTTTAATTAGCGGCTTTGCATCTAGTCCTACTTGTTTCCCGTTTATTTTGGCATCTTTAGAACCTATTTCTAATTCTATAGCTGTTTCATCTCTTTTAATTTTTAGAATCTTTCCATCTTCCAGGTATTCTACATCCAATCCTAACTCATCAGAAATTAAATTAATAGGTGTCAATGTTATATTGTTTTCTAATATTGAAGTCAATTCTTCTGGGCTGCTATCTGTTGTATGCGTATTTACTAATAACTTACCATTAATAAATACTTTGATGGAACTGCCTTCTGCTAATACTGGTCTTGTAAAAGCTACTACAATTACAAAAGTTAAAATAAACAAATTAATTATTCTTTTCATAATATTTCTCTCCTTTTCTAATTGTTTTTCTTGAGCTTTCTTAAAATAGAATCATAATCACAGGGATAAAATATCCAACTACGCTCTAGGCAATACTTTTTTTATCTAGAGCTACCCTTTTTGAACTATTTTTCTTGGATACTTAGCTTTATTTAAAACTTAATCCTTCTTCAATCTGAGGTAATACAATTTTTATTTTTTTGTTTGCTTTGGTACATCAATGCATCAACTCGCTTCGTAACTGACTCAATCGTGTCATCCTCTCGCGCTAGGGTTACACCTAAAGACCCAGTAACAGACAGACGTGTATCTTGGTAAGGAATTTCAGTTCCGACAACCAACAGACGAATCTTTTCCGCCACCAGAGTGGCTTCATAATCGTTCTTGATTTCAAATACCCCTATAAACTCCTCTCCACCCCATCTACCAAATAAATCATCCCTCCTCATACTGCGGCTGATCGATTTCGCCACATTCTTTAATACAATATCTCCCACTTTATGACCATAAGTGTCGTTGAACTTGCTAAAATCATCTATATCTAAGAATACAACACAGAATTTCCTGTTAAACCTTTTTAATTCACAGAACCGATATTCAAGGTAGCTTTCCATTTTTCTTCGATTTGCCAGTCCAGTTAACTCATCATTCATAGCTAAATTAGACAGATTTTCAATTAAAGTGTCATCATAAACAATAGGTGAGCTCGGCGTGAAAATCTCGATTGCCCCCATGATGGCGTCATCTTCTATGACGGGAAAAATATTGACATGAATAGGAATACGATGCCCATCTTTATGCCTCAAAAAAACCTCATCCTTACGCTGCTTGCCATCAATAATCGTAGCATAAAGTGGACATCCCAGATTGCACAGAGGACGACCATCCCTGTCAATGTGATTGAGTAGATTACACTGACAACACTCACCAATGATCTCATCTTCTTTGTATCCAGTAATATTTTCTGCAGCCTTGTTCCAAAACATAATGCGCCTTTCAGTATCTACATAATATACACCATCGCGAAGATTATTAATAATTGTCAAATATAGATTGTCTGGTTTCATCCATGTCTCACTCCTTTTATATTTATATTCTATAATTATAAAATAAAATGAATATTATACTTGAAATTGTATGACAATTTGTTATTACACTTACCATCGAAATATCTACTCCGCTAAGTATATGCATTGCACTTAATACCATTTCGTCGGCATTTTCCAGCTTATTGGAACTCATTTTATTATATAGGATTTTAATAAATCTTGATGGGGAGTAAAATCTTCTGGCAAACCAAAAGTACCACTTCCTTATCCAAAAGCTTCAAATTCATAAATTTTTTTAATTTTTATTCCTCCGGCCTTATATAATTATTATATTATCCATTAATAATTCGTATTTGACATATCTTCATTGCATCTAAAGCATTTTGATGGCTTTCTGGAGTAACCCCTGCACAGCAATTTGCATCAACTGATATTTTAACTTCTGGTAAAAAGGACTTTATGGTTAATGCATTTGATATTACACATATATCAGTACACAGTCCTACTAACTGTATTTCCTCTATATCTTCTTTACTTGCAATATTAGATAGCTCATGAACTAACTCCTTTGAACCAAAGGTATCCTTATTATAAACTGGGCTATTAGATTCTTCTGCTAGCTCCTTTATATCTTTTTGTAATTCCCAACCCAATGTGTTTTCTATACAGTGTTCAATAGGTAAGTTTTGGCCCTCTTGTGTTGATAGATATTCTTCATTATGCGTATCCCTAGTATAAATAATATTGCCTTGGAAATTTTTAATCTTATTAATTACATTTGGTAGAATTTTTACTGCTTCCTCGGTGCCTAATGAACCATCAATAAAATCATTTTGCATATCAACTACTAGTAATATTTTACTCATTATACTATCCCCTTTCTTTAAGGCTTGTCTTTTAAAATAGTATACCACGATTTATAGATTGTTTTGTATAAATCTTAACAAATTATATATTTCTTTATATCTCATACAAAATTATTTAAATTTGAAGTCTATTTGTTTATATTGTCCTATTTCTCTATTAGATGTTTCCAATACCTAGCAGGCATATTTCTTCTTTGTAGAACTGGATTTACCTTGCTTTGGATTGCTATGGACTTAAAATATGCTCTCCATAGTTCCTGATATTCTTCCTCTTCTTCTCTTACAATTAGTGAGTCCTTGATTTCAATATCCTTAACAACCCATTCCTCTTTATTATAGAGTACACCAATTCCCCGTTTAACATCATGGATAACCCAGTTCTCATTTGCTAGCCTAGAGGCAAAGTGAGAAGCTAATAGGGCTACAATATTAAAATCTGGCTCTATTGAGGAATAAAAGATACCATTTTCTAATTGCTTAAACCTGACTAGTCCCAACATCCTGTGTTGCTCACTTGCCACCTTGTGCCTTATGTTATCCATTCTAAGGACAATATCATTTGATAGGTTCAAGTCTAGCTGTGGCCCAATTTTAAAGCCCAACTGGACATATTTTAGTATATCAATTCCATGTCTAGGTAGCTCTGATAGATAGGCATAAAGTACTCTTTTTAAAGCTTCCTGGGAAATTTTATTTTCTATTGCTTCAAATACTTTTCTAGATTTCTCAATATCTGTATCTATGTAGATCCTTTCAATCAAAAAGTTTTCTTCCATACTATCTACAGCTACTATATCATCTACTCTATCCCCTCTATAATATGCTTCATAAATTGCAGTTAGCAAGCCATCAAAACTACCATCATAGATATAGTTAATCATTAGATTTGGCCTCCTATTTGTATCAACTTATCTTCAATAGAAACTTGGTCAAATAAGGATAATTGTTGATAATCTTTATCTAGCCCATTACCCTGTACTATATTATTTCGTATTATTTCCACATCCATGGACTTTACTCCATAATATTTTCCCTTACAAGTAATAAAATACTGGGCTCTTTTAAGTACAATACCTAGTTTTTTCAAATCCATAAAATCTATGGATCTAAATCTTCTAGCTTGTATTATCCTTTGGGCAGATTTTACCCCGATTCCTGGAACCCTAAGCAAAGTATCATAATCTGCTTTATTTATTTCAACAGGAAAAAGATGAATATTTTGGATTGCCCAATCACATTTAGGATCCAATGCTAAATCAAAATCTGGTTTATTTTCACTTAGCAATTCCTTAGCCTGAAATCCATAAAATCTCAATAACCAATCTGCCTGATAAAGTCTATTTTCACGTACAAGAGGTGGAGATTTGATAGAAGGTAGATTGGGGCCAGTGGACACTGGAACAAAAGCTGAATAATAAACCCTTTTAAGACCATAGGAATTATATAAACCCTCTGATAGCCTAAGTATCTTTAAATCATTATCCTTAGTAGCCCCTACTATTAACTGGGTAGTTTGCCCAGCAGGAACAAATTTAGGACTAAATCGAAATTTCTTATTTTCATCTATAGATTGGATAATCCCAGATTTAATCTGCCCCATAGGTTTTAAAATATTATCCTTAGTTTTTTGTGGAG
>CAYOFC010000085.1:0-5286 GCA_964403265.1 uncultured Tissierella sp. | reverse complement strand
CTATTTCAAGCTTCTGCCGTAGTAGGAGCAATACTAGGTGGAGCTAATAATGAAGAGATAGAGGTACTAAGAGAGTTTGCGCTATGTCTAGGTCTTGCTTTCCAAATTCAGGACGACATATTAGACATGGAGGAGGATGCCGAAATCAATAAGCTGACCCATTTATCATTTTATGATATAGGGAAATCCAAAGAGGATGTAGATACGTATACCAGTAGGGCCTTTGGACTTCTAGACAAACTATCTAATAGAGATACCAAATTTATAAGAGAATTAACTAGTTCATTAGTACATAGAGAAGTATAAGGTTGCTGATGTTGATTGCAATTGTATTAAAGTAAAAGGAGCAATAATGTGAAAAAACGAGCTGATATTGTATTATTTGAGAAGGGTTTAGTTGACTCTAGAGAAAAGGCCAAAAGGATTATTATGGAAGGGTCGGTATTCATTGGAAATGAAAGGGTCTCAAAGCCTGGTGATAGAATCGATGAAGAATCAGAAGTCTATATAAAGGATAATCCAATAAAATATGTTAGTAGGGGTGGACTTAAGCTGGAAAAAGCCATCAATGAATTTGGATTGAACCTGAAAGGTACTGTATCTATGGATATTGGTGCCTCTACAGGTGGGTTTACTGACTGTATGCTTAAGGAAGAAGCTAAGAAGGTATATGCCGTGGATGTTGGATATGGTCAGCTGGATTGGTCCTTAAGACAAGATCCAAGAGTAGTTGTAATGGAAAGGACCAATATTAGAAATATTACTAGAGAAGATATAGAGGATGAGTTAGATTTTGTATCAATAGATGTATCTTTTATTTCTTTGAAATTGGTACTTCCAGTTGCTAAGATGCTGATGAAGGATAAGGCGGAACTAGTGGCACTTATAAAACCACAATTTGAAGCGGGGAAAGATAAGGTTGGCAAAAATGGAATTGTTAAGGAAAAGGAGATACACTTAGAGGTAATAAACTCCATTGTAGGTTTTTTGGCTGAAATTGGATTAGGTCCTCAAAACTTATCTTTTTCTCCTATTACAGGGGCTAAGGGTAATATTGAATTTTTAGTCCATGCTGTAAAAGGTGCTGAAAACATAGTAGATTCTAATATAATAGAGAATATAGTTGATTTGGCCCATAATAGCTTGAAGTAAATTTTTAAAACTAGGAGGTAGACTATGCTTCTTGAATTAAGTATTAAAAATTTCGCAATAATTGATGATTTAAAGATTAACTTTACCAAGGGACTAAATGTTTTAACAGGTGAGACAGGCTCTGGTAAATCTATAATAATAGAAGCCTTAGGTATAGTTTTAGGTGGCAGAGGTACGAAGGACTTGATACGTTCGGGAGAAAACCGTGCCATGCTACAGGCTGTATTTATATTGGATGATAGCAACTTAGCAAAAGCTTTACTTGAAAAATATGGGATTCATATGGATAATGATAATTTGTTAATAATTAGTAGAGAGATTGCCTTAAATTCTCCAAGTATATCACGCATAAATGATAAAGTAATTACATTATCAATACTTAATAAAATAACCCATACATTAATAGATATATTTGCCCAACATGAGCATCAATCCTTATTGAACGTAGCTAATCATAAACTAATAATAGATTCATTTGGAGATAGTAAACATAAAGAATTAAAAAATGAAATAAAAGCTATCTATGACAGGTATGCTCAAGAAAAGAAAACTCTAAATGAGATGAACTTAAACCTAATGGAAAGAGAAAGAATGGTAGATCTATATAGGTTTCAGATTGATGAAATCGATAGTGTTCAGTTGAGCAATTATGATGATGAAGAAATCGAGAATGATTATAATAAACTTTCTAATATCATGGGAATCATCCAGGGTCTAGGAGAAATTGTAGAGACCTTTAGTAGTGATAAATATGATACTATTAGCTTGCTTGATTATGTCAATAAAGATATTTCTATACTAAGCAGTATTAGTGTATTTGATAGTGGCTTAATACCGTTTTTAAATAGGTTTAAAGAGGTTAATTATGAGTTGCAAGACTTGCATAGTGAAATATTGAATTATATGGATAATATGCAGTTGGATGAGGAAAGATTAGGCGAATTAGGCGATAGATTAGACAATGTTAATAAACTTAAGAAGAAATACGGAAATAAGGTGGAGAGTATACTAAAATTTAGGGATGAAACTTCTGATTCCTTAGAAAAGTTGATTAACTATGAAAATGAAATAAAAGATTTGACTAATAGGATTAATGGATATGAAAATAAATTGTATACTTTATCTAAAGAATTAAGTAATAATAGAAAATCAATTGCCTTAGTATTAGAAAAAAAGATAACTGTGGAATTAGATGAGCTTAATATGCATAATGTAAACTTTAAGGTAGATATTAAAGAATTAGATTACCTATCATCAGATGGAATAGATAATATTGAGTTTCTTATATCTACAAATATAGGAGAAGAATTAAAACCTATGTCAAAAATTGCATCTGGTGGTGAGATGTCAAGAATTATGCTAGGATTTAAAAGTATATTAGCAGAATATGATGGAATAGCGACCTTAATATTTGATGAAATAGATACAGGAATAAGCGGTAGGACAGCCCAAGTGGTTGGAGAGAAAATATATAAAATAGCTAGGGATAGACAAGTTATTTCTATTTCTCATCTTCCACAAATTGCAGCAATTGCTGATAGTCAATATTCTATATATAAGGATATTAAGGAAGGTAAAGTTTCAACATATATAAGAAAATTAGATGAAGAAGATAGGGTATATGAATTGGCAAAACTACTAGGTGGAGTAGACTTAACAGAAACTACCATAAATCATGCAAAAGAAATGCTAATAATGACTAAAAAAATAAAAAACAGTTAAATTTTAACACTTTGTAAAAGTACAAAGTGTTTTTTTATTTTTTGACATTTAGATATTAATATAACATTTATTTAAAATTTTAATAGAATAAATAGATAGTAAAAAGGCTAAATTATATGTGTAAAAGCAATTAATTTATGGAGGTGAGTTATAAAAAATTAGGGAGAGTGATTAATTGGATAAATTAAAATTAAGAAAAAAAATCATCAGTATAACTATTTTACTAGCTATTAGTATTACAGCCTTTTCTTTTCAATTTAATGAGATTTTATTTTATCCTGAAAATTTAAATATAATAAAGGGTGAAAATAAAAACCTAGATATATCTTTCCCATTTTCTTTAGATTATAATGATGATGAATCTATAGTCCAAACAATCTATAATGAAGGATCTAAGTCATATAATTTAAATGGCATTCAAACTGGAGAAAGTCAGTTGCAGTTAAAATTATTAGGTTTGATTCCCTTAAAAAATGTAAATTTGAACGTTGTGGAAAGGCCCAATTTAATTCCTGGCGGAAATTCAATTGGTGTTAGGCTAAATACTAAAGGTGTGTTAATAGTGGCCGTCACAGATGTAATAGATATAAATGGTGAAAGAATTAGTCCAGCTAAGGATTCAGGGCTTAAAGTAGGAGATAGTATATTAGCAATAAATGATGAAAAAATAATAAATGCAGAACAGGTAGTAGAGATACTCAATAAAATTAAAAATGAAGAAGTAAAAGTAACCATATTAAGGAATAATGTTGAGTTTGATACAAAAGCCAGTTCTGTACAATGTATGCAAGATAATTCTTATAGGTTAGGAATATGGGTAAGAGATAAGACTACGGGAATAGGCACCTTAACCTATCGTAATCCTGCAAATAATACATTTGGTGCACTTGGGCATGGTATTACCGATGTAGACACAGGTAAATTGTTAACAGTAGAAGATGGATTGATAATGAATGCTAAAGTTTCTGATATAACCCAGGGAAGGAAAGGAGTACCTGGTGAAATCAAAGGTGTTTTTTATAAAACTAATGAAGTAATTGGAGACATTAAGATAAATAATGAATTTGGTATATACGGTAAGTTAGAGGAAGATTATTTTGTAAATAATGATATTGAATCACTTCCAATAGGCTTCAAAGAAGAAGTAACCATAGGAGAAGCTCATATATTGACGACTATCGAAGATAATATTGTTGAGAAATTTGAGATAAATATTGAAAAAGTGGAAACCCATGATAAGGCCAATCAAAAAAGTATGATAATTAAAATAACCGATCCTAAACTTCTCGAGAAGACAGGTGGAATAGTTCAGGGGATGAGTGGTAGTCCCATTATACAAAATGGAAAGATAATTGGTGCTGTAACACATGTTTTCATTAATGATCCTACGAAAGGATATGGATTATTTATAGAATGGATGTTGGAAAAAGATGGTGAATTGTAGATAATATTAAGACTGCTGGCTAAACTTAGTCAGCAGTTTTTTTCATCTTTCGATTTTAAAATAAGATTTTAAAAAATATTCAAAAAACATTTAAAATAAAGAAGGAGTTTTTGATTTAATGTCGAATAAGATATAGTAATACAAAATATTATGTATTAAGGGGGATAATTATGGGAAAAATTAAAGTTGTGGTAGCGGATGATAACAAAGATTTCAGTAAAATTATTGGGAAATTTATTTCGGCGCAAGAAGAGTTTGAGGTTGTTGGTATTGCAAAGGACGGCTTGGAGGCCTTAAGCTTAATTGAGAAAGAAAGGCCAGATATTTTAATTTTAGATATAATAATGCCACATTTAGATGGACTAGGAGTTTTAGAAAGATTAAATGAGGTAAGTAATACTTATTTTCCTAAGGTAGTAGTACTATCAGCTGTTGGTCAAGATTCCATTACTCAAAGGGCTATTGAATTAGGTGCATCTTACTATATGGTAAAGCCATTCGACTTTAATGTTCTTGTTGGAAGATTAAAACAGGTTCATGGAATGAGCTTTCCGTCACCAAACCGAGATAATGATGCTCCTATGATTGTGAAGGAAGACAATAATGAGAATTATAGGGAAAGGGATTTGGAGACAAAGGTTACCAAGATAATCCAAGAAATTGGTATACCTGCCCACATCAAGGGATATCTATATATTAGAGAAGCAATAACCATGGTTATTGATGATATGGATTACCTAGGTGCTGTCACAAAAGAGTTATATCCTGCCGTAGCAGCAAAATTTAGTACAACACCTAGTAGGGTTGAAAGGGCAATACGACATGCCATTGAGGTTGCCTGGAACAGGGGAAAAATAGAGACTATAGATAAAATATTTGGTTATACTGTTAGTAATGCTAAAGGCAAGCCAACTAATAGTGAGTTCATAGCGCTTATAGCAGATAAACTTAGGCTGGAGGATGAAGGC
>CAYOFC010000084.1:0-5361 GCA_964403265.1 uncultured Tissierella sp. | reverse complement strand
TATTTATTGCAGTATGTCTTTCCACCACCAGCAAAGGAAATTATCAATGGAATGATAAAACACAATAATCCTAACCATGCAAAGAGAATATTAAAGGCGCCAAGTATCAGGTATGCAGCAGATGCAATATATAGATAATCATTCCAATTTTTATTTTTTTTACTTACCATGTTGTACGACCTCCTCATTAACAATCATTTCAATAACAGATGCTGGACATTCTTTAGAGCAAATGGAGCACCCGATACATTTATCCTCATCTACTTCCGCATAAACACCAGCAACTATTTTAATTGCATCCCTGGGACAGACATGCAAGCAAGTGCCACAGGCTACACAACTATTCTTAAGGATAAAGGCCTTTTTTCTTTTCTTCTTTTTTACTTCCATAATTACAACCTCCTTCTGTATTTCAAGGGATGGATACCCCCAATAGGTATTATAACAATTATTCTATACTTTGTAAACATACATATGGGGGGTATACTATTTCTTTGCTGATATTTCTGGATAATGGGTGAAAACAGGCAAAGGGGGTATAATTTATAAGATACCTAAAAAAATTATCTAAATTATAGGCCAATTAAATAAATGTGAAGGCGCTAATGATTAAATATGGCTAAGTAAAAAAATGATGGGATGTGAACAATTTGAAAAATATAAAAACCTATAGCTGGTTGAAAGAAAACTTAAATAACGATCATCTTGTAATCTTGGATGTTAGGGAAAATATAGTAGGTTATAAAATGGGACATATCAAGGGAGCCCAGTATGTGTCTTTGGGAGAAGTAGCAGCAGGTGAAGTAGCTGTTCATGGTGGAAGAACTCCACTACCGGATTTAAATAAGTTTATAGAGGACATGAAAAAGCTTGGAATTAGTGATAATACTACAGTGGTGATCTATGATGATGGAGCATTATCTAGAGCAGGTAGATTATGGTGGATATTAAAATATATAGGTAAGGAAGATGTATTTATTCTTGAAGGTGGCATAAATAAATGGAAAGATAAAGGTGGTAATATAAGTAGAGAAATTCCACCCCAAAATACGTCTAACTTATTGTCTAAAAATATAAAAGAAGATATGATAGTAGATATGGAGTATGTGAAAGGCGTAATTGATTCGGAGAACATAGCATTAGTAGATGTGAGAGCCTATGAAAGATATACAGGTAAGGTAGAACCACTGGATATTAAAGCTGGACATATACCTAGTGCCTTGAATTATCCTTGGATTGATTTAGTTAAAGATGGAGAGATACTATCTATTGCTGAGTTGGAGGAGAAATTTAAACCATTGGAGAAATATGATGAAATAATAGTATATTGCGGATCTGGAGTCACTGCAACAGTACCATATTTCCTTATGGAAGAAATAGGACTTAGGCCTAAGATGTACCCTGGAAGTTTTAGTGATTGGATAAGCTATGATGAAAATGAGCTAGTCATGGGAGATTAAAATTTAAGTGTGGAAAAGTCTAGAAAGTTAGTGATAAACCTACATTAGGAGGAATGGATAAAATGTTTAGAGAAATGAGAAGAAAAAAACAATTACTGGAAAAAGATGAAGTTATAGGGATACTTGATAAGTGTACAGCAGGAGTGCTGGGAGTAAATGGGGATAATGGATATCCTTATACTGTGCCAATGAGCTATGCTTATGAAGATAATAAGATATTTTTCCATTGTGCAAAAGAAGGTCATAAAACTGATAGCATTATGGAAGACGACAAAGTAACCTTTTCTGTAATAGAAAAGGATGAGATAGTTCAAGAAAGCTTTACTACACATTATAGAAGCGTGGTTGTATTTGGGAGGGCTAGGATCATTAAGGATGATAATCAAAAGCAACATGCTTTAGAGCTATTAGTTAAAAAATATTCGCCTGATTTCATAAAAGAAGGACTAGAAGAAATCAAGGATGACTGGGATAGGACATGCCTAGTTGAAATTCAAATTGAGCATATGACAGGAAAAGTAGCCATGGAGATTATGTAAGAGGTGAAATAATGATATCTACAAACTTTACTTTCAAATCAGGTGACAGTACAGAAGTATTTGTATATAAGTGGCTGCCAAAGAATCTAAGGGCAAAAGGGGTGGTCCAAATATCCCATGGAATGGCTGAACATGCTGCTCGATATGAAGAGTTCGCTTCATTTTTGACTAAAAATGGCTACATAGTTTATGCCAATGATCATAGAGGCCATGGCAAAACAGCTGGAACTATGGAGAATATTGGCTATCTGGGAGACAAGGATGGTTTTGAATGGTTGGTTAAGGACCTTCATTCCCTAAGTGAAATAATTAGAAAGGAAAATCCGTCTCTAGAATTATTTTTATTAGGCCATAGTATGGGTTCATTTGCCGCCCAAAGATACATCATAGATTATGGCAGCGAATTAAGTGGAGCAATATTATCTGGCTCCAATGGTGATCATGGTGTGATTCTTAGACTAGGTTCTATGCTGGCAAAGCTAGAGTCAACAATATATGGTAAAAGACACCAAACTAAAATGATGGATAAGTTGATTTTTGGGTCGCACAACAAGGCTTTTAAGCCAAATAGAACTAACGCCGACTGGATTAGTGGGGATATCGTAGAAGTAGACAAGTATATAAACGATCCTTATTGTGGAACTATATTTACAGCAGGTTTCTTCTATGACTTTCTAACAGGTCTTATTAAAATTGAAGATAAAAATAATCTAAAGAAGATTCCTGAAAATTTACCGATTTTAATCTTCTCTGGTGATAAAGACCCAGTGGGGAAAAATGGCAAGGGAATCATTAATCTTTATAATAGATATAAAAACAACGGAGTCAAAGATGTGAAATATATTCTATATAAGGACGGTAGGCATGAGATGCTTAATGAAATTAATAAAGATGAAGTAATGGAAGATGTAGTTCAGTGGCTAGACTCTAATTTAATATAAGATTGCGTAATCCTTAGTACTAAATAAGCAACCCCATAAATATATTATTTAAACAAGTTAGAAAAGATTTATTCTAAATAAAATAGGGTAATAGTATTATACACACTACATATCAAATTAGATAAGGGTGATCGTATGATAAGGTTTCATAGCAAACCAAATATATTTGTGAATGAATTGGTTTTAAAAGTTACCAATATAGATAGATCCATAAAATTCTATACAAAGATAATGGGATTTAGTATATTGGAGAAGAATTGTAAAGAAGCAGTTTTAACAGCTGATGGGTTCAATCCATTGGTTACATTAATAGAGCCTGAAGATGTAGTAGCAAAGATTCCTAAGAGAACAGGACTATATCATTTTGCCGTGCTTCTACCAAGTAGATATGATTTAGGATTATTTCTCAAAAACATTAGTGAACAATGGTATCCAATAATTGGCGGATCCGACCATGGAGTCAGTGAAGCGATATACTTAGAGGATCCAGATGGAAATGGGATAGAAGTATATAGGGATCTAGATGAAGCTCAGTGGAGTAAAAGTGGAGATCGAATCAACATGGTATCAGATCCTCTAGATTATGATCAATTAATTGCCGAGGCTGGAGCGGATAAATGGGGTCATACACCACTTAATACAATAATAGGCCATATTCATCTACATGTGGGTGACCTAGATGAGGCTAGGAGATTCTACTGTGATGGATTAGGCTTTGATTTGGTAATGGAAGCAGATAAATCAGCAATATTCCTTTCATCAGGTGGCTACCATCACCATATTGGACTGAATATTTGGAATGGAAGGGATGCCCAACCACCAGCAGATAATTCAGTAGGGATGAAGTATTATTCCATAGTATTTCCAGATGAGGATGCTAGAGAAAATGTCTTGGATAATCTAGCCAACTTAGGATATGAGATAATAAGGGAAGGCAAGGATATATTTACAAAAGATCCATCTAGTAATTTAATTAAACTGACAATTTAAGAAAACTTGTAAACCATAGCTTTAGGAAGAAACCTTTAAGCTATGGTTTTTTTATGGAAAGTATCTTTGTTAATATATATAGGATGTATTATAATAGGATAATAGAGAAATACATAGACAGGAAAGGTGAATTAGATTGAAATTATTAAAAGATAGAATTATAAAAGATGCGACCATATTAGAAGGAGATATTATCAAAGTAGATAGTTTTTTAAATCACCAAGTGGATATTGCATTAATAAATGAAGTGGGAAAAGAGTTCAAAAAGCTATTCAAAGATGAAAAAGTAGACAAGATTCTAACGGCAGAAGCTTCTGGCATAGCCATAGGGGCTATAGTAGCACAATATTTTAACGTGCCTATGGTGTTTGCAAGAAAAACAGAATCAAAAAACCTAGATAAGGATACATATGAA
Source organism: uncultured Tissierella sp. (assembly GCA_964403265.1). Lineage (GTDB taxonomy): Bacteria > Bacillota > Clostridia > Tissierellales > Tissierellaceae > JAAYTL01. The sequence goes on along the minus strand of CAYOFC010000084.1, from coordinate 1,016 downwards.
AGTGAGGTATACTCCTACACAAAGGATAAGTCATATAAAATAAGAGTATCGAAAAAGTATCTGTCAGAGGGAGAAAACATATTAATAATAGATGATTTTCTAGCAAATGGTAAGGCTGTAGAAGGACTTATAGATATAGCTAATAAAGCAAAATGTAAGCTGGTAGGAATAGGTGTAGTTATAGAAAAAGGCTTCCAAGTAGGTGGAAAAAACCTAAGAGAAAAAGGAATACATCTTGAGTCATTGGCAATTATTGATTCAATTGAAGATGGTTCTATTAGCTTCAGATAAGTAGTGGATAAATAGACCCAACTAGGAGGGATTAAATGAGATTATTATTATTTCCATTTACATTAGCCTTAAAAATTGTTGAAAGTTTATTGAAAATAACTGGTAAGCTAATAGTAGTACTTCTAGGGTTAATCTTTACCAGTATAGGAATAATGTTAAGCCTGACCATCATAGGAGCCATAATTGGGATTCCAATGATAATATTAGGTGTTACTATGATAATAAAAGGAATGTTTTAGGTTAATAAAGCTGGTAATTTACTATAAAAACATAGTGTCTAGTAGTAGAAATCTATGATATTGCTCTTTCGAGTGAACGAATTATTAATTTTATAAAATATTTAAAAAAAAGAAGGAATTAGGGAGTTTGTGTCGAATATACAAAACATATAGGCTAATTTTGATTTAGCAAACTAAATAATTATGCAATGTAAGGAGGTAAATAGTTTGAAATTAAATGTGGAGCAAAGACGAATTGTAGAATTAGAGCCTAATGGGCATATGCTTATAAAAGGCGTGGCAGGATCAGGCAAAACAACTGTGTCGGTAAGACGTATTCCTTTTTTACTTAATCATTATTGCCACGAAAAGGATGACAGAGTTCTACTTGTTACCTTCAATAAGACATTGCTTAATTATATTAAATATCAATATAACAAGGTGGAAGATGAAGAACAATACCAGGCAGATTTTTTTGATAACACAAACAAAGAAGTAAATATAACA
>CAYOFC010000083.1:0-5374 GCA_964403265.1 uncultured Tissierella sp. | reverse complement strand
GCGCCCGGCTCATAACCGGTAGGTCCGGGGTTCGAGTCCCTGAAGGCCCACCAAGTATAAAAGCAGACATTGTTGTCTGCTTTTTTGTATGCCCTAACACAGTAAGCGGTGATTTTCCGCGAACTGATGTAGGTCAACCGCAAAGAATTCCAAATTCATGCGAATAAAATGAGCGAATGAATTTGACTGAATTCGACTGCGTGATACTACCCGATTTATGGCGATTTTCCGTTCTAACAATTTAATTGATAATCATATTTATTAATCTGCTAATAATCAACTTAATATTTTCAATATGATAATTTTTTTCTACTTCTAGTAAAATCAATCCCTTTGGTATATTGAATTCACCACTTTCATATAACCTATTTGGTAAACGAAAACTGCTTGCATTTACAAATAAACATTTCTTAGTAGGAGTAATCATTCCTTCTTTAACTTCCAAAGATATTTCAAATGAATTATCTTCTGCAATTATAAGCTTATAATTATCGCCAAAATATACTGTATTTCTAATATTATTATTTTCTATATTTCCATTAATAAATAAGTAATCCTTGCTTAAATTCATATTATCAATAATAAAATGGTTTTTGTTATTATTATAATTGATATCAAAACTTTTCTTATCTTCCAATATATCCACTATCTTTATTACATCAAGTAGATAATAGAGATCTTCATAATTGTGTAGTAGTATATTGTCCTGTGATTCTTGATTATTTGTTACTAAATAATCAAAATAAAAATCAATACATTCCCTGCCTGTAAATTGATCTTCTCTATCAATACCAAGGAATTTCTCTATAGATTTTAATTTGTAGCTCTTTAGTTTGAATATATTCTTATTGGATTGTATGATTTTGTATAAATCCATAGATTTGCTTATATCTATAGAGAGATTTGTTTTATAAAAGTCTAATTTACTATTTATAAAGGGCATATCAAATGATGTACCGTTGTAATTAATGATTATATCAAAATTTGATAGAAGCTTATAGCTCTCCATCAGTATATCAATTTCCTCTTTAAGTTCATCTGCAAATAGCTGTACTATCTTCCAGGTTTCTTTGCTAGTGTCAAAGAATACTATACCAATCAAATAAATAGTATCTGTAGTTCTACTGAAGCCAGTAGTTTCTATATCTATAAAGCATATTCTTTTACCCATTAAACTTGAATGAAGATCTACATCTTTGTCAAAATACTGTTCTATTATTTTCAATTTACTCACCTATATAAATATTATCTTATAAATATAGTTTTGTATAGTTATATTTATCCTTCTAATTGTGAATAATATAAGGTGGAGAAAGGAGAATTTAATGAAAAAAATTGGTGTACCCAGAGGTATGTTATATTATGAGAACTTTCCATTCTGGAGAGATTATTTTGAGGGAATTGGCTATGAAATAGTAGTTTCTAAAAGAACAAACAAAGATATTATGGATAGTGGTATCCTAAGTTCCGTAGACGAAGCATGTTTGCCAGTAAAAATTATTCATGGTCATGTGGACTACTTAAAGGATAAGGTAGATTATATTTTTGTACCTAGAGTAATTAGTTTGCATAAAAGAGAATATTCTTGTCCCAAGATATTAGGACTACCAGAAATGATAAAAAATAGTATAGCAGATTTACCAGAAATAATAGATGTGGCATTTGACCTAGACAAAAGAAATGGATTGGAAAATGCTTATAAGGATATAGGGAAGTATCTTGGTATATCTAACAAAAAAAGCTCCACTGTATATAAGAAAACCTACTCTGATATGGAAAAATATAATGATTGGATAAAGTCTGAACTTTTACCAGCGGATTATCAGCTGAATCCTAATAATATTAATATACTAGTACTTGGCCATAGTTACAATGTTTTTGACGATTATATCAATATGGGAATACTTGATAAATTGTTTAAAAAAAATATAAACATATATACTGCAGAAGATGTAAGTAATGAAGATATAAGGGAGTATTCTAGCTATACTAAGAAAAGATTATTTTGGACCCATGGGAGAAGGATAGTAGGAGCTGCTAATTACTATATTATGAATAAGCAAATTGACGGTATAATCTTTCTAAGTTCATTTGGTTGTGGTTTAGATTCAGTATTGACCCATATGGTCTCTAGACAGTCAGCTATATATGAAGTACCATTTATGAACTTAACCCTTGATGAGCAAACGGGTGAGGCAGGTATAAATACAAGATTAGAAGCATTTTTAGATATGATGAAGTGGAGGGATAGAGATAAAGGTTACATTTCCACATTTAGGTAATATATACTTTACAGCAAAAGCATTTCTTGAGGAGCTAGGCCATGAAGTAATACCACCTCCAGTATGTAGCAGAAAAACCCTTGAAATAGGGTCAAAATATTCTCCAGAGATGATGTGCTTACCTTTTAAAGTATTTATAGGTAATTATATTGAAAGTATTGAAAAAGGCGCAGATACAATAATTATTACCGGGTCTTGTGGGCCCTGTAGATTTGGACTATATTCCTTAATTCAAGAAGACATATTAAAAGACTTAGGGTATGATGTTGATTTGATTGTTGTTGACAGTATAAAGGAGGGTTATAAGGAATTAATAGCTAATTTAAAAAAGATAACAAAGACAAGATCAGTTCCAGAACTATATAAAAGCTCCAAATTAGCTTTAGATTTAATAAGAAGGGCAGATGATTTAAGTCAAAAATCAAACTATACTAGAGCCTATGCAGTAGATAAGAATCAAGTAAATTATATTATGGATAATTACCTAAAAACTTCAGTAGAGATACATGGAGCAACTGAGCTAATAAACTTAATAAATAAGACAAAAGATGAATTATCTAATGTAAAGCTGCTGGAAAACTATAATCCAATTAAAATAGGAATTATTGGAGAAATTTATACCATAATAGAACCATTTGTTAATTTAGATGTAGAACGAAAACTAGGCCAACTAGGAGTTCTTGTAGACAAGTCATTAACCCCGACTAAATGGTTGGAACATCATGTAATAAACTATCCATTTGGTTCAGAATACGAGAATACAAAGTACAAATTAGCAAAACCATATCTAGAGACTCCTATAGGTGGTCATGGCAGAGAAACCTTGGGAAGTGCAATGCATTATAAAAATTTAGGCTATGATGGGGTGATACAAATATTACCATTAAATTGTATGCCAGAAATAGTGGCAAAAAGTATTTTGAAGAATATAAGTAAGGATCTTGATTTCCCAATTATGACTTTAGTTGTGGATGAAATGACAGGTGAGGCGGGATTTATTACTAGATTAGAAGCATTTGTAGATTTATTAAGTAAACGAAGGGAGAAGCATCTAATTGGATAATTACTATATGGGAATTGATGTTGGTTCAGTTAGTACTAATTTGGTATTGATCGATGAACAGAATAATTTAGTGTATAAAAGATATTTAAGAACACAAGGTAGACCTTTAGATATTCTGCAGGAAGGTATCAAGGAAGTAAAGGATAAATTTGGAGATGCTAATATATTAGGTGTAGGTACTACAGGCAGTGGTAGATATTTAGCATCTGTTTTAATTGGAGCTGACGTAATAAAAAATGAGATTACTTGTCATGCAGTAGCTGCATTGGATTATAAAGCTGATACTAGAACCGTAATAGAAATAGGTGGTCAAGATTCAAAAATAATAATTATCAATGATGGCATAGTAGTAGACTTTGCAATGAATACAGTTTGTGCTGCGGGGACAGGTTCCTTTTTAGATAGGCAAGCGCTGAGATTAGGTATGGAAATAAGTGACTTTGGTAGGATTGCACTAAACTCCATAAATCCAGTGAGAATTGCAGGTAGATGTGCAGTTTTTGCAGAATCTGATATGATACATAAACAGCAATTAGGACACAATCAAGAGGATATTGTAAGAGGACTATGTGATGCCCTAGTGAGAAACTATCTAAGCAATATAGCAAAGGGTAAAGCTATAAGGTCACCAATCCTATTCCAAGGTGGTGTAGCTGCCAATAAAGGGATTAGAGAAGCATTTGAAAAGGAGTTAAATGAAAAAATACATATTCCAACAAATTATGACGTAATGGGAGCCATAGGTGCTGCTATATTATCAAAGGATGAAGTCCAAATAAATGGATATACAAAATTTAAAGGTATAGATATTTATAAAAGTAATTATAAAGTAAGTCCCATAGAATGTGAAGATTGTTCAAACATCTGTGAAATACTAGAAATAAAAGAAGGCGGAAATATTCTTGCCCGTTATGGTGATAAATGTGGTAAATGGTCAGTATAATAGAGCGATATTTAAGGAGAATGGGAGGTTGTTATGCCCATTCTTTTTTATGGGAAGTATTATCGAAATATGAAAGAATAGATAGATAAATGGTTTGACAGCATACATGTATATATATATTAGATTATAAAGGGTATTTATAAAAAATCCCATCAATATTCTATGAACATATAAGAAGGAAAATAGGCACATGAAAAGGTTTTTGGATATTATATTGGTAAATACAATAATATTAAATACGATTGTAATTTATGGTGGAAACACTGTATATGCAGTAGAGCCAGATGTAGTTTGGCTAGAAAAGAAGTATGATAATATCTATGACTTTAGCGAAGGATTAGTACCAGTTATCTTAAAAAGAATTAGAAGGACTTGATTTTATTAATATAAGTCTTGAACAAGTAGAAGTTACGCTGAGTACAAATGCTTTAGGGACAGATTTTGAAGATAGAGATGTTATACTTGTGGAAATAAAACGTAATGAAGATAAAAATCAAGAGTCTTATGAAGTGTCTTTTTCGGATGAGAATGGTAATGATATACAAAAATTAGAAAATAATATTATGATTATATTCCTGTAAATAATGAAAATCCTGAGTATAATACCGTGTTTTATAATGATGGTGAAAGCATACAGCAAATAGGAGCACAATATGATTCGATGACAAATACAATGGTTTTGGTGCTAAATTAGCTGGAGAATGCTATATAGTTAAAAACCTGAAAAAATATAAAGATATTAGCTGTTTAATTCAAGATATTCAAGATGCAATTTCTTTATGATGTCAAAAGGATTTATTGGCGAAAGGGATAATAATAACTTTGATCCTGATTCAGAAATTGATAGAGCGGGTGCAACTGTAATAATCTATAGATTATTTCTACTTCTCTATGAGATAAGACCTTCTGAATTAGGAGATGTAGAAACAAGTAATAGTGAAATTTCAACACTAGCTATTGTTGGTGGTGGATTTGTCGGGATTGGAATGATAAGGGGTATCTTTTCAGGAGAAAAAATTAAAGAGAATTAGATTTTAGGTTGTAGAAAATAATCTTTCTACCTTAAGGGGGATTTATAAATTTATT
>CAYOFC010000082.1:0-5490 GCA_964403265.1 uncultured Tissierella sp. | reverse complement strand
TTTTCTTCTATTATATTATATTCCATTATATATAGCTCCTTCTTAATAGTTTATATAGATTATAGCATAGATTTTATTAATAATAGTTTCAATATATTTCGCCTACCGAAGGGACAAGACCCCTGACCCTCTGTCCCACACAAAAAATAAAATAAGCAGGACTTAAAGTCCTACTTATTTTCATTATTTCTCAAATAATATGATAGTGTGAATAAACTTTCACTTAATCTTACATTTTCTAGAGCTACATCATCTGGTACTACTAGGTCTATTGTTGCGAAATTCCATATTGCTTTAATTCCACATTTTACATATATATCACAAACTTCTTGAGCAATTTCTTTTGATGTTGTAATTATACCGATTTCAACATTGTTTTCCTTGATGAAATCTTCTAATCCATCCATATGCTTTACTTCCATATTCCTCACAGCATATCTTGGATTATCAGGATACTTATCAAAAACACCTATAATATTGAAGCCTGATTCCTTGAATCCCCTATAAAGCGTGACTGCATGGCCTAAATTACCTGCACCAGTTACGACAACCTTGTATTCTTTGTCTAGTCCAAGTATTTTGCCTAGCTCATTATATAGTTCTTCTACATTGTACCCATACCCTTGTTGGCCAAAGCCACCAAAATTATTTAGGTCCTGCCTAATTTGTGAGGCTGTAAAACCTGTAAGATTACTTAATTCTTGGGATGATATTCTATTAATCCCTTTCTTCAATAAATCACCTAAATATCTATGATATTTTGGTAATCTTCTAATTACTGTTATGGAAACTTGATTATCCTTTGACATTATTTATTTTCACCACCGAATATAATAGTTAATATTGTATCAAGTATATCACATTAGAGCATGATCAGTCAATTTTCATTAGCAAATTTTAGAATATTCCTGAAATTATTTGAAATACTAAATAAAAGGAGTGATTATATGGCTAGTAAAGATCAATTAAACAAAATCGCTATATACTGCGATAAATATAGTTGTAAAATACATGATGAAGAGATTTCATTAAAAAATTTTACCGAAGTTGAAAAGGAAAGCTGTACAAATTGTTACCATTTTACAAAAGATCATACTTGTGATTTAGATTTAATAGATAAAGTATTGTCCTCTTTATCTATGGAGGAGGATTTAAAATCCTAAATTTGTAGACTATGAATAAAATTTCATTTCTGATACAATTATACTGACTTATATTTTAGGGGGATTTATAATGCCAGTATTATCATGCAGCAATCTTACTAAATCATATATTGTAGATACTATATTAGAAGGCATCAGCTTTACTGTTGAACCTGGAGATAAAATAGGAGTAATCGGCCTTAATGGTTCAGGTAAAACCACCTTATTTAATATATTATCTGGAAATACGCCTAAAGATAGCGGAGAAATATATATACAAAAAGATTTAGTAGTAGGTTATTTACAACAACATATTAAAATAGATAGCGAAAATACAATTTTTGATGAATGTTTAAGTGTTTTTAAGGATTTAATTGATATGGAAAAAACTTTAAGAAATTTAGAAGAAGAGATATCCACTGTTAGTCTAAATGGAGAATCCAAAGAGCTAGATGATTTGATGAATAAATATGCCAATTACTCAGAAAAATTTCAGTCTAGCAATGGCTATGGTTACAAATCTGAAATTCGTGGTATCTTAATAGGTCTAGGATTTAAGGAAGAAGATTTTTATAAGGAAGTAAATATACTTAGTGGTGGCCAAAAATCTAGATTGTCCCTAGGTAAGCTATTACTTCAAAAGCCTGATCTCCTACTACTAGATGAGCCTACAAACCATTTGGATATAGATGCCATAGATTGGTTGGAGAAGTTCTTAAAGGATTATAAGGGTGCTACTCTTATCATATCCCATGATAGATACTTCTTGGATAATCTAGTTAATAGAATATTCTATTTGGAAAATAAGAGAATCGATATCTATAATTCAAACTATACTAAGTTTATGAACCAAAGAAAAAAAGACCTAGAGATTATTAAGAAACAATACGAGGATCAACAAAAAGAATTAAAAAGGCAAGAAGAAATCATCTCAAGATTTATGAGCTATAGAGATGTCAAATATTCTAGGCAAGCCCAAAGCAGGCAAAAATTACTTGATAAAATTAAATTGATTGATAGGCCTGTTGATTCCATGAAAACTAGAATCAAATTCGAGCCACAGGTCAAATCAGGTAGAGATGTACTGATGGTAGAAAACATCAATAAAAGCTTTGGGGATTTTCATTTGCTTGAAGATATTGACCTAAACATCTATAGAGGAGAAAAGGTAGGTCTTATAGGCCCTAATGGAATAGGTAAGACCACATTGTTTAAAATAATATTAGGGGAAATAGAATATGACGAAGGTAGTATTAACCTAGGTACCCATGTGGTTCCTGGTTATTTTGATCAAGAGATGGACAATCTCCATCTTGAAAAGTCAGTTATAGATGAAATATGGGATGAATACCCAAGGATGAACTACTATGAAATAAGAACCATACTTAGTCAATTCCTATTTGTTGGAGATGATATCTTTAAGGAGATTTCTGATTTGAGCGGTGGGGAAAGAGGCAGGCTTAGTCTAATGAAGTTGATGTTATCAAATGCAAATCTACTTCTAATGGACGAACCTACTAACCATTTGGATATTGACTCTAAAGAAGTCCTAGAGGATGCAATATTAGACTACGAAGGAACTCTCTTTGTAATTTCCCATGATAGATATTTCCTAAATAGGGTTGCAAACAAGATTTTAGAATTAACAGAAGATGGAATTAAGGAATATATGGGTAATTATGATTATTATTTAGAAAAGAAAAATGAAGTACCATATGAAGAAGATGATGAAAACGAGAAAACCAAAACTCAATTAAAACTAGAGCGAAAAAAAGAAAAAGAATTAATGGCTCAAGACAGACAGAAGAAAAAAGAAATCAAAAAACTAGAAGATGAGATAGCTGAAAAAGAAAGTGCCCTAAATGAAATAGATAATCTTCTAGCAGATCCAAAATCCTACGAAGATCATGAAAAGATTGTAGAATTATCTCAGAAAAGAGAAATCCTACAAACCAGCTTGGATGCTTTATATGAAAAGTGGATATTATTAACAAATTAATAATATCCACATGAAATTAACAACTTATCCACATTGTCCACAGGGTTATCCCCATGTTATAGACTTGTCTTTATGATTTTCTAGTCTGTTTTCCACATTACCCACAATAATTTATTGTAAACCATTTTTTATCTGTGTATAATCTGTGTAAAGTTTTGTTGATAAATGTTAATTTAAGCCTAGATTAGGCTCAACATTTAGACTAAGGTCTGATTTTTCGCCATTAATATAATGATAGTATGCTGCTGAACCAATCATGGCAGCATTATCTGTACATAAAATCCTAGAAGGATAGTAAATATCTATATTTTCCTTTTTTCCCCTGTCTTCCAGCATATCTCTAAGCCCTTGGTTTGCAGCTACTCCACCTGCAATTACGATTTTATCAGAACCAGTTTCCTTAGCTAATCTAAAGGACTTATCCACAAGCACATCCAATACAGCCTGTTGAAAACTAGCTGCTACATTTTCAACGGAGATTTCTTCACCTTTTTGTTGGGTTTGATTTATATAGTTAAGGACTGCTGTCTTTAAACCACTAAAAGAAAAATCATAGGAACCATCTTCTAAATATACCCTAGGAAACGGAATACTATCCTTGTCTCCTTCTTTAGACAACTTATCTATAAATGGACCACCTGGATATGGTAGGCCTATGGATCTAGCTACCTTATCAAAAGCCTCACCTGCCGCATCATCTCTCGTTCTACCTACTAATTCATACTCAGTATAGCCTTTTACATTAAGCAGATAAGTATGCCCCCCTGACACTACCAAACAAGTAAATGGCGGCTTTAAATCCCTATGCTCAATATAGTTAGCACATATGTGGCCTTGTATATGATTGACTCCAATAAGTGGAATATCTAGTCCATAAGCTAAGGCCTTGGCTGCCGATATACCTACTAAAAGAGCCCCCACTAGACCAGGTCCTTGGGTAACCCCTATTAGATCTAAATCTTTAAATGTAATCTTTGCCTTATCTAAGGCCTCTTGAATTATATTATTAATAGCTTCAATATGTTTTCTTGATGCTATTTCTGGAACTACTCCCCCAAATTTTCTATGTATATCAATCTGAGAGGATATTATATTTGATAAAACCTCACGGCCATCCTTAATAACTGCACAGGATGTTTCATCACATGAAGTTTCAATCGCTAATGTTAACAATCAAATCACCCCAATATATTTGTTCTCCACATTATTAACGCATCTTCATTATTATCAGAATAGTATTTTGGCCTTATGCCATATTCAACAAATCCATATTTTTTATAAAGATTTTGCGCTATAATATTTGATTTTCTTACTTCCAAAGTCATGCTTTGGATATTCTTTGATGTGCAATAATATATAAGACCTTCTACTACTCTATTTCCAACCCCTAGTCCCCTATATTCTTCTTTAACAGCAATATTGGTTATATGGCCTTCATTGACAATAAGCCACACACCACCATAGCCAGCAACCCTACCATCTATTTCCACCACTACATACCTAGCTAGTTTATTCTCACGTATCTCTGTAAAAAAAGCATCCCTTGGCCAAGGTGTCGAAAAGCACTCTTTCTCAATTTCAACTATTTGATCTATATCATCTTCAACTATTCCACGAATAATTATGTCCATGCTAAAGTCCTCCTTTAGGAGTTTTGATTTTGCCTTTCATTTAACTCCCTTTGAGCTTGAGACTCCCTTAGATAATCTGGAGCCAAAGTAAAGTAATCATCTACTTCTCCCTTTTCATACTTTATCCTTGCCAATTCACATATACTAGCAGCTCTGCACATATTTTGACCTTTAGTTGAAAAGTTTACTCTTTTGCCAAGGGTTTCTTTAATTAAATCTCTGTGAAGTAGCGTTCCATTTCCGTTGACTACTACAGTCTCAAATTCTTTTAATCTATTTAATAATTCATCAATTTCCAATACATCCTGTGCCAATAATTCTTTTAAAACCCCATCTTCCCAAGTATATATTCCTGTATAGACCCTATTTCGCCTTGCATCTATCATCGGAACTACTATTTCATTATAGGGAAGATTATATGCCAGGGCTTCCAAGCTGGACACCCCAACTATGGGTTTATCAAATAGATGGGCAAAGGACTTCATAGTCGCAGCACCTATTCTAAGTCCTGTAAAGGATCCAGGTCCCACTGCTACTGCAAATAAATCAATATCATCTACCTTCATATTTAAATTATCTAATACCTCTTTTATCATGGGCATCAACTTTTCAGAATGAGTCATATCTTGATTTAGGGAAAATTCCCCAAGTATTCTTTCCTCATTGATTACTGCACATGTTGCCATCATAGTAGATGTATCTAAACCTAAAACATTCA
>CAYOFC010000081.1:0-5497 GCA_964403265.1 uncultured Tissierella sp. | reverse complement strand
TTACTCTTAGCACCATAGTAACCTTTTGCTTGTTTTAATATTTTTTTATGTCTTTTCTTGGCATTAACGCCTCTTTTTACTCTTGCCATTTAATGTAATCCTCCTATATTTAAATATCTTATCTTGGTAGCATTGAATCTATTCTTCTTTGGTCACCTTTACTTACTAATGCACCTTGTCTAAGAGTTCTAACTCTCTTCGGTGATTTTTTTCCAGTATTATGTTGTCTAAAAGCCTTAAATCTTTTTAATTTTCCAGTACCAGTTCTTTTAAATCTTTTCGCTGATGCCCTGTGAGTTTTCATTTTTGCCATAAATATATCCTCCTAAACTTACTCTGTCTTTGGTGTTAGAAACATTACCATATTTCTACCTTCCATTTTTGCAGGTTTTTCTATAATACCATGATCTTGTGTTAAGTTTGCAAAGTCTTTCAATACAACTCTACCTATTTCTGTATGTCCCATTTCTCGACCTCTAAACCTTACCGCAACCTTAACTTTATCTCCATCATTTAAGAATTCATTCGCTCTTTTTGCTTTAACATTTAAGTCATGAATTTCAATATTTGGGGTTAATCTAATCTCTTTAACATTAATAACCTTTTGCTTCTTTCTAGCTTCTTTTTCTTTCTTAGCTAATTCGTACTTGTATTTTCCGTAATCCATAATCTTACATACTGGTGGCTTTGCATTTGGAGCCACATTAACTAAGTCAAGTTTTCTTTCGTCTGCTATTTCTAAAGCCTTTCTTGTTGCTACAACCCCTAGTTGACTTCCATCTGAGTCAATTAGTCTTACTTCCCTTTCTCTAATACCCTCATTAATCTGAAGATCTTTAATAGTACAGCACCTCCTAAATATTTTCCAAAAAACATTAAAAGCGGGTATACAATACCCGCTCATTACACAACAAAACAATCTTACTAATTAAGATTTATTTAAAATTTGTATAACCCTAAAAGCCATAGCCATAAGGTGAGAAGCGGACACTTCTACTTGCATCTTTAATATTTAATTTACTATGCCATTATATGCTATATATCAATCTTTGTCAAACATTTTATTCAAAATATTTATTCCATAAATTTTATTTTAAAACAAGTTCATATTTTTCTTATATAAAATCTGGAAATGGTTACACTAATTCTAGAAGCAGATTAGGAGGGATAAATTGAAAAAGAATACAATAGTACTTTTTGCCTTAGTTTTTGTAACCATTACATCCTTATTGTTAATCATCCAAAGTTTTATACCAATACAAGGTTTAGAAAGTATAACAACCACAGATAGAGTCGCCGTATGGGTTGTGACAATAATCCTGTTTATATATTATATGAGCTTAAACTCCAAACCTCAATTAGTACCCTCAACTATATCCATCGAAAAAGATAATAGCAGGGACAAAACAAAATCAAGTGTGTCCTTTAAAGATGTAGCAGGTCTTGATGAAATAAAGGAAGAACTACAGGAAACTATAGACTTTATGATCAATACGGAAAAGTACAAAAAAATGGGCGCCAAAATTCCAAAGGGGATATTATTTCACGGACCTCCTGGCACAGGTAAAACACTCCTAGCCAAAGCTGTAGCTGGTGAAACCAACTCAAGTTTTTTATATGCTAGTGGTTCTGAATTTGTTGAAAAATATGTTGGTGTAGGAGCTAAAAGAGTGCGAACCCTATTTGAAAAGGCAAAAAAGGAATCGCCTACCATAATTTTTATTGACGAAATAGATGCTATAGGCACTAAGAGAAATCAAGACTCCAACAACGAAAAGGATCAAACCCTTAATCAATTATTAGTAGAATTGGACGGATTCAATACTGATGAGGCTGTAATAGTCATCGGTGCTACAAATAGGATAGATTTATTGGACGAAGCATTACTAAGGCCAGGTAGATTTGATAGACACATATATATAGGGAACCCAAATATGCCTGCTCGTGAAAAGATACTTGAAGTACACACTAAAAATAAGCCTTTAGATAGTAAAATTGATATTAAAGCTTTTGCAAAAAAAACTACGGGATTATCAGGGGCACAATTGGCTAATATTGCAAATGAAGCTGCTATAATTGCAGTAAGAAACAACAAACAAGAGATTTCAAGTCTTGAATTTGATGCAGCCATTGAAAGGGTCGTAGCTGGACTAGAATTAAAAAACCCAAATGTCCTGATTAAAGAAAAGAAGACCGTAGCTATTCATGAAGCTGGTCATGCATTGGTATCCAAAATCCTTGATACAGACACAATTCAAAAAATATCCATTATCCCTAGGGGGCAAGCTTTAGGATATGTGCTAAAATACCCTGATGAAGATAGGTATCTTTTGACAGAAAAGGAATTAGAAAACAAGATAATTACCTTACTGGCTGGAAGAGCTGCTGAGCATGTTGAATTCAATGAAATAACCACAGGTGCAAAGGATGATTTAAGCAAGGCTACGGATATAGCCAGAGCTATGGTTTGCAGTTACGGAATGAGTTCTCTAGGTACTTTGGCCCTTGACGAACTCTATATAAAATATAACTACGATACTATTAGGGTGGAAATAAAGGACATCACAGATAGGACCTATGTCGAGGCAATAGAGTTGATTAAAGACAATATCCATCTCCTACATAAAATTGCAGACAGATTGATGGAAAAAGAAACAATTGATAGTGAGGAACTGGATTTAATCTTTAAAGAAAATAAGAAAATACCAAAAACAAATTATGCCCTTTAAAATGGAAGAGTTTGCACTCTTCCATTTTTTAATATCTATTTAGCTGTTCTTATAACCTTAAATTCGAAATCTTGCCTCTCTATTTTTTCATTAATCTCGTCAACTTCCCCTTGAAGATCCTCCAACTTCTCATAAGTTAGTTTATATCCATCATATAGCGCCTTATGGTTGGTATCCACCTTGTTTTCAAGCCTAACAATCTCCTGTTTTAGATTCTTTTCAACATTTGCTAATTCATCTTTAGTTGCCATATTGGACTTTATGTCTTGGACCTCTGTATATAGCATTTCCAGCAATTCAAACATCTTGTTCTCCATTTTATTACCTCCGATAATATTAATTATCAATATTATATCATTTAATAATTATTAATGAAACTAGTAATAAAATATTGGAAATAATTATATCATAATGGAATTACCCATAGATGGATACATAGGATAATATGATAGCAAGATAAATGGAGAATCTTTTATAAAAAATAAGAACCCCCTTCTACCTTAGGGAGTTCTTTTGCTATATTTTATTTTGCCAGCTCTAACAAGGCTTTCGTATAGATTTCAGTAATTTTCATAAGATGATCTATGCTTATGAATTCATCTTTTTGATGTGCTACATCTTTTTGCCCTGGAAACATAGGTCCAAAGGCTACTGCATTTTCCATAGCTCTAGCATAGGTTCCTCCGCCTATGGTGATTGGTTTTGAATCAAAATCCTGGGTTTCACTTCTATATACATCCATTAATTTTTTCACCAAAAAGTTATCTTCAGAAACATACAGAGGTTTTTGCTCAGACTCTCCTTCTATCAATTGGATATTTGTGTTACTTAGATTATTCCTTATGCTATCATAAACTTCTTTTGCATTAGATGTAATTGGGTATCTTATGTTAATCGTTAGTATTATATTGCCATTGTCATACTTTATAATACCAGGGTTAAAGTTTAGTTTGCCAGATACTTCATCTTCTAATCCACAGCCAATCTTCTCTCCATAATGGCAAAAGCCTATTCTTTCCTTATAGATTTTAACATATTCACTTAATGAATTATTTTCATCCAATATTTCTCCCAAACATTCCATTAAATAAGATATAGCATTTTCACCTTTTTCAGGAGTACTACCATGGGCTGATATACCTTTTGCTACAATTTTTATATTCTTTCCATCTACTTCAATATTTATGGTCTTATCCTTATTCTCTTTAAACTTATTAAATTTCTCAACAAATACATCTGGTTCATCTACTTCTAAAGTAATTATGGCAGTATCAGCTACCATATTTGGGGCGGATCCACCTTTTATATCTATCAACTTAATATTGCTGTCACTATTATCTAGCTTATATTTTAAATCAAATATAATAATTCCCTTTTCACCATTTATAACAGGGAAGTCTGCATCAGGTACAAATGCCATAGTAGGTGGTTCTACCTTTGCAAAATAGTGTTCCATACATCCCCAACCAGTCTCTTCGTTTGTACCCAATATTATCCTTATCTTTCTTTTCAAAGGTATATTTGAATCTTCCACTGCCTTCATAGCATATAATGCTGCTATGGTAGGCCCTTTATCGTCTACTGCGCCTCTACCGTATATCTTGCTATCATGTATTTCTCCCCCATAAGGGTTGTAGGTCCAACCATCTCCCTCTGGTACTACGTCTAAATGCACAAGTATACCTACAGTTTCTTCACCTTCACCTAAGTCAGCATGCCCTGCATATCCATCAAAATTCTCTGTTTTAAAACCTAATTTCCCTGCTAAATCTAGGGTATATTCAAGAGCTCTATATGGTCCCTCTCCAAAGGGCATACCTTCCTTTGCTGATTCTTCTAAAGATTTTATCCTTAGTAACTCTTGAGTCTTTTTTACTATATCTTCTTTATAGCTTGCAACTATATTTTTAATTTCCATTTGATCCACTCCTTTCCCTATTAAATTAATTATACATTAATTTAATTATTTGACAATCTAGTGATTAATATAAGCTATATAAAAAGTTTATAATATTATTTAGTTCAGATTTAATGCGGTATTGCTTATTGCCAACATATACAATATTTTCATCAGATATAACCATATTTAATATAGTACTTTCTGAACCATTATTTTTTTGTGAGAATTCTACGTGATAGAGATTACCTATAAGGATACTTTCTTTTTTACCATTATAATGGTATTGTCCATCTCTTAATATCCTCAAAAATTTTATTGCATCATCTTCGTCTAATTCAACTGTTTCTTTACCAATACTATAAATTGTGCAACTATTTATAGTATTGACATCGGAATCTGGAAATAATGCTGAAAAATCTTTGGGTGCTATACGTTCAAAATATAATATGGACGTAAATATAACTAACGAAATAATTAATAGTAACTTTATTGGCGATTTGAACATATTATTCACTATTTCCATAGTAAGTCTACAACCTTACTTAATCTAAATGAAAGCGCACTGGCACTACTAGGTGTCTGTTCTATTTCTCTAATCGCCTGATTATCCACAGCAAATACTACTAGTTCAACATCCTTATCCAAGTCTATCATTTCTGCCATATCTATTAACTTTATTACGTCGTTTATATCTTCACCACCAAATTGATCAAATCCAGTCCCTCCATCTGCTCCACGATACTGGGATGCCATGACGATAAATCCATGTCTGGCAAAATATAGCACACTTTCTGCACTGTTAACGCCAAAATCTCCATTTCCACCACGGTTATAAATTAAAACAGGATAGTCGATATCTTGATAATCT
>CAYOFC010000080.1:0-5849 GCA_964403265.1 uncultured Tissierella sp. | reverse complement strand
ACCATATATTCCCTTAATTCCGCAACATGCTGGGATTCTTTTTTATGATTTGTAGCTATTATCCTTACGGCTTCACCTAAGCCAATGATGCCCTGGACATTTTCCGTACCTGACCTTAATCCCTGTTCCTGATTTCCACCAAATACTATTGGGTTAAGATTTAAACCCTTACGAATATAAAGACCACCTATCCCCTTTGGTCCATGAACTTTATGTCCGCTAAAGGAATATGTATCAACACCTAATCCTTTTAAGTTAAAATCAATTTTACCAAAGGACTGCACTCCATCTAAGTGTAATAAGGCCTTTGATTTCTTCACATTTATTAAATCTTTTATCCTTTTTATATCTTGGACTATCCCTATTTCATTGTTTACATGGATAATAGATATCAGTATAGTATCTTCACTGATACTATTCTCCATTTGCTCAATATCCAATCTTCCATATTGATCAACATCAATATATGTTACTTTTAATCCTTTTTCTTCATAGCTTTTCATAACATTTAGTACTGAAGGGTGCTCTACTTTTGTTGTAATAATATGGTTCCCTTTTCTTAAACTACTATTTACTATACTTTGTATAGCTATATTATTACTTTCGGTACCACCTGATGTAAAGAATATTTCCCTACTATCTACCTTCAAACAATCAGAGATTATTTCTCTTACTTCTTTAATCTTTTTTTCCGTTTTTAGACCTAATCTATGCAAAGATGATGGATTACCAAAATCATCATTGAAGCTTTCGTATATCTTGTCTAACACTTCTTTTCTTACCTTCGTAGTAGCACAATTATCTAAATAAATCATTATTTCACCTCAACTATTAATATCCCCAATTTCTCATATGAAATGAGTATATCTTTATCACTATAACTATTATATAGGAATTCATAGATTTTACAAAGGATTTCATCTTTAAATCTACAAAAGAATCCAAATAAAATTAACTCTTGCAAAGAATGTCGAGGTTTGCTATAATTTAAGTAAGGTTATCCCCCTGATAACCTTGAGAAAGATCTCTATTCCCAATACCCCTTTTGAACGATTTTGTTCCATCCTTAATTGGATGAAGACTCCCGCGAGGAGTCTTTTTTTTATAATTTTTTTGTGTTATCATAGCTATATAATGAGCTATTTAAGGAGGATAAAAATGAAGAAAAAAGTAGTTGTAATTTTCACAGGTGGTACTATTTCAATGAAGATTGATCCAGAAATACATGCTGCAATACCTGCATTGAACTCAGATGAAATAATAGCAATGGTGGCAAATATTGAAAACGTTGCGGAAATTGAGTCTATCAACTTTGCAAATATCCCTAGTCCTCACATAACAATTCAGCATATGATGTCCATTGCAAATCTTGTAAGAGAAAATGTTCTTAGGGAAGATATTACAGGTATAGTTATTACCCATGGAACTGACACATTAGAAGAAACTGCTTATCTTTTGGATTTACTTATTCAGAGTGAAAAACCTATTGTAATTGTAGGTGCCATGAGAAATAGCTCAGAGTTGGGATACGATGGCTCTAGCAATCTTTCAGCGGCTATTTGTACTGCTATATCACCAAAGGCTAGAAATAAAGGTATTCTAGTTGTGATGAATAACGAAGTAAATGCCGCTTCAGAAGTAACTAAGACCAATACTCTCTCCCTTGATACCTTTAAATCTCCAGAATTTGGACCTTTAGGTATAGTGGACAATGATGAGGTCATTTTCTATAGGGATATAAATAAAAATTCAACTATTAAAACCGATTCTATCGAGGAGAAAGTGGCTTTATTAAAAACTGCGACAGGAGTTGGATTGGATGTATTGGATTTTTATATAGATAGTGGTTATAAGGGGATAGTTATCGAAGCCTTAGGCAGGGGTAATATACCTCCACAATTAGTCCCAGGAATTAAAAGAGCAATAGAAAACAATATACCTGTTGTTATGGTCTCTAGATGCTATACTGGTAGAGTTCTTCATACATACGGCTACGACGGTGGTGGCAAACATTTAAAAGACCTAGGGGTTATTTTTGCTGGTAATTTACCTGGCCAAAAAGCAAGAATCAAACTTATGCTTAGTCTAGGTTCCACCAATGATGTAGAAAAAATAAGAAGAATCTTTGAAGACTAGCTAAAAAGCCCTATTTTATCATCCTAAGCGGAGCAGAGGGTCTTGAACCTGTTGGTAGAATAAGATCCTTCGCTGTCGCTCAGGATGACAAACTAAAATAATATAGATTTTCTATTTTATTATTCTGTTTTGTACTTTAATTAAATCCTATAAATTTAATATCTGGATATATTGAACCAAATGTGTTATCTAAAATTCTACTACCTAGATTTATATTTGTAGTATATTTATATCTGACTACATTATACTTTATGGATTCTTCCCAACTCTTTATTTCGCTCCAGGTTATTCCATTATCGTTACTATATCTGCTATATATTCTAGAGGATTCATTCCAAATAATCCACAATATATCATTATTCTTTATTATAGTAGGATTTGTTGGGTTGGATTTATATGAGATATCAGCTTCATGTACCTTATATAAGGAGACATCATATTTAAACATCTTATATTTTATAATATAATTACCATCTATTACTTCTGAGTAGACTAGATGAAAATAACCACTATCATATATAATATCTAAATAAAGCTTTTCTTTATTATCTGTTAAAACTATAGACTCCTTCCATTCTCCATCCATCTCACTAAATGATTTTAAACATATTTGATTGTCATAGTAATAGGCTAAAAACATACTATCATCTTTATTTATTAGCTTTATCGGATTTAAAACTTTGCTTATCTTTATTTGGTCAACAAGATAACTGTGCCATTTATCATCTTTTAGTAAGTTGTGTTCTATTTGAAAAACATCCTGGGTATTTTTCACTGGATACAAAAATATCATATTTAAATTATGATTATGTAAAATTATATTTAATTCATATATCTTTGGGAACTTCCCTGTAGTCAGTTTATGACTTGTTCTATTATCCCCTTTTATCACCGTTAGATTTAGATTGTGTTGCTTATCTTGGTAAATTAGATAAATAGAACCATCATCCTTAATCAAAATATCAAACTCATCTAAAAAGTCGTTCGCTAATATTGATTCTTCAATATCTCCACTATATGAGTAGTAGTTTAGAATCAATTTATTTTCTATGTTTCTAACTAAATATATTTCCTTTTCATTAATATCTGCTATTGAAAGCCTATTATTATAAAATACCATTTTTACTCATTCCTTTTTAACTATAATATTATTCTCATATCATTATTATTACATAAGAAGAGTAACCAATCGATTTAATATGAATATATTATGATTAAGTATTGTTCTATTTTTGAAAGGAGGATATATATATGACTTCGAATAAAAGACCATGTCGACCTGATCCTATATTGCCTGATACAGATAGATGTTGTACTGCTACAACAGGCTGTGAATGGGATCATACCTTAAGGAATGTAGTAACAGAACCAGTATTTGTGCAAAAAGTCTATGATGCTGTATTATTTAATCTACAAGCCCTAAGTACTGTTAACAATGTAAGGTTTACACCAAATTTACCAAAAGGTAGCAGAATCCTAAGAGTATTGGACATAAGATGTAGAAGGTTTTTCAATCCTTCAAATATATCTGACCCTAGAAACCTTGTGGTTGAACCCGATACCATACTTTCAGGTGGGGAATTCCTTAAGGATCATGAAGGTTGTTTTGTTGAAGTAGTTGGCCCAGATGGACTAAGTAGTGAAAGACTTATATTTGCTGACACATCTGATTGTGATGACGAAAATAAAGGAACTCCAATCTTTGGTACACAAAACATAAAAATAAAGGGAAATGTCTTAGTCGATATAGACCTATTGATACTTGACTCTAGAGATAGAAAAATTACCTTTAAAATATCTGCAAATATACCAATAGCTCCACATAACTCACCAATTATTCTAACTAACTTCTTTGAACTTTGCATACCATCAATCACAAACTCAGCATTCTTCCCTAGATTTACAGAGTTTTGTAATCTAATTTGTGAAACTAGATTAGCGACAAATAGTATCTCCAGGGATATAGATGTAAACCAAGAAACTGGAGCTATTACAATTGACCTAATTATTGCACTTTGTATAACTTGTGAAAAGAAGATAATCCTACCAGTTCAATTATGTGTTCTTAGCACAGGCTTTCCAGAATTATCACCAGAAACATCAACAATATGCTCAAACTTCCCTACACTATTTCCTAGACAAATAGACGAAAATAGTATGGCTGCACTAGCAGAATTTGATGATAAGGAAGTATATGATGATTATCTAGATGAATAACAAAAAAGTAGGTAGAATTTACCTACTTTTTTGATTGATATTTTAATTAAATTATTGTATAGTTGTACAATATGTTGTACAATATATATAAGAGGTGATATAAATGATAGCTACAAACTATTCAGATGTAAGACAAAACTTCAAAGAATATTGCGATAGAGCTACTAATGACTTTGAAACCATTATAATTACTCGCGAGCGTGGTGAAAATGTAGTCATGTTATCCGAATCAGAATACAACAATATATTAGAAAACCTTCATGTAAGAAGTAATCCAGAGTATTATAATGAACTGTTAAAATCTATAGAACAGCTTAAAAAAGGTAATGGCAAGGAAAGAGAGTTGCTAGATGAATAAAATATTTTCAGATATTTCATGGGGACATTATTTATACTGGCAAATTAACGATAAGAAAATACTAAAGAAAATCAATGACCTAATAAAAGATATCGAAAGAAATGGCAATGATGGCATAGGTAAACCAGAGGCTTTAAAACATGAGTTGGCTGGATACTGGAGTCGCCGTATCACAAGTGAGCATAGACTGATTTATAGTATCGATGGGGATAATGTCTATATAGCAAGTTGTAAAGGACATTATTAATCTCCCAGAGAGGTATTTCTCTGGGAGATTTTGTTTTTCTAACTAATATAGCTTCAAAAACATTCTATATAAAGTTCTAGCCGCTTCACCCCTAGTAACTACTCCTTGAGGGTTAAACACAAAATCGGTAGGTATTTCTATAGTTCTTTCTTTTACGGCTAATCCTACTTCTTTTCTAGCCCATTCACCAATCTTATCATTGTCTGTAAAATAAATTAAATAGTCTTCCAGATTGCCTGGATATAGATATTGTTTTTTATTTACTAATGCTCTACTTACCAATGATATCATTTGTTCTCTTGTAATATTATCATTAGGTCTAAAGGTTTTATCATCAAAGCCTTTTACTATATCTTCCTTTTGTGAGGATGCTACATAATCATGAAACCAGTCTGTTGATTTTACATCTTTGAAGTCCGTTTTTAGATTAGTATCTAAAGCATAAAAACTTTTTACAAACATAGTGGTGAATTGTGCTCTAGTAAGAGTTTCATCCGGATTAAACTTTCCCTCAGCCATACCTGTTATTATTCCTTTTGATGAAAGAAACTCAATAGCTTTTTTCATCTCTTCATCCTTATTAGCTATGTCCGAAAAATCCATTTTGCTTTCTGCTACAGAATATCTACCGCTTCTATATATTTATTGATTTCTGTTCTTATATTCTTAGCTTCCTTGCACATTCCTTCTATTGTATTTCTATTTAAAATTACAGTTCCATTGCTACCATGTATATTCTCTCTTGTAAGGGAAGTAATTATGGTTTCTGCATCTTGAACTATTTTTTCCCTTACTGGACGGGTTGTTTTGTCCTGTGGTAAAATATTATACCAATGAGAAGTAGATTGTTTGATAATATCACTTGAACTATAATCCTTGTCCAATACTATA
>CAYOFC010000079.1:1506-5865 GCA_964403265.1 uncultured Tissierella sp. | reverse complement strand
TAGTACAGTTAAGACACATTTTTATATTATGTCCACCAATAACTTAAATTGCTAGGTAAAGAGATAAATCATTATCGGAAAATATCAAAGGAGGGATTTTATGTATACTGAAATCAACAGCGAAATATATGAACTTAGGGATAAAGTTAGGATTAAAGAGAAATTGTCATCACAGAAGGATGTTCTGAATAGCGAGCTGGAAAGAAAGAGAAATATAAAAGACAATCTATATAATGAATTAATCAAGGAAAAAGAAGATGTAGATAAGCTTGAAGGTACAAGCTTTAGTGGCATATTTCTGTCTTTAATAGGAAAAAAAGAAGATAAGCTGGATAAGGAAAAGGAAGAGTTTTTAGCTGCAGAGCTCCGTTATGAAGAATCTTTAGCAATAATAGAGGAATTAGAAAAAGAATTAAAAGAGATAAGTAGCCAATTGGTAGGCTTTTCTGATGCAAAAGATAGGTATAATAAACTTATTAAAGAAAAAGAAAGACTCTTATTAAAGGATGATGGAGAACAAGGTAGAAGCTTAAGGAAGAATTTAGACACTATAAATGAATTGAAGTTAGATATAAAGGAAGTGGATGAAGCCATATACTCAGGTGAAAGAGCAGTTTCAGCCCTTGCTAGTATGAAAGAACATCTAGATTCAGCTAGGGGCTGGGGTACATGGGATATGTTGGGTGGTGGCATACTATCTGATATAGCAAAGCACTCCGCCATAGACAAGGCAAATAATGCAGCCCATGAGGTTCAACACTTGCTAAAGTCCTTTGAAAAGGAATTATCTGATGTAAATAAATTTACAGATGTCAAAGTAGATATTTCAGGCTTTGCCACCTTTGCTGATTTTTTCTTTGATGGATTCTTTGTAGATTGGTTTGTTCAATCTAAGATAAAGGACTCTTTAAGAAGTGTAGAAAAAGCCTTGTCTAAAATAAATCCAATATTAAGAGATCTTAGAAATAATCGTAATACATTAGATAATCATCTAAAAGAGAGCGAAGATGAGGTAAAAGAGATACTGGAAGGCTAGTAGATTGACTGAGATGTATCTTTAATACATATGTGTAACATTGGCAATCGGACCATTAATCATAAATTTAGTTAAAAGTTTTAAAAAAGTTAAAAAAGTAGTTGACATTGTAGTAAAAATGCTTTAGTATGGTAATATATTAAAGTAAAGCGTGGACAGAAAATAGTATGAGTGAAGTTTTTAATATAGAGAGTACCCTAGAGGTGGAAAGGGACATAAAAGTCATTCAGAACACATTCTTGAGCAAGGGCCCGAAAGGTTTATCCTAGTAGGCGTCTTCGGTTTAATCGCCCGTTAAAATGATTAGTATATGATAGTATACTTACAGAGGCTGATATCGTGAGGTATCAGTGAATCTAGGTGGAACCACGTGAGCATAAGCTTTCGTCCTTGAATTATTCGAGGATGGAAGCTTTTTTTATGACCTAACACAGTGAACGATAGGGAACTGATGCAGGTCAACCGCAAAGAATTCTGAATTCATGCGAATGAAATGAGCAAATGAATTTGCTAGGATTCGCCTGCGTAATTATAAAAATGGAGGTTGTTAAGATGAAAAAGGTAAAAGCATTGGCAGTTTTGGTATTAGGGATTAGTTTAATAGCAACTGGATGTAGCACAAGCAAAAGTACAACAGACACATGGAGTGAAATAGAGGCTAGAGCTAGTATCATAGTAGGTCTAGATGATACATTTGTACCTATGGGATTTAGAGATAATGCTGGAAATCTTACAGGATTTGATGTAGATATGGCTAGAGAAGCCATAGGAAGATTGGATATGGAAGTTGTATTTCAGCCTATAGATTGGAATCTAAAGGAGCAAGAATTAGATTCAGGAAATATAGACATGATTTGGAATGGCTACTCTATAAATGATGAAAGAAAAGCAAAGGTAAATTTCACCAATGCCTACTTAGACAATCAACAAATAATAGTTGCCCTTAGTAGTTCAGATATAGAAGTTAAGGATGATTTAGAAAATAAAATAGTTTGTACACAAAACTCATCAAGTGCTTTGCAAGCCATTGAAAGTTCAGGTGCAAAAGATGGCTTTAAGGATGGAGATATAATATTATTTGACACATATAATGAAGCCTTTATGGACTTAGAGGCTGGCAGGGTAGATGTAGTTGTAGCTGATGAGGTATTGGCAAAATATTATATATCTGAAAGAGGAGAGGAGAACTACAAAATAGTTGATGGGGACTTTGGAGATGAAGAATACGGAGTTGGAATAAGAAAAGGGGACGCAATACTCTTGAAAAATCTTAATCAAGCTTTAGATGAAATGAAGGAAGACGGAACAGCCGCTGAAATATCAGAGAAATGGTTTGGAGATAATATAGTTAAATAGGAGAATAAATTATGGATTACATTATAGAGGTATTGCCCTTTATGTTAGATGGATTTAAGACAACTCTTTGGGTATTTGCTGTAACAGCAATCTTTTCCATACCCCTAGGAATAATAGTTTGTCTAATGAGACTATCTAAAATAAGGATCATCAGTTTTTTGACACAAGTTTATATTTTGATAATGCGAGGAACCCCTCTATTACTTCAGCTTACTTTTATATTCTTTGGGCTGCCAATCATGGGAGTAGTGTTAAATAGAGAGACGGCAGCAGCTCTTGCTTTTATTTTAAATTATGCTGCGTACTTTGCAGAGATATTTAGAGGTGGAATTAACTCAATAGACAAGGGGCAGTTTGAAGCGGCAAAGGTGCTAAAATTATCCAAGACTACAACTTATTTTGGAATTATATTTCCACAGGTATTTAAAACTGTATTTCCCTCTTTGGGAAACGAATTAATTACACTGGTTAAGGATACTTCCTTAGTATATGTATTAGGTCTTGGGGATATATTAAGGGCAGCAAAGACATTATCAAATAAAGATGCATCATTGATACCTCTTTTTATAGCAGGAGTGGTCTATCTAGTGTTTATAGGTATAGTCACCCTTGCACTAAGGAAAGTAGAGAGCAAATTTGAATATTATAGGTAGGTGGAATTAATTATGTTGAGAATAAAAAATTTGAATAAATCCTTTGGTGAAAAGCAGGTTTTAAAGGATATAAGCCTAGATATAAATAAAGGCGAAATAGTCATGATAACTGGGGAGTCTGGTGTAGGAAAGACAACTCTTATTAGATGTCTATGTGGGCTGGAGAACTATGATAGTGGAAGCGTCCTATATCTAAATGGTGATAAGGAAGATGATGATAATTCCATAGGATTAGTATCCCAAAGTTTTGATTTGTTTCCACACTTTAATGTGATGAAAAATATCACCTATCCATTAATTAAGGGTAAAAGTAAGAAAAAAGCTGAGGCAGTCAAGAAGGCTGAGGATCTAGTAGGTTTTTTAGGTTTAAATGGACTTGAAGAGAACTACGGATACCAGCTTTCAGGAGGTCAAAAACAAAGGGTAGCCATTGCAAGAGCCTTGGCTATGGAGCCACAGTATATCTGCTTCGATGAGCCTACATCGGCACTGGATTATAAACTAAGGGACAATGTAGGGGAATTAATTAAAACTGTTGCATCAAGGGGTATGGGAGTCATAGTAATCACCCATGATAGGGAGTTTGCAAATAAATATGCCAACAGGATATATGAATTAGGTGCATAGTTTATTTGGAAAGTCTGTTTTGTCATTCTGGGTATAGCGAAGAATCTTATATGCCTTGGAAACATAAGATCCTTCCCTTCACACAGGATGACTTTTCTTATTAATAATGCTTTTCCCAAATCCTAGACATAAGTGTCTAGGATTACTTTTTATAGATTTATTGTAATATTCTAATATCTGTATTATAATTTACTTAGATACTCGAAAGAGAAAGGGGAGATTTGATGTCAAAGGAAATACTTGATAGAAAAGATGTTGACGTAAACTTGACTTGGGATTTGACAGCTATTTTTGAAACTGAGGAAGAGTTTGAACTAGCTGTTAAGAAGGCTGAAGAATTGGCATATGAGATTGAGAAAGAATACAAATCTAAGTTACATGAGGCAAAGGTAATAAATGATTGCCTGGACAAATTGAGGGAATTACATCAATTAATTATACTTACATCTTCATATACTAGTTTGGCAGTATCCGTTGATCAGTCAAATGCAGAAAACCAAGGAAGACAGATGAAGCTAGGTAATATTATATCTGGTATTCAGAGCCGTTTAAGTTTCATAGATTCAGAGATTATTCAGGCAGATGCAAACATTATTAGTCAGGCAATAGAAGAAACAGAGGACAATAAAGGTTATTTAGAAGATATAATGAGAAACAAACCATATGCCCTTCATCCAGAAGTAGAGA
>CAYOFC010000079.1:0-1406 GCA_964403265.1 uncultured Tissierella sp. | reverse complement strand
TATTTAGAAGATATAATGAGAAACAAACCATATGCCCTTCATCCAGAAGTAGAGAAGACTATATCTGCATTATCTGGGACTTTAGGGTCGCCAAATAGAATATATAATTTAGCAAAACTTGCTGATATGGATTTTGGCACATTTAATGTAGATGGTAAAGAATATCCTTTAAGCTTCGTATTATTTGAAGGTGAATGGGAGTATGAACCTGATGAGAAAATTAGGCGTGCTGCCTTTGATGCTTTTTCAAAGAAAATAGCTCAGTATAAAAATACTATTGCTGGGACCTATCAAACCCAGGTTCAAACAGAGAAAACTCTAGCCACTTTAAGAGGTCACGACTCAGTAATTGACTATCTTTTACTTTCACAAAGAGTAGACAGACCATTATACGATAGACAAATCGATTTAATAATGGAACATCTTGCACCTCACATGAGAAAGTATGCAAAACTTCTCCAAAGAATTCACGGACTTGGTGAGATGACCTTTGCTGATTTGAAAATAGATGTGGATCCAGACTTTGAGCCGAAAATCAGTGTGGAAGAATCTAAACCATATATTATGAAAGCCTTATCTATATTGGGGGATGATTATGTAGAGGCGCTCAATAGGGCATTTGATGAAAGATGGATTGATTTTGTACAAAATAAGGGTAAATCAACAGGTGCATTTTGTTCAAGTCCCTATGGAGCACATCCTTATATATTGATTTCATGGACTGAAAGAATGAGGGAAGTATTTGTCTTGGCCCATGAACTAGGCCATGCAGGACATTTCTACTTAGCCCAAAAAAATCAAAACATATTTGATACAAGACCATCAACTTATTTTATAGAAGCTCCTTCAACTATGAATGAGATGCTAATGGCAAATTATTTAATGAAAAACACAGATGACAAGAGAATGAAGAGATGGGTCTTATCCTGTATGATTTCTAGAACCTATTACCATAATTTTGTCACTCATTTATTGGAGGCTCACTACCAAAGGGAAGTGTATAAGATTATAGATGCAGGTGGCAGTGTTGGGGCTTCAAAATTAAATGAACTAAAAAGACAAAGCCTCGAAGAATTTTGGGGAGATGCTGTTAGAATTAACGAAGGTGCAGAGCTTACTTGGATGAGGCAACCACACTATTACATGGGATTATACCCTTACACTTATAGTGCTGGACTTACAGTGGCTACGGAAGTAAGTAAGAGAATACTAAATGAGGGCCAAGTTGCCATAGATGATTGGAAAGAGGTATTAAAAGCTGGAGGAACTAAGGATCCAGTAGAATTGGCCAAAATGGCAGGAGTAGACATCACGACAGATAAGCCCCTACTAGATACTATAGAACATATTGGAAATATTATTGATGAAATAATACAGTTAACAGATGAATTGGAAGAAGAATAGGA
>CAYOFC010000078.1:0-5917 GCA_964403265.1 uncultured Tissierella sp. | reverse complement strand
ACCTAAAAAGGCTCGCGGGCTTTACCGCCGGTGAGGATTTGCACCTCCCCCTGAAGATATATTCAACTTCATTATATTACTATGCCTATTTATTGTCAAGCTATAAAACTATTTGTATTTTAATTACTAAGTTTGTGCTATAATGTTCTTGTTTAAATTTATTTGAAGGAGACTATAATGAGTATATTAACAGTTACAAACTTAAGTCATGGTTATGGTGATAGGGAGATTTTAAAGGATGTATCCTTCCGCCTATTAAAGGGCGAACACGTTGGATTAATCGGAGCAAATGGAGAAGGAAAATCATCATTTATGAATATAATTACAGGAAAATTAGAGCCTGAAGAAGGCCAAATAGAATGGGCCAAAAGGGTTAGGGTTGGATATTTAGACCAACACGCTGCACTAGAAGCTGGTATGACCATTAGGGATGTATTAAAGGGTGCTTTTCAGTATCTATTTGATATTGAAAAGGAAATCCAAGATAGCTATATGAAGATGGGTGATGTCTCTGAAAATGAGCTAAATTCACTATTGGAAGATGTAGGAATTATGCAGGATATTTTAGACCATAATGATTTCTATATCATAGATGCAAAGGTAGAAGATATTGCTAGGGGTCTTGGTATAGATGATATAGGCCTTGATCGATATGTTGAAGATTTAAGTGGTGGACAAAGGACCAAAATTCTACTTGCTAAACTTCTACTACAAAAGCCCGATATCCTTATGCTTGATGAGCCTACAAACTATCTTGATGAAGAGCATATCGTATGGCTACAAAGATATCTTCAAGAATACGAAAATGCTTTTTTATTAATTTCACATGATATCCCATTTTTAAATAGTGTCATCAACCTAATCTATCATATAGAAGATAAGGAGCTAACACGCTATGTAGGAGATTATGATGATTTCCAAAGGATATATGAAGCTAAGAAGTCTCAAATTGAAGCAGCCTACAAGAAGCAACAGCAAGAAATTGCGGATTTGGAAGACTTTGTTGCAAGAAACAAGGCAAGGGTTGCCACAAGGAATATGGCTATGTCCAGGCAAAAGAAGCTGGATAAAATGGATTTAATAGAACTAAGCAGGGAAAAACCAAAGCCAGAATTCAATTTTAAGGAAGGTAAAACTGCTGGTAAATTGATATTTGAATGTACAGATTTGGTTACAGGATATGATGAACCACTATCAAAGCCATTAAACTTAAGAATGGAAAGGGGTCAAAAGATAGCCTTGGTTGGGGCAAATGGCATAGGTAAAACCACCCTCCTAAAATCTATTTTAGGCCTTATACCATCCTTATCAGGCGCTATAGAGCTAGGTGACAATCTACAAATTGGCTACTATGAACAAGAGGTAGCCAAGGAAAATAATAATACTTGTATTCAAGAAATATGGAATGAATTTCCTGGTTGGAGCCAATTTGAAGTTAGAGCAGCATTAGCCAAATGCGGACTTACTACACAACATATAGAATCAAAATTTATGGTGTTAAGTGGTGGAGAGCAGGCAAAGGTTAGACTATGTAAGATCTTAAATAGGGAAAGCAATATATTAATACTGGATGAGCCTACCAACCATCTGGATGTAGATGCTAAAGAGGAGCTAAAAAGGGCCCTAAAGGCATACAAGGGCGGAGTACTAATAATCTCCCATGAGCCTGATTTCTACAATGATGTAGCTACAGAGATATGGAATTGCGAGACTTGGACAACCAAGATATTTTAAGCATCATGGGGTCGGCACGGAAACCGACCCCTACTGAAAAGATACCGTTTTATTGGTTTTGTCATCCTGAATGTAATGAAGGATCTTTGTTTTCAGTGCACCCAAGATCCTTCGCTGAAGCTCAGGATGACAGATAAGAACTTTTTAAACTATCTTCAGCAAGTAAACATACAGTAAACTTAGTCCCTTTGCCTACTTTACTAGTCACTTCTATTTTTCCATCAATCTCTTCAATAATACTCTTTGAAATCCTAAGGCCTAGTCCCGTTCCCTTAGGGCCCTTTGTTGTATAATTAACTTGAAAGATTTTTCCTAGTTTATCCTCTGGAATACCCACTCCCGTATCTACTATTTCTAGTATGACTAGTTCCTCTTTATCATATAGGTTTACCTTTAAAATACCACCCGTTTCTTCCATAGCATCTATTGCATTCATAATTATATTTAAAATTGCCTGTCTCATTTTGTGTTCATTACAATAGACCCTTCTCATAGAATGAATATTTACCTTTAAGCCTATATCATCCTCGCCATTCTCTTTCTTTCTAATTCTATGTTTGACCATATCCAAAGTCGAAAACAAAATATTACTTACCATTTCATATTGATTTGTTTCCACATTATAGCCCTTAATAATACCATAAAACCTATCGATTTGATTTCTACATTCAAAAGTCGCTTCCTGAATTTGTTCTAGATTCTCCCTAGCTTCCTTTGGTATTGAATAAATCGTCGCTAATTGGGATAGACCAGAAATTGTAGCCAAGGTATTCTTAAAATCATGAAATATTTCTTCTGATAAATCAACAATTATATTTAGATATTCCTCCGCACTCATATTTACCACAGATTTTTTTGGTTCAAAGCTCACAGGTAACTCCTCCTAACTAGACTCCCTTCATTGATAGTGATATTCTTCCTCTGTCATTATCTATTTCTATGATTTTTACATTGACTATATCACCAATCTTTACAAGATCACTTGGATGCTTAATAAATTTATTAGATAATTGGGATATATGGACTAGCCCGTCCTCTTTAACTCCTATATCAACAAAGGCCCCAAAATCAACTACATTTCGCACCGTACCGCTTAGTACCATATCTACATTCAAGTCATCCATACTTAGTACATCTTGTCTAAGTATCGGCTTTGGCATCTCATCCCTTGGGTCCCTTCCTGGTTTTTCAAGTTCCTTTATAATATCTATTAAGGTAGGCTTACCTATCTCAAATTTTGCTGCCAACTCATCAATATTTATACTTTTGTAATCCTCATCAATCAGTTTTGATGCTATAACATAGGATTCTGGGTGGACACCTGTATTATCAAGGGGATTCTCTCCTCCTGATATCCTCAAAAACCCTGCACATTGTTCATAGGTTTTAGGCCCAAGTCCCTTTACTTTAAGGAGTTCCTTCCTACTATTGAACTTACCTTTTTCCTCTCTTGTACTTACTATATTTCCAGCTACCTTGGAGGAAACCCCTGCTACATACTTCAGTAGGGATGGACTAGCCGTATTTAAATCTACCCCCACCCTATTTACACTATCCTCAACAACACCAGTTAAAGCATCATTTAACCTACCTTGATTAAGGTCATGCTGATACTGGCCTACTCCTATATGCTTAGGCTCTATTTTCACCAGCTCTGCCAATGGGTCTTGCAGCCTTCTACCGATTGAAATTGCACCCCTAATTGTAACATCTAGGTCAGGGAATTCCTCTATCCCAACTTCTGAAGCTGAATATATGGAAGCACCTGCTTCACTTACTATAATATAGGATACCTGGCTCTGAATCTCCCTTAAGGTATCCGCTACTACATGCTCAGTTTCCCTAGAGGCAGTACCATTACCTATAGCAATTATATCCACCTTGTATTTATCTATGAGCCTAATTAGTTCTATCTTAGCTTTCTCAACTTGATTATCAGACATTGTTGGATATACCACTGAATAATCAAGATGCTTTCCCGTCTCATCAATTACTGCAACCTTGCAGCCTGTTCTAAAACCAGGATCTATGGCCATAACAGTTTTACCCTTAATAGGTGGCTGCATTAATAAGGGCTCTAAATTTAATGAGAATATCTTTATTGCTTCCTCTTCAGCTCTTTCAGTTAAGTCGCTTCTGATTTCTCTTTCTATTGAAGGAAATAACAATCTTTTGAATCCATCCTCTATAGCCTTTTCTAGATATTCTATCACACCAGAGTCTTGATTTTTTATCTCTTGTTTTTTAATCTCACCCACTAGTAACTCATCATCTATGGACAATTTGATTTTTAGTTTCTTATCCCTTTCACCCCTATTGATGGCTAATATCCTATGGTTCACTATGGATTTTATAGGCTCCCTATATTCATAATACATATCGTAAACAGTACTCTCTTCCTTGTCTACCCCATCTACCTCTATAATTCCGCTCTTTAAAACAATATCCTTGATTATTCTTCTATGTTCTGCATCATCAGATACGATCTCAGCTATAATATCCATGGCACCATTAAGGGCTTCTTCAGCTGTATTAACTCCCTTTTCCTCATCTATAAAACCATCAACTTCAGTCATAAAGCTACGAAAATCCAACCTTTGTTCTAAAATAATATTGGCAAGACCTTCTAGTCCCTTCTCCTTAGCAATAGTTGCTCTAGTCCTTCGTTTTTGTTTGTAAGGCCTATATAAGTCCTCCACCCTTTGAAGGGTTGTAGAAGTGATTATATCCTCTTTAAGCTCTTGTGTAAGCTTCCCTTGCTCTTCAATTATTCTTATTACCTCTTCTTTTCTACTCTCTAGATTCCTTAAGTAATTAAGCCTATTGGACAAGTCTCTTATGGTCTTGTCCTCCATTTCCCCTGTTAATTCTTTACGATATCTTGCTATAAAAGGAATAGTATTGCCTTCATCTAATAGCCCTACAACATTGTTTATGTGCTTCTCTTTAATCTTAAACTCATCTACCAAGTTTTTTATTATATCCATTCTCATATCCCCTTTTCTTTCTTTATCTAATATATTCTATATCAATTTACAAAATCCTTCTTTTTATAACTAGTTATTTTTATAACTTATTGCAAAAAATAACAAGCCCTAACTTTAAAGGGCTTGTTGTTTTAAATATTCATCGATGAAATAATCCAGGTCTCCATCCATCACTCTATGCACATCACCAACCTCGGCATTGGTTCTATGGTCCTTGACCATACTATATGGGTGGAATACATAGGATCTAATTTGAGAACCCCATCCTATTTGTGAATAGTTCCCTTGTAAGTCCTCAATTTTTTCTTTCTTCTCTTCTTCTTTTAATTGAATCAACTTAGCCTTTAACATATTCATAGCAGTTAATCTATTGCTATGCTGTGATCTTTCAGATTGACATTGAACCACTATTCCCGTTGGAATATGGGTAATTCTAATGGCAGAATCCGTTGTATTGACGTGTTGACCTCCTGCACCTGATGATCTATAGGTATCAATTTTTAAGTCCTTCTCATTTATCTCTATATTGGCACTTTCATCTAGCTCAGGGAATATATCTACACTTGCAAAGGAAGTATGTCTTTTTCCCGATGAGTCAAATGGAGATATCCTTACCAATCTATGGACTCCTTTTTCACACTTTAAATATCCATAGGCATTGTATCCTTTAACAGATATGGTTACAGACTTGATACCACCTTCTGTATCTGATTGCAAATCAAGTACCACCACTTCATATCCTTTGGCCTCAGACCATCTTCTATACATTCTAAAGAGCATTTCAGCCCAGTCTTGGGCTTCTAGTCCACCTGCTCCCGAATGTATGGACAATACAGCATTATTCTTGTCATACTCCCCACTTAATAAGGTGGAAAGCTTATATTTATCTGCTTCTTTGGCTAATTCTTCTAATCCTTGGGCAAGCTCTTCGTAATTCTCATAGGACTCTTCTTCTGCAACTAATTCAAGCATAATCTCTAACTCTTCAATATTAGTCATCAAATCTTCGTATCGTTTGACTTCATTGCCTAGCTGCTTGATTCTTTGCATAATATTTTGGGCTGAATCTATATCATCCCAAAAGTCTTGTTTATATGATAACTCTTCCTTCTCTGCTATTTCAGCCTTAATTGCAGGTAAGTCAAAGTGAAACACCCAATTCTATTACCATCTCTTTTATCTCTTTTAATCTCTCT
>CAYOFC010000077.1:0-6097 GCA_964403265.1 uncultured Tissierella sp. | reverse complement strand
AAGCTCATATATTTCTCATAATACGGATGGGATGTTTCTACCAATGACCGAAAATCATTGTCTATGAGCGAAAGTGTATCTAGGGTTCCGAGACTAATATATCTGCTGGACCGAGCGGTACAGATGCTATGATTGCTGGCATTACACCGAAGGGATAAAAGCCCAGTCGGGTAGGTTTCGCTTTACCTACCTGGCTGGGCTATATTTATTTTTTGAGGAGGATGTAAATTGGATTATAAAAGAGTTTATGTGGAAAAGGCCAAATATCTATGTACTGAAAGCAAGAAGCTGTTAAGGGAGTTTAAGGATTATTTAGGGATTAGAGATTTAGAGTATGTACGTGTAGTAAATGTCTATGACTTAATAAATGTTAATGAGGACGAGAAAAATCTAGTCGTTGATAATGTACTAAGTGAACCCCAATTGTACCGTGTTGATGACCAGCTTCAAATTGCAGAAAATGAACTAGCATTTAGAGTGGAAATGTTAAAGGGACAATTCAATCAAAGAGAAGATTCCATGAATTTCTTGGTAAAAAGCTTTTTGCTAGGTGAGGACAAAGAAGCCTTACATTCTAAGATAATCATAGTAAATAATATTTCTGAAGAAGACTTAGATAGAATCAAGTCCTATTATATTAATCCAATTGAATCAAAGGAAGTAGATTTAGATAGTATTAACTTTGAAAAAGAATCCGAGACAGTGGAAGATGTAGAAGTAATTGACGGTTTTATAGAATTTAATGAAGATGAAGTAGGAAAGTTCAAAAATAAATATGGCATAGGTATGGATATGGACGATCTTCTATTTTGCCAAAATTATTATAGGGAAGTAGGAAGAAATCCATATATAGTTGAGATTAAGCTAATAGACACATATTGGTCTGACCATTGTAGACATACAACATTTATGACTGAAATAACAAACATAGAGTTAGAAGAAGGTAAATATAAGGAAGTATTTGAATCAGCTATAAAAGATTACTTATCCTCAAGGGAATATGTGTATGAAAATAGAGAAAGAGTAGTATCTTTAATGGATTTGGCTACTATCAATATGAAGGAGATTCAAAAGAAAGGTCTTCTTGATGATAAGGAAAAATCCGATGAAATAAATGCTGCAAGTATTGAAATTGATGTTGATATAGATGGAAAAACTGAAAGATGGTTATTGATGTTTAAAAATGAAACCCACAATCATCCAACTGAAATGGAACCAATTGGTGGGGCTTCAACTTGTTTAGGTGGGGCTATTAGAGATCCACTATCTGGTAGATCCTTTGTATATCAGGGTATGAGAATTACGGGTTCAGCAGATCCAAGACAGGATTTCGATGATACATTGCCAGGGAAGTTACCACAAAGAACGATTACTACTCAAGCTATGGAAGGTTTTAGCTCATACGGTAATCAAATAGGTGCTGCAACTGGATATATTAAGGAAATATATGATGAAGCTTATGTGGCTAAGAGAATGGAGTGTGGGGCACTGGTAGCAGCAGCTCCAAAGGATTGGGTGTTTAGAGGTCAATCAGAGCCAGGGGATGTAATCATATTAGTGGGTGGTCCTACTGGTAGGGATGGTTTAGGTGGAGCAGTTGGTTCATCTAAGGAACATACGGAAGAGTCACTTCACACAAGCGGTGCAGAGGTTCAAAAAGGAAACCCACCTTTAGAAAGAAAGATAATGCGTCTATTTAGAAAAGAAGAAGTATCTAAGATGATTAAGGTCTGTAATGACTTTGGTGCAGGTGGTGTATCTGTAGCTATTGGAGAACTAGCTGATGGTGTGACTATTGACTTAGATAAGGTTCCGCTAAAATATCCTGGACTAAATGGTGCAGAGATAGCCCTATCTGAATCTCAAGAGAGAATGGCAGTAGTGATAGATAAAGGCCATGTAGATAGATTTATGGAAGAAATAGTTAAGGAAGACTTAGTTGGTACACTTGTTGCTAGAGTGACAGAAGAAAAAAGACTGATCATGAACTGGAGAGGTCAGGAGATAGTAAATATTGAAAGACACTTCCT
This sequence comes from uncultured Tissierella sp., assembly GCA_964403265.1. Taxonomy (GTDB): domain Bacteria; phylum Bacillota; class Clostridia; order Tissierellales; family Tissierellaceae; genus JAAYTL01. Next base: position 4,067 of record CAYOFC010000077.1, on the reverse strand, counting down.
TGATACAAATGGTATTAGAAAGAAAATGGATGCCAGAATAGAGCAACCAACGGCTAGTGGATATTTGAATGAATCATCTATAGATGCAGATAATATAAAAGAAGCCTTCCTTGAAAATATGAAGGATCTAAATATAGCTAGTCAAAAAGGATTAGGAATGAATTTTGACCATACCGTAGGTGGTGGCACAGTACTAATGCCTTATGGTGGAAAGTATGCCCTTAGCCCTGCTGAAGGTATGGTGGCAAAGATTCCAGTACTAAAAGGGTCTACCAATACATGCTCCATTATGACCTATGGTTACGAGCCTAATATATCTAAATGGAGTCCGTTCCATGGAGGATATTATGCGGTCATAGAATCCTTAGCTAAGATTACTGCCTTAGGTGGAGATTATAAAAAGGCAAGGTTGTCCTTCCAAGAATACTTTGAAAGACTTGGAGAAGATAAAAATAAATGGGGCAAACCACTAGCTGCGTTACTAGGTGCTTATCTAGTACAAAAAGAGCTGGATATACCAAGTATTGGTGGGAAAGACAGTATGAGTGGTACTTTTGAAGATATAGATGTTCCACCAACTATTATTAGTTTTGCTGTTACTTCTGAGAAGCTAGAAAATATAGTTTCAAATGAATTCAAAGAAGCTGGCAATAATGTAGTCCTACTAGCATTAAATATTGATGAAGATGGACTAATTGATTTTAATCAGCTTAAAACAAACTATAGTAAGATTAAGGAATTGGTTGATAAGGGATTGGTCAAAGCAGCTCAAACTATAAAACACGGTGGAATTGCTAGAACTATTTCAGAGATGGCCTTTGGGAATATGATTGGATTTAAGTTTGATTCAATAGATAGGGAAAGACTGTTTAAACCTCTGTTTGGTTCAATAGTTTTGGAGATAGCTAAAGGACTGGATTTGGCAAGGGAATTTGATGGAATTGATTATGGGCTACTAGGAAGAACTACTGAGTCTAAAGATATTAAATTAGAAGATGATGTGATTAACCTGCAAGAACTTCTTAAATCATGGGAAAGTCCATTGAAGGATGTTTTTCCAACTGAAGTTACAATAGTAGAAGAGAATAATCAGGGACTAAATAAATATAAAGATATAAATATAAATAAGAATGTAAAAGCTAAGGTTCTAGTGCCGATATTTACTGGGGCTCATAGTGAATATACATTAACTCAAAGCTTTGAAAAAGCTGGTGGAGATGTTGAGACTTTTGTCTTTAATACCTTGAGTAGGGTAAATATAGAAGAATCTTATAGGGAACTAGCTGAAAAAATTAAACAATCAAATATAATAGCCTTCCCAGACGGTGCCTTACTTGGAAATGAACCTGAATCAGGTGGAAACTTGCTAAAAATCATATTAAGCAATCCTCTTGTTAAGGAAGCCATAGATGGTCATATTGGACAAAGGGATGGTCTTGTATTGGGAGTTGGTAATGGATTTTTAGGATTAGTTAAATCAGGCCTTATAGACAATGGAAAGATAAGTCCTAAGGATGTAAACACAGTTATTACAAACAATCAATCAGGTAGATTTATATCAACTTTAGTAGATGTAAAAGTAAAGTCTAATAAATCACCTTGGTTAAGTGGAATGTCAGTTGGAGATGTATATACAGTACCTTTAGCAACATACGAAGGTAGGGTAATACTTCCGCTAGGTGGTAGTAATATTACTATAGACCAGCTAGCAACAGAGTTCTCGGGTGCAAACCTTACAGGTTCAGATTTAAAAATAGAATCCTTAACTTGTCAAAAAGGAAATATTTTTGGAACATTGACTGGAATTGATAGAATCGGTGATGGATTATATAAGAATATGGATATAAAAGGTATACACAATATATTTGAATCAGGTATAAAGTACTTTGACTAGGAGGAGATAGAATGAAAGTTAGTATAATTATGGGAAGTATTTCAGACAGGGCAATTGGAGATAAGACTAGTAAAATCTTAGATAGTTTTGGAATTGAATATGAGGTAAAAATAATATCAGCCCACAGGACACCAGATTTAGCAGCTGATTTTGCAAAGAATGCAGAAGCAAATGGTACGGAAGTGATTATAGCTATAGCAGGTAAGGCTGCTCACTTAGCGGGAGTTATAGCAGGTATAACACCACTACCTGTAATTGGTATTCCAGCTAAATCATCTACTATGGATGGACTAGACTCCCTACTATCAGTAGTTCAAATGCCAAAGGGAGTTCCAGTGGCTACAGTAGCTATTGATGGAGGAGAAAATGCTGGATTGTTGGCTGCTCAGATTTTATCTGTTAAGTATCCAGAACTAAGGACTAAGTTTAAAGAGTACAAGGTGCAACTGGCAGAAGAAGTTGAAGCTATGAACAGGGAACTTGAGTCTATATAAGGAGGTACTGATTTGAGCGGTGTTGTTGGAATTTATAGCAATGAAATGGATCATGTATCTAAGGTAATTTATTACGGCTTATACGGATTACAACATAGAGGTCAAGTTAGCTCGGGAATAGCAGTTAACAACAATGGATTTGTGGATTACTTCAAGGACTTGGGCTTGGTCCATGAAGTTTTCCCCAATGATGTTATGGAGAGATTAAGAGGCAATATTGCTGTAGGCCATGTAGGGCATGGGCGTTCATCATTAGAAAGAAATGTAAAAAATGCAGAGCCTCTGGTAGTAGGTTATAGAAAAGGTGCTTTGGCATTGGTACATGATGGCCAATTGGTGAATTTTACTACTCTAAGAGATGAATTAGAAGATAGGGGAAGTATATTCCAGTCGGACTTAGATGCAGAAGTTATAGCTAACTTAATAGCAAGATATCACAAGGATGATGTTAATGAAGCGATAATCAAGGCCCTAGATGATATTAAAGGATCCTACTCTTTAATAATAATGACTAGCGATAGAATAATCGGGGCTAGGGATCCCTTTGGGCTGAAGCCATTATCCATAGGGAAGTTTAGAGGTAGCTATGTATTAGCTTCTGAAACTTGTGCCTTTGATACGATGGGTGCTGAATTTATAAGAGATGTAGGGCCAGGAGAGATTGTAGTAATAGATAATAATGGACTGAGCACTATAAAAAGTGCACCGAAGGAAAGACATCTATGTCTATTTGAGTCCATATATTTTGCTAGACCAGATAGTAAGGTAGATGGTAAAAGTATCTATTTAAGTAGAAATGAAGCTGGTAGAGTTCTTGCACGAGAGCACGCGATAGATGCTGATATAGTCATAGGAGCGCCTGACTCAGGTATTGTAGCAGCTATTGGCTTTGCAGAGGAGTCTGGGATTCCCTATGCGGAAGGCATAGTCAAAAATAGATATGTTGGAAGAACTTTTATACAACCTACCCAGGAGTTAAGGGATCAAGGTGTAAAGATAAAACTTAATGTATTGAAGGAAAATGTAGAAGGAAAAAGATTGGTACTTGTGGATGATTCCATAGTAAGGGGAACTACCATAAAAAGAACTGTTGAAATGTTAAAAAAAGCAGGTGCTAAAGAAGTCCATGTAAGGATAAGTTCTGCACAGGTTACACGTTCTTGCCATCTTGGTATGGATACCCCAAGTGAAGAACATCTTATAGGAGCTAATTATTCAAAGGATGAGATATGCAAATTAACAGGTACTGATTCATTGGAATATATTTCATTGGAAGGCTTGATTGAATCAACGAAACAGAAAAACGGGTTCTGTACTGGGTGTTTCAATGGAAATTACCCTATTGAAAAGGAGGATTAAGATGTCACTAACATATAAGGATGCAGGTGTAGATAAGGAAGCTGGTTATAAGCAGGTGGAGTTAATCAAGGGAATGATTAAAAAGACCCATGTACCAGGGGTCTTATCCGATATAGGTGGCTTTGCAGGATTATTTCAACTAGATACTAGTAAGTTTAAAGAACCAGTATTGGTATCTGGAACTGATGGAGTAGGAACCAAGTTAAAAATAGCATTTATGATGGACAAACACGACACCATAGGAGAAGATTGTGTGGCAATGTGTGTAAATGATATTTTATGCCAAGGAGCAAAACCATTATTTTTCTTAGACTATATAG
>CAYOFC010000076.1:1703-6165 GCA_964403265.1 uncultured Tissierella sp. | reverse complement strand
GTCCACATTCTATCATAAATTTCAACAATATCAGCTGGATCTTTGAAAACTTCAGTATTGGCTATTTCTTCTAAATCTGGATATGCAACCTTTGAGTTTTTTATATCATCTGGTAGCATCTCTATAGCTTCTGGTATAGGGGACGAATATCCTATATAGTCCGTATTCTTTGCAGCTATATCTGGTCTAGTCATAAAGTTTATGAAGGCTTCTGCCCCTTCTTTGTTCTTAGCGGAACTTGGTATTACCATACTATCAAACCATAGGTTTGTACCTTCTTTTGGTATGGCATATGCTAAATCAGGGTTCTCTCTTATCATATATACAGCATCCCCTGAATAAACTACTGCTAAAGCCGCTTCAGCTGCAATCATAGTATCCTTTACTTGATCCCCTAGATATGCATATACAAGTGGTTTTTGTTTTATAAGCTCATCTCTTGCTGCCTCTAATTCAGATATATCTCTAGTGTTCATAGAGTGTCCTAATCTTTTTAGCGCTACAGCTAAAGAATCCCTTTGACTGTTTAGCATTATGATTTGATCTTGGTATTTTTCATCCCACAATATGTCCCAACTATCTACAGTTTCGTCTACCATTGTAGTATTATAAAGTATGCCTACAGTTCCCCACATATAAGGTATTGAATATTCATTAGTTGGGTCATAGTCCGCATATAATAAATCTTCATCCACCTTTTCTATATTAGGAATATTGCTCATATCTAACTTTAGTAACATATCTTCATTAATCATTCTTTCAATCATATAATCCGATGGAATTACTACATCATAACTACTTCCACCTTGTTTTATTTTAATATACATATCTTCATTTGTTTCATACATAGAATAATTAACCTTTATTCCAAATTCATTTTCAAACTCTTTTATTACATCACTATCAATATAATCTCCCCAGTTATATACATTGATAACTGGCCTATCATCACTGCAACCTACTGCAAATACAGCTAATATAGAAACTAATACAATTAATACAATAACTTTAGTATTTTTCATTTTACACCTCATTTAATTTAACTATTTTCTGTTCTTTTATTAATTATTAATAAAAGAACTAGTAGACTCACGAACATAAGTGTAGATAAAGCATTTATGGTAGGGTTGATTCCCCTTCTAGACATTGCAAATATCTCAATACTTAAGTTTGAAACACCATTACCAGTGTTGAAAAAACTTATTACAAAATCATCTATAGATAAGGTAAATGCCATCAAACCACCTGTTATAATCCCTGGCATAATTTCAGGAATAATCACCTTTCTCAAAGCATAAAAAGGTGTAGCTCCTAAATCCATTGCCGCCTCTGCTAAATGTCTATTCATCTGTTTTAGCTTAGGCAATACTGATAGTATTACATAGGGGATGCAAAATGTAATATGAGATAATAGCATAGTTGTAAAGCCAAATTCTAGTTTAAAAAACCTATATAAGGCCATCAGTGAAACTGCTGTTACAATATCTGGATTTAACACAGGTAGGTAGTTTAGATTTAAAACTATTTTTCTACTTAAACCTGGCATATTGTGTATCCCCAGTGCTGCAAATGTTCCAATAACAGTTGATATAACTGATGATAAAACAGCAATCAAAATCGTGTAATAAAGAGCCTTTAATATAGCTGGATCCTTAAAGAGTTCAACATACCATTTTAAAGTAAATCCAGACCATACACCCTTTGATTTTGAATCATTAAAGGAGAATACTATTAGAATAATTATTGGCGCATATAAAAATAGGAATATTAAAAAGGTATATAGCCTTTTTAAACCTTTGCTTACCATAGTCCACCGCCTCCCCCTTCTTTATCTTTATCAAACTTAGATGTCAGAGCCATAGTAATCAGTATAAATACCATTAAGATAATGGACATTGATGATCCAAAATGCCAATCACCTGTCCATCTAAATTGTTGCTCGATTAGGTTACCTATTAGATTGGATTTGTTTCCTCCTAATAAACTAGATATTACAAAGGTACTCATTGCTGGTATAAAAACCATAGTAATTCCTGTTATAACACCAGGTAAACTTAAAGGAAATATAACCCTTCTAAATGTTGTAAACAAATTGGCTCCTAAGTCCTCAGAAGCCTCTAATAGACTTTTATCAATCTTTGTTAGTACTGAATATATAGGTAATACCATAAATGGTAAAAAGTTATATACCATTCCTAATAATACTGCCTTGTCATTAAACATAAGGTCTAAAGCTGGAAATCCTAATTTTGTAATAACTGTATTTATAATTCCATTTCTCCCCAGCAGTGTTACCCATGCATAAGTTCTTAACAGAAAGTTCATCCACATCGGTATAACAAACATCAATACCATAGCATTTCTTTTCTTAGGTTTTTCTCTAGATATTATATATGCTATAGGATATCCTATTATCAGACATAAAACTGTAGATATTAGGGCTAAATTTATGGACTTAACCAGTACATTCATATAAATTGGTGTAAAAAACTTCTTAAAATTCTCCAAACTAAAAGTAAATGTTGCGAAATTGAGACTATCCCCTGTTGTAAATGCAAAATATATAACCAAAAATAAAGGTACTACTGTAAATATGAGTAGCCAAGCTAAATATGGATATGCTGTTTTCTTCATCATCAGTCTATCACCTTCTTCATTATATGAATATTCTCTGGTAATACATATAGACCTACCTCAGTACCTACTTCCTTCATTATAGTCGAGTGAATCTTCCAATCAAATCCATCTACCTTTACTATCATTTCATAATGTACACCCTTGAAGGTTACTGATTCCACTTTACCTTTTAGATTTCCTTCCTCAACAGGTATCAAGACTAAGTCCTCTGGCCTAATAACAACATCCACCTGCTCGTCTTTGCCAAAGCCTTTATCAACACAGTCAAATATTATATTTAAAAATTCTACTACTAAATCTTCAAGCATAATACCATCAATAATATTACTCTCACCTATAAACTTAGCAACAAAGGCATTTTTGGGTTCATTGTATATATCGATTGGGCTACCTATTTGTTGAATTTTACCATGATTCATTACAGCAATTGTATCTGACATGGTTAATGCTTCTTCCTGATCATGGGTTACATATATAAATGTAATTCCCACCCTTTTTTGCATATTTTTTAGTTCAATCTGCATTTCTTTTCTTAATTTTAAATCTAGTGCCCCTAAAGGCTCATCTAATAATAGTACTTCTGGTTCATTGACTAGCGCCCTTGCAATGGCTATTCTCTGCTGTTGCCCACCACTCAGAGAATCTATACCCCTATTTTCAAATCCTTGAAGATCGACTAACTTTAGCATTTCCTTAACTCTTCTATCTATCTCATCTTTTGCTATTTTTTTAATTTTTAAGCCAAAAGCTATATTATCGTAGACATCTAAATGAGGAAAAAGTGCGTACTTTTGAAAGACAGTATTGATCTTTCTTTGGTAAGGGGGAACTTTCGTTATATCTTTATCTTCAAATATTACCTTGCCCTCTGTCGGCTCTTCAAACCCACCTATTATTCTTAGTGTAGTAGTTTTTCCACAACCACTAGGTCCAAGCAGAGTCAAGAACTCATTTTTCCGAATATATAAATCAATATTGTCTAATACCCTAACGCCGCTATATTCCATTGATATATTTTTTAAATCTACTATGTTCATTTTAATTCCCCCCTTAAATTACTAAAAGCTAGGTGGCGTACTCACCCATATTATTTTCGCTACAGTTTTACCTGGATTTACCATATAATGATTGGAGTTGGCTTTATAATAAAAGCTTTCTCCCTTTTTTATCTTATATTTATCCTTACCAATGTGTAAAAATATACTCCCGCTGATTACATAGCCAAACTCTTCACCTTCATGTGGGAAATCCTCTTTGGTCCTTCCCTCTGGTCCTATCTCCATAAGTATAGGCTCCATAGCGTTTTTTTGAGCATTAGGTATAATCCACTTAAGTATATAATTTAATTCTTCATTTTCACTTTCAAATACATCTTCTTTTGTGAAAACAACCTTTTCGTCTAATCTTTCATTGAAAAATTCTTGAAGATTAGTTCCCAGACTCTCCAAGATATCTACAAGAGTTGCAATAGACGGAGAAGTCAAGTCTCTTTCAAGCTGTGAAATAAACCCTTTTGTCAGTTCACATCTATCTGCTAACTCCTCTTGGGTAAGAGAATTTTTGATTCGTAATCTTTTAATTTTTTCTCCTATATTCACAAATTTCCCCTCCCTACTTGTTAAGCTATAGTTAACAAATAGTTTATTATTACTAAACTTTTTTATCGACTTAGACTATTATATTTAAATTATACTACGATGTCAATATCTTTTATAAAATATTTTATCTATATTTTTCTTTGCCCTATCAGGCTTTAGGCAAAACTATTAAACAAAAAGTTTAGTAATGCTAAGTATTTTCTGAAAATTAAAAACTTACTTAAAAA
>CAYOFC010000076.1:0-1603 GCA_964403265.1 uncultured Tissierella sp. | reverse complement strand
CTCAGAATGACAACTCATATCGGCTTTATACTAAACCTTATTCTATTCTATATACTTTCATATTACTAATAGCAGCATTTACTAACCCTTCAATATCTAAAGCTTCTTCAGACTTCTTAATATCTTCTACTTTAGGTTTTGTTACTGGGTGCTTTGGTAGAAATACTGTACAGCAGTCCTCAAAGGGTAATATGGATGTTTCATATGTTTCTATATCCTCTGCAATACGAATTATATCTATTTTGTCCATACCTATTAATGGTCTCAAAACTGGAATATCCACCGAATTATTTGTAACTGCTATACCTTGTACCGTTTGGCTAGCTACTTGCCCTAGACTTTCTCCAGTAATTAAAGCATCATAGCCATTATGGTTGGCGATTTTTTCAGCGATTCTCATCATAAATCTTCTAGATATAATAGTCATTTCCTTTTCAGGGCAATTTTTATTTATCTCTTTTTGAATTTCTAATAGATTTATACTGAAAAACTTAAACTTTCCTGTATATCTAGCTAATATTTCAGCCAAATCCTTAACTTTTTCCTCAGATCTTTCAGATGTAAACGGGTAAGAATGGAAATGTACACAGTTGATTGCCAATCCCCTTTTAGCCATAGTAAATCCAGCAACAGGGCTGTCTATACCGCCTGATAGCAATAGTAACCCCTTACCACTAGTTCCCACAGGCATTCCTCCATAGGCTTTGATTCTCTCGGTATAGATATATACATGTTCCTTGATATCAATATATAGGTATATATCTGGATTATGAACATCTACCCTTAACTCATCGAACTCATCTAATATTACTCCCCCCATATTTCTTGATACCTCTGGAGATTTTAAAGGGTAGTTCTTATCTGATCTATTGGTATCTACCTTAAAGGTTTCTATACTAGAATCTTCAATAGCTTCTTTCATTGCTAATTTTGCAGCGTTATTAATACTTTCTGTATCCTTATCCACCCTTATACAAGGGGATATGTATACTAAACCAAATACCTTTTTTAGCCTATTTATGATAGCAGGATAATCCTCTGGATTTCCTTCTATATAAATCTTTCCTGTTTCTTTATATATCTTTTCATAGCCTATATCTTTGACATTTTTTATAATCTGTTTTATCAATCTATCTTCAAAATATCCTCTATTTAATCCCTTTAAGGCTATTTCTCCCATACTAACACTAATTACCCTTTTCAACTAATCACCTCATCATAATCTTTCTTATATCTTCAACAGCATCCTTGATAGATTCTACTACATAGTCAATATCTTCCTTAGTAGTCTCAAATGAAAAACACATTCTTATGGCTCCCTCAATTTCCTTATCTGATAGACCTATGGCTTGTAATACATGGCTTTTATCAGTTCCTTTTGATGAACAAGCAGACCCAGTAGACACATATATATCTTTTTCCTCAAGATAGTGTAGTAGCACCTCTCCCCTAGTATATAGAAAGGATACATTTAATATATAAGGAGAGCTACTACTATCTAAAGGCGTATTTATCCTTATATGCTCTATTTCCTTATTTAACTTATCTACCATATATTCCCTTAATTCCGCAACATGCTGGGATTCTTTTTTATGATTTGTAG
>CAYOFC010000075.1:0-6203 GCA_964403265.1 uncultured Tissierella sp. | reverse complement strand
CAATAGGTTTACCTAGTTCAATAGAATCCTCATATACTATAGAATCATAAGCCATTATAGTTACACCATTTTCATTTGCAAATCTAACAGCTTCAGAAAATTCCTTGTCCATTTCCCAATTCAATCTAAATTCCCTAGGTCCCTTCATTTGTATTAGGAAAAATATGATGCCTGTATAACCTTCTTCTACAGCTTTAACCATTTCCAATACATGCTTTGTACCTCTTTGGGTAGGAGCATCTGGAAACATAGCTATAGAATCACTTTCTAGAGTAACACCCTTTACTTCTATAAATCCTTTTTTATTATCTGTTTCAAAATAAATATCAAATCTTGAATTTTGATAGGTAACCTCTCTTTTTATACTATTTATTTTGCCGATGGCAGGTATGCAATTCTCTTTAATCGACTCAAATACAACTGCATTTGGGACTTGTGAGTCCATATTTATAAGAATATCTCCTTTATAAACAGCAATAAGAGAATATCGAGTCTTTCTGTTTGGATTATCACTACAATCCTCTAGTATAACCTTAGCACCAGGAATCAGCAATTCCCTACACCTACCAGTGTTTTTAACATGCACTGTTTCTTCTATATCATCTATTAGAACTTGAGCGATAAACCTGTTTGGTCTCTCAATAAATATACCTTCGATAATTTTTTTATATTTCATAGTATCTCCTTAATATGTTTGTTAGTCAATGATTTATTCTATCATGAAAAAATGGGCATATCAAATCCAAGAGATGTCATTGTTATGAATATATAGCCTAAAAAAGCCAATACTCAATTAAGAGTGGGTAAATACTCACTCTTAACATCTCAAAGATCTTGTATCTAGAAATAAATCTTTTTCATATTATCTTAGGTAGCCTCTGAAACGGGAAGTGGTACACCTAATTCTTGTAGTTTTTTAAGATAATAATTAACCTTTTTTTCTGTATTAAATTTAGTGTAATAATCACTACCTAAATCTTTGAAAGGTACTTGGTCTTTTAGCATATGGTAAATTGCAATTAACATGGAATGTGCTACAGCAACTGTGGCTCTGTTTGATCCACGCCGTACTACTAAACGCTGATACTGAGCATGGAAAAAGCTATCTTTATCCTTTTGGGCAGATTTTGCACACTGAATAAGTGTACTTTTCAAATATTTGTTACCCTTTGTAGTTTTTCCACTCTTTCGCTTACCAGCACTCTCATTGTTTCCTGGACACAATCCTGACCATGAAGCAAGATGTGAAGCAGTAGGGAAACGGCTCATATCAAGTCCTATTTCAGCAAGTATAATTTCAGCACTACGTTTACCTATACCTGACATTTCATCAATCATCTGGATTGCATTTTGGTATTTTTCCATGTGTTCATCAATAATGTTATCTAGGTCACTGATACGATTGGTCATATCGTCTATATGATCAAGAATAGCTTTTACAAGAAGTTTTTGTACTGGTGAAAATACGCCATCCATGGCAAGAAGTAGCTCGGATTTTTTTGATTTCATTGAGTTATGAATTAAATCATCAATATTTGAATCATTAACATCACCAACTAATGCTTGATCAATTAATTTACGACTACTTACACCAGTTATACTTGAAACAAATGAACTTAGTTTAATATTAGCACCTTCTAGAGTTTTCTCTAGACGATTTAATTCTCTGGCACGCTCTTCGATTAGACTTTTACGATAGCGTACTATTTCACGAAGTTCACGTTGTTCTTTGTCAGGAATAAAGCTGGGCTTCAAAAGACCATGTTGTAAAAGATCAGCTATCCATTCCGCATCCTTGATATCAGTTTTACGACCAGGAACTGTTTTCATATGATGTGCATTAACAACCATTGCATCAATATCTAGTAATTCTAAAATGTTGTAGATAGGTTTCCAATAAGCTCCTGTGCTTTCCATGGCAACCATCTCACAATTGTTTTCAAGGAGCCAATTGGCAAGTTCCTTGATACTATAGGTTAAAGAATTAAACTTACGTAGCTCTGCTTTTTTCCCGTTTTTAAAGCAAGCAACAATAATCTTTTTGTGTACATCAATCCCACAACAACGCTCATAAACAGTTTGCATAATGATTCTCCTTTGCATTTGTAATTATGGCGTTACCCCTGTCAAATAGCTACATTGCTATACGTCTTTCAAAGACAATTCGTGGTTCTGCAACAGGGATAATCTCAGATTCTGAGTCGACCTCATAGTGACAATGACAAGCGAACTCGTGCCATAATTACATTATCGCCAAGAACCCACAGAACATATTCGTTTATCGTGGCGTGGATATCACGTGGGGATTCTGAGGCAAGGCCGAGAAATCTTTTGTTTACAATAGGTCTAAGATCCTTCGTTCTCAATCAGGATGACAAGATTGGGCTTTTTCATAGGAGCGTCAAATGAAGACGGTTTTTGTGATATAATACTAAATAACAAAATATGTCTTGATCCTACCGCCATCCTTGACAAAGAAACGGGATCTTCATTAGTAAGTCCAATAACTTGTGAAACATCAAAGAATATATCATTCTGTGCAAAGAAATGTTGCTCAAGAAGATAAATTGACTTTCCCAATCCCTTCCATTCATGCTATAATCTAAAGGTCAATTAAATTATAGCTAGGGGAGATGGGAAGTTGAAAAGGGTAGTTTTATTATCAATAATAGTTATGCTGATTTTAATATCTAGTGGACCAAGTTTTGCATTATCACCTATAGGATATGATCAAAGAGTCAAGAACTTAATTTTATTAGAGTACATACCAGATACATATATGGAGAAACTAGAAAATCCACTTACCAAAGTTGATTATGCCCTTTTAGTAGCAGGTTTTTATCAGCCACACTATTATACTAGGGGTATCTATATGGGTGGGGATGTATACAAGGATGTACCAAACTGGGCTAATCCTTATGTAGATTTTTGTGTAAAGAATGGCCTACTTAAACAAGTTAGCAAAAGTAAATTTGGGGCAGATAGCCTTGTTTCAAAGGAAGAGTTTTTAAACTTTCTAATTAAACAACTGGGCCATGATCCAAAGGAAGAGGATATATATGAATTTTCTATGAATATGGATTTATTAAACCAAGAAGAGATGGAGAATCTCAAGGCTTCAAAGGAACTGAAAGTCAAGGATTCCCTTTATTTAATATACAATGCCTTTTCACTGGTGCCTAAAGGTGAAAAAGACATTATCTTGGCTGAAAAGATGGCTAGCAAGGAGCTTTTAAACTTCATATACCTAGAAGAAAGGGGCCTTAACTATAAAAGGCTGTCTGAGGATGACTACTTTAAATACAACAAAGATAAAATAGATATGAATCCAAAGATAAAATCATATGAAGAGGGAATCACATCAGAGTATGGAATAAATAACAAAACCCACGATATGGTTGTAGAAGGTGATTATATATATTATGTAACTACAGACTATAGTATTGATTATTTAAGAATAAAGGAAAAGAATCTAAAGACGGGAAAGACTAGGACACTAGTTGATAAAAGCGGTGTATATACCATTTTAGCAAAGAAAGGTGATTATATATACTATATGCATCATACTGATGAGGTTTATAATGGTGGCATATTTACTGGTGTAGTAAAGATAGAGCTAAGACGTCTTAATATCAAAACTATGGAAGATAAGGCTGTAGATACCAAGGAGCAGGTAAATGTACTATATGGTGGAATAAGCTACCACTTTGGAAATAAATATGTATATAAGCTTAGAGGATTCAATGATTTGTCTGTAATGCCTATTGAAGACCTTGGCAAGTCTAAGTGGAAACCTATATACAAGAAACAAAACATAGATTTAATTACCATTGGTGATGATGATAGTTTCTATGGGCAATACTCCATATATGATACGTCTAAGCCTTCCACCCTAATAAGGATAAAGACAAATGGCGAAGTTACCGAGTATGGAAAGTTTGATTTTATTGATGATGTTATTCAAATGGATAGTTGGCTATATGTGTCTAGTAGGGATATAGTGAGAATCGAAAAAAATACTAAGGAGTCCAAAATAATAGTTAAAGATGCTGGTATCACAAATATTCAATATCCTTGGATGTACTATGGTTCTGATGCTACCTATAGGATGAAATTAGATACTGATAAACCTGTTATTCAAAGGGTACACTACTCCTATTCTGACATATATCAGACAGGAGGGCTTGTACTATATAAGAATAAGGCATATGTTAGAAGAAGATATCCAGATGGTGTCATCAAGGTATTTACCCTAGATATGAATACTTGGGAAAGAAAAGAAATATTAGATAACAGAAAATAGAATGATTAAATAATAAACCCTATTGCCTCCAGTATTTATATAATATTAGTAAGACCAATAACCTTATCAACTGGCTCATCAGGTTGCTTAGAAGCTTTGAAGGCACCTAAGCAAAACAGAAGATAGAAAATAATATTGTTTTGAATTTGAATATAGTGTAGTAAATAAGATATAATATTATACATGGATGACAATTCCTTTCTAGTTATTTGATTGTTTCGACGACGGTATTATAACTGATGAATGGACAATTGTCATCCATTTTTGTATAGAAATATAAAATATTTACCTCAGTTTTAGGAGGTGGATGTTTTTATTAAGATAAATCATTAGAAATCAAGGATTGACAGAGATTCTATCTTTAAATCTTTTACAATACCCTAATTATAGAAGGAGTGATTATATGATAAAAAAATTAAGAGAAATTATTAATAGTAGTGCTAACATCGTATTTTTCGGGGGTGCAGGGGTATCTACAGAAAGCAATATTCCAGACTTCAGATCGGATACTGGTCTATATACTACAGCTGATGATAGTAAATATCCACCAGAGTATATGCTAAGCCATACTTGTTTCGTAAGAGATACTGAAGATTTTTATGAGTATTATAAATCCAAAATGATATTTCCAAATGCAAAACCAAATAAAGCCCATCTAGCCTTGGCAAAATTAGAGAAAGAAGGAAAGCTAAAAGCTATAATAACTCAAAACATCGATGGATTACATCAATTGGCTGGTTCAAAGAATGTATTAGAACTCCATGGCTCAGTTCATAGAAATAATTGTACAAAATGCAATAAGTTCTTCCAACTAAATTATGTGATGGAGTCACCATCAATACCTAAATGTGATGAGTGCGGTGGTATTGTTAAACCAGATGTTGTTTTATACGAAGAGAGCTTGGATTCAGATGTCCTAAGTAAATCCATAGATTATATTCAAAATGCAGATGTTTTAATAGTTGGAGGAACTTCTCTAACAGTGTATCCAGCAGCAGGTTTGATCGAGTACTATAGGGGGGATAAATTGGTACTTATAAATAAGTCACGTACCCAATACGATAATAGAGCAAGTCTAGCCTTTGATGATAGTATAGGTGAAATATTATATGAGGTTACAAGATAAGAGAAAGAACAGGAGATAATTATTATGTTTTTCGTATTTGGAATATCAACTAAAGAAAAGGAAATAGATTTTACTCAGACAACCATATGCTCCTCTTGTAGCTCTTATGGAAGATATGAAGTTTCTATGACCTATACTCATTTTAGCCTGTTTTTTCTACCTATAATAAAATGGAATAGAAAATACTATGTGAGAACTAGCTGTTGCAATAGCCTATATACAATAGATAATGAATTAGCCAGGGCTATAGAAAGAGGCGAGAAAACTACTATCAATGAATCTGAGCTTAGTCCTGTAAATATAAATCATAATAAAGATAGTTACTGCCCAAGTTGCAATTATAAGCTAAGTCCAGAGTATGACTACTGTCCAGGCTGTGGAAGAAAGCTTGAATTATAAATTATTATAAAGGAATACTATATATAATAATTTATAAGGTTGGGATTGTGTGACAAAACTTAATTTAATCTACACCAGAAGGCTATTAGTTTTGCTTACTTGCTTTCTATTTATTACTTTTTTAAGCATTGAGGTCTATGATGTTAAATTAGATATATCCTCAAATATGATTAAATTTCTTACAATTGTACTTTGCCTAATTATTTCCATTATATCAAGCCCTTTAAATAATCAATCAAAGGATATATTTTTATTACAATTGGGTCTTATTTTTACAGTGTTGGCTGACTATACATTTCTAATCCACAATAATGATTTTAGTTTTGCCATAGGCTTATTTGCAATTGTTCAGATTATATATTCTTTAAGATATAG
>CAYOFC010000074.1:0-6282 GCA_964403265.1 uncultured Tissierella sp. | reverse complement strand
TAGGATCTAGTGTCATTGACGTGGGGGTTCAAGTCCTCTTTCCCGCACCATACATTAATGACCTAACAGAAATCTTTGATTTCATCGTAGGTCAGATGTCGCGCAATCCAAATCTATGATTTGGTAAATAGAGCCGACTAACGCAGGGGTTACTATACTAGTATATGGTAGCCTCTGTGTTTTTTATTGAGCAAATAAATTATATAATTGAAAAATCTTAAAACTTGTTATATACTATATTATAATATGCACCAGTAGCTCAATGGATAGAGCACTTGACTTCGGATCAAGGTGTTGGGGGTTCGAGTCCTCTCTGGTGTGCCAGATAAAATTAGAGAAGAGGCAGCGTATATGAATTGGTTAAAGAAGTTTATGTATGGTAGATATGGTTCGGACCAACTATCAAATGCAATGCTGATAGTCAGTATCTCGGTATTAGTTGCTAATATATTTTTGAAGATTCCTCTATTAGGCACTGTGGTAACTTTTATGATATTGATTAGTTACTTTAGAATCTTCTCCAAAAACATCAATAAAAGATATCAAGAGAATATGAAATTCCTAAAATGGTGGAATCCTATCAAAGGAAAATTCAACAAGACAAAGAAGAAGCTTAAGCAAGGTAAAACCCATAAGTTCTTCAAATGTCCAGGATGCAATCAGGATATTAGGGTACCAAAGGGAAAGGGTAGAATCAAAATTACCTGCCCTAAATGTAATGAAAAATTTGAGGCAAGGACATAAAGGCTAGTAAGACTAGCCTTTTTTTTATTTGTTTAGTTTCAAATTTATATATTATGATATAATTATTGTACTATGAGAAAAGTATAAAGGGTGATACTATGTCATATTTGCGATTGATTAAAAATAAAATGCAAAATCTTGCTGAAATAATGGCATCTGTAATGAATGTAGAGGTGGCTATTGCAGATAAAAATCTTACCAGAATAGTAGGTACAGGTAATTTTTATACAAAATTAGATGAATCTTGTGCTGAAGATTCCTTATTTGCTAAAGTGATGGACTCGGGTCTTCCGATAGTAAACTTAACTAGGGATGAATATTGTGATAATTGCTCAAGCAAAGAAACCTGCCCAGAATTTGCCAATATGTCCTATCCCATTAAATCAGATGATGAGATAGTAGGGGTTATTAGTTTTGCATCCTTTGATTCGGAACAAGCCAATACCATGAGATTTAGAAGAAATGAATACTATAATATGCTAAAGGAAACAGCAGGCATAGTCGAACAAGAAATAGCTAATATCAGCATAAGCAATAAATTTGTTAATGATGTAGCAGAAGTTAATGAAATAATAAACTGCCTAAATATAGGGATTATTATTCTTAATTCAAACAATGAAATTATACACATAAATAGTAAAGCGCTAGAATCCTTAAACATAAGTATCACCGATCAAAAAGTTATAAATAGAAGTATCAATGATTTCATCCAGGATATAAAGCTAAATGATACAGCTGATAGCGATTTAATTGACCTATGGAGGATCAATGACAAAGAAGTAAGAGTCATGTATAGTATCAATAAAATTCTTTTAAGAGACAATGAATTTTCCCTAATGATAAGTTTTGATAATATAAAGGACATTATAAATATAGCCAAGACTTATGAAAACAAGGAAAAAATATACTTTTCCAATATTATTGGAAATAGTAAAAGGATTCTAGAGGCTATTAATAGATCAAAGATAGCAGCAATGACTGATTCTACCATATTGATTCAAGGTGCCAGCGGTACAGGTAAAGAATTATTTGCAAGTTCAATCCATAATGAAGGTCTGAGAAAAGATGGACCATTTGTTGCCCTTAATTGTGCAAGCATACCAGAGACACTGATAGAGTCAGAGTTATTTGGATATGAAAAGGGGTCCTTTACTGGTGCAAATACTAGTGGTAAAAAGGGAAAGATAGAGTTAGCACATAATGGTACATTATTCCTAGATGAGATAGGTGACCTACCTTTATATATGCAAACAAAGCTACTTCGAGTTCTACAAGAGAGAACAATTGACAAGATAGGTGGACTAAAGCCTATAGATGTAAATATTAGGATAATATCAGCTACTAATAAAGATTTAAAACAATTAGTTGATGAAGGCAAATTTAGATTGGATTTATACTATAGATTAAATGTTATACCCATCAGTCTTCCTGACTTAAAGGATAGGGAAGATGATGTTTTCCTATGTTCAAAACACATATTAGATAATTTATCCTCTAGCATGAATGTAGATACTAAAGAATTAAGCAGTGAAGTAAGAAATGCATTCAAAGACTATCCTTGGCTAGGGAATATAAGAGAATTAGAAAATGTACTGGAGCATGGGGTATGTTTCTCTAGAGGTAAATATATAGAACTAAAGGATTTACCAGAATATTTTATGGAAAACTACAATAAATCTCAAAATAGAATAGACACAAATATAAATAAGATATCTTCTGATTTTGATGGAAGTTTAGAGGATTTGAAGATAGAATTTGAGAAATCTATTATAAATGAGATGTTGAGGAAATACGGAAATACAGTTGAGGGCAAGAAAAAGGTTGCTGATAAATTAAATATAGGTCTAACAACCCTTTATAGGAAAATGAATGATTACTACAATTAAATTAATATAGTTATTTAATTAATATTGTCCTCATAATCTTGTACTCTTTAGCATATTATTCTACTAGGTATTATTATAAGGGGGTTGAGATTATGTTTGAAGACTTCATGACTGTGGATGTAATGTCTACATTTGTTGGACTTTCAATGGCTGTATTGCTTATTGTACAGTTTACAAAATCAATTGTTAAAAAACGATTTGGTGATATTTTTGTGCGCCTATATGCATTTGTAATTTCTTTAATACTTACATTTATATTTGCAAAACAAGGTGTTGGACTTCAAGGAATTGTACTTACGGTTATAAATGCAATGGTTATTACAGTTACTAGTTTTGGTGGCTACGAGGTTATATCCAATCCTGGGGCAAATAAATGATAAAATCCGAATGTACTAATCTGCTCCATATGATATAATTAAAATATATTGTAGAAGGAGTGGTAGTATGCAAAAGACAATTGGCTTTATAGGCTGTGGAAACATGGCTCAAGCTATGATTAATAGTTTAGTTAAATCAGGAAAGTTTCCAGTTGAAAATATCATTGGTTCAAATAGGACATTACCCTTAAGGGAAAGTACAATTGAAAAATTTAATATTAATTTGACAGAAAATAATATAGAAGTAGCCAGCAAGTCAGACTATATAATTTTATCAATTAAACCTCAAAAATATGAAGTTGTTCTAAGTGAAATAAAAGATCATATTAAAAAGGAAAGTGTAGTCATAGCTATAGGTGCGGGAATAAGCTCCGAATTTTTAGAAAAACACCTAAAGGCTGGTACCAAGTATTTAAAAGCCATGCCCAATACTCCTGCTATGGTAGGTGAAGGTGTCACTGCCATATCCCCTGGAAATAGATTTAATGACAAGGAACTTGAGGATATTATAGATATATTTTCTTCCTTTGGAAGTGTAGAAGTAATAGATGAGAAATTGATGGACGGATTTACAGCGGTTAGTGGTTCCTCTCCAGCTTATATTTATATGTTAATTGAAGCCATGGGGGATGCTGCAGTACTAGAGGGATTACCAAGACCACAGGCCTACTCTATGGCAGCTCAGGCAGTCTTAGGTTCAGCAAAGATGGTATTAGAAACAGGACTCCATCCAGGTAAGTTAAAAGACAATGTATGCTCACCTGGTGGCTCCACTATAGAAGCAGTAGTTAGCTTGGAGAAAAATGGATTTAGATCATCGGTTATGGAAGCAATGAAAGCCTGTGCAGATAAATCAAGGGCTATGTCTAAGTAATAGTGTAGTTGTTGAAAAATTTGCAGTACAACGGGCGACCAGAGGTACGCCCCTACATATTGGTATGGCTGGATGCGGGGAGGCCTTTGACTTATATGGCCCAATAATTGAAAAACTAACTATCGGATAGGAATAAATTTTTAAATAAGACTCGATATTGGAAAATTTGAATAGAAGTATCCACTAAATAAAAAATTTGAAAGAGCTGCACTGGTTTTGATTGCAGCTCTAATTTTTTATGTGTGGCTATACTTCTTCAAATTTGGAGTTGTCGAGACGTTTTAAAAATTTATTCGAACACGCTATATAAAGGGGGACATTCTTCAGATTTCAAAAAAACCAACAAAATATTTGTTGTCTTTTTTTATTTAAAAAAGTAAAAAAATATCTTGACAGACCTAATGTCCTGGTGTACTATATAATTAATACACCAGGACATTGAGACTTTTGGATATTGAGATATGATTAAAACATGGGGGTGAAAAGATGAACTTTAATGATAATCTACCGATTTATATGCAGATTATTGATTATGTTAAAAAAGAAATAATAAAAGGAGAATTAAAGGAGGGAGAAAAATTGGACTCTGTTCGAGATATGTCAACTAAGATGAAGGTCAACCCTAATACAATTCAACGTTCATATCAAGAACTTGAAAGAGAGGGTTTAGTAGCTACACAAAGAGGTATGGGTACATTTGTAACTGAAGATATAGAGATTATTAGGAAGCTTAAAAAGAGCATGGCATCAAATATAGTAAATGGTTTTATAAGGGAGATGAAGGAATTAGGATATAATTCTAATGATATTATAGAATTGATTAATGATAATGTAGAGGAGGTATAGTAATGGAAAATATAATTGAGATAAGCGGCCTAACCAAGTCCTATTTAAATAAGAAGGCCTTAGACGATATAAGCTTAAATATTGGCATGGGAAAGGTAGTGGGAATACTTGGACCCAATGGTAGTGGCAAAACAACCTTAATAAAAATTATTGCTGGTATATTAAGGCAATCAAAAGGTGGAATCCTTATTGATGGTAAGGAGCCAGGAGTATATACTAAGTCCATAGTGTCTTATTTATCAGATAGAAATTTTTTATATAAGTGGATGAACATACAAGAAGCCGTTGATCTTTACAAGGATTTTTATGCAGATTTTGATGAGGAGAAAGTCTATGAACTATTAAATTTTATGAAATTAGAGAGAAATATGAAAATAGACTCCTTATCTAAAGGAATGAACGAGAAATTAAATCTGGCTCTAGTACTATCTAGAAAAGCCAAAGTGTATGTAATAGATGAGCCTATTGCAGGGGTAGACCCGGTTGCTAGAGATCAGATATTAGATACGATAATAAACAATTATAATAGTGAAAGTACTATGATAATTACAACTCATTTGGTTAGGGATATAGAGAGAATATTTGATGAGGTTATATTTCTTAGAGATGGCTTAGTAGAATTAAAGGGTAATGCAGAGGATTTAAGAGAAGAAAAAGGTATGCAAATAGATGATTTATATAAAGAGATATTTGGATAGGAGGTGTAACATATGGGAAAATTTATGAAATATGAGATAAAAGGAAACTATAGATTTATCTTAGGGATATTAGCAATAGTAATAATTGCATCCACAATTATTCAAATAAATATGTTGGATGAAATGAACAAGTCTATGCTGGGGCAAGAAAGTTCATTTAACTTTATGAGATTTTTATTAGTAATAGCAATTTTTGTTATATTTGGGGCCTATTTAGTTGCAGCTTTCAGGATTATTGGAAGTTTTAGGAATGAACTATATGAGGATAGGGGCTATCTAACATTTACACTACCACTGACAGGAAATCAAATAGTAGGTGCCAAATTAATAGTTGCAGTAATGTGGATCATTGTCTTAGGAATCGTTACGGCATTATATAACATAATACTTGCATCAATTTTATTTAAAGCGGATTGGAAAACTTTTATACAAATCCTAAATCAGACATTAGCAGGACAGGACTTAGGATTAATAATAAGAATTATATGTAGTGGTTTAATATTCAGTGGGGTTTCCTTACTCAATACCTTAATACTTATTTATTTCTCTATGGCTTTAAGTAAGGTCAGTATAAGGAATAAGAAAATAGGTGGATTATGGTTTATAATATATGTAATTATAAACATTACAGCGGCTTATTTAGTTTATAAGTTTGGTGATATATTGCCACTTTACTTGGATTTAGAAAACCTTAGACTATCGAGTATGAATAATCCATGGTCGTCAAATTCATACATGGGAAGTTATTATATAGTTAATATTACAAATTTTATTGGGATGATTTTAGTTTCAATAGGAGCATTTATTGGAACAGGATATTTAATAGAGAAGAAGATAGATCTTTAATAAAATGGAGG
>CAYOFC010000073.1:0-6470 GCA_964403265.1 uncultured Tissierella sp. | reverse complement strand
AGCCTTAGCGAAGGATCTGGAGTATATTGAAAGTATAAATAGGGGCGACCTTAGGTCGCCAGTTAATAAAGGAGGTTTTAAATGTGCGAACTCCTATAATCGCAGGAAATTGGAAGATGAACAATACTATAGAAGAAGGGCTAAAATTAGTTAAGGATATTAAGTCCAAGGATTTAAGTAAAAATGTAGAAGCAGTGCTTTGCGTACCTTTTACAGATATCAAATCCGTAAAGGAAGCTACAAAGGGTACGGATATTAAAGTCGGTGCACAAAATATGCATTGGGAAGAAAGTGGAGCATATACTGGGGAGATTTCTCCAATTATGCTAAAAGAACTTGAGATAGACTATGTAATCTTAGGTCATTCAGAAAGAAGGCAATACTTTAATGAAACAGATGAAACTGTAAATAAAAAGATGAAATCTGCACTAGAATATGGTATTAAGCCCATAATATGTGTTGGAGAAACTCTTGAAGAAAGAGAAGCAAATAAAGAAAAAGAAATAGTAAAGAATCAGATTATCAAGGGATTTGAAGATATAGATAAAAAGGATATAGAAAAGATAGTTATAGCCTATGAACCGATTTGGGCAATAGGTACAGGTAAAACTGCCACTGCTGATGATGCTAATGATATGATTGCCTTCATAAGGGAGATAATTGGTCAACTATATGGTGATTTAAAGGATATAATCAGAATCCAATATGGTGGAAGTGTAAAACCAGAAAATATAAAAGAACTAATGGATAAAAGTGATGTCGACGGTGCCCTAGTTGGTGGCGCAAGTCTTAAAGCCGATGATTTTGTTAATCTAATCAACTACTAAGTGAGGGACTAATAATGACAAAAAAACCAGTAATGTTAATAATACTAGATGGTTGGGGAATTGGGGAAGATTACCCGGGAAATGCAGTTAAGCTAGGGAATACTCCAAACTTTGATAGATTGATGAAGGAAAATCCCAATTCTACATTAGCTGCCAGCGGATTAGAGGTAGGTTTGCCTGTTGGACAAATGGGAAACTCAGAAGTTGGGCATTTGAATATAGGTGCAGGTAGAGTAGTATATCAAGAACTGCCTAGGATATCTAAGGCAATTGAAGACGGGGATTTCTTTGAAAAGAAAGAATTTTTAAGTGCAATAGAAAATGCTAAGAAAAACAATTCCAAGGTTCATATAATGGGATTGGTATCAGATGGTGGAGTTCATAGCCATATAGAACACCTATATGGACTACTGGAACTAATGAAAAGACATAATCAAGATGAAGTATTTGTCCATGTATTTTTAGATGGTAGAGATGTGCCACCTACAATAGGCAGGGAGCATGTATCCCAATTGTTAGATAAAATGGATGAAATAGGTGTAGGGAAAATAGCTACAATTTCAGGCAGATACTATGCTATGGATAGGGATAATAGATGGGAAAGGACTGAACTAGCCTATGATGCAATTGTAAAAGGCGAAGGTGTAATCGCTACCGATCCAGTATTATCTATAGAGAAGTCCTATGAATCAGATATAAATGATGAATTTATGCTACCAACAGTAATTACTGAAAATGGCAGCCCACTAGCAACTGTTGAGGATGGGGACTCTATTATATTTATCAACTTCAGACCAGACAGGGCAAGACAGTTGACAAGGGCTTTCCTTGATAAGGATTTTGATGGCTTTGAAAGAGACAAGATAGAAGATTTGTTTTATGTGACTATGACTGAATACGATAAAACCATTGAGAATACACATGTAGCATATAGGAGCGATGCCCCTAAAAATACCTTGTCCCAATATGTAAGCAGCAAAGGTTTAAATCAATTGAAAATTGCAGAAACTGAAAAGTATGCCCATGTAACATTTTTCCTAAATGGTGGTATAGAAGAGCCTTATGAAAACGAAGATAGATCCTTGATACCTTCACCTAAGGTGGCAACCTATGATTTGAAACCAGAAATGAGTGCAGTTGAAGTAAAAGATGAGGTCATAAAAAGACTTAATATGGATAAGTATGATCTGATAATACTAAATTTTGCCAACCCTGATATGGTAGGTCATACAGGAATTATTCCAGCTGTGAAGAAAGCAGTGGAAACCGTAGACACTTGTCTAGGTGAAATAATAGAAGTTTTGGAAGAAAAAAATGGTATGGCGCTGATAACAGCGGATCATGGAAACTCTGAAAAACTACTAGATGATAATAATAATCCAGTAACAGCCCATACAACAAATAGGGTACCGTTGATACTTGTAGGTAAAGAAGATGCTAAGTTAGAAGATGGAAAACTGGCAGATTTAGCACCAACATTATTAGAATTGATGGGACTAGAAAAACCAGTAGAAATGACAGGAAGATCTTTAATTTAAACTAAATTCAAAACTAAAACTAGGGAGGAATAAAATTGAGTATAATCGTAGATGTATTTGCAAGAGAGGTATTGGATTCAAGGGGAAACCCAACAGTTGAGGTAGAAGTATTTACTGAAAATGGAGCCTTTGGTAGAGCATTAGTACCATCAGGAGCTTCAACAGGGGCTTTTGAAGCAGTAGAATTAAGAGATGGGGACAAATCAAGATATTTTGGTAAGGGTGTCCTTAATGCAGTAAACAATGTAAATGAAATAATATCAGAAGAAGTAATAGGAATGGAAGTATTTGATCAGGTATCCATAGACCAAATGTTAATAGAATTAGACGGAACCCATAATAAGGGTAAATTAGGTGCAAATGCAATATTAGGTGTATCTATGGCTGTTGCTAGAGCTGCTGCTGATGAACTAGGAATGCCACTTTATCAATATATAGGTGGAGTAAATGGTAAAGTATTACCTGTTCCTATGATGAATATATTAAATGGTGGGGAACATGCAGACAACAACGTAGATATTCAAGAATTTATGGTAATGCCAGTTGGAGCTGTAGACTTTAGAGAAGCATTAAGAATGGGAGCAGAAATCTTCCATAGTTTAAGAGAAGAACTAAAAGCTAAAGGACTAAACACTTCCGTAGGTGATGAAGGAGGTTTCGCACCAAACTTATCAAGTAATGAAGAAGCACTATCTACTATAGTGGCTGCTATTGAAAAAGCTGGCTACAAACCAGGTGAAGAGGTAGTATTGGCGTTGGACGTAGCTGCAACTGAAATGTATGATAAAGAAAGAAAAGTATATAAATTAGAAGGAGAAGGCAGGGAATTAACAGTAGAAGAAATGATTGAATTCTATGTTGACCTTGTTGAAAAATATCCTATTATCTCCATAGAAGATGGATTAGATGAAGATGATTGGGATGGTTGGAAGGCTTTAACAGATAGACTTGGAGATAAGATCCAATTGGTAGGAGACGATTTATTTGTAACTAATACTGAAAGATTAAAAAAAGGTATAGATTTAGGAATAGCAAACTCCATCCTAATCAAATTAAACCAAATCGGAACTATTACTGAGACTTTAGACGCTATTGAATTGGCAAAAGTACACGGATATACATCAGTAATCTCCCATAGATCAGGAGAAACTGAAGATACTATGATTGCAGATTTAGCAGTAGCATTAAATGCAGGTCAAATTAAAACTGGTGCTCCTTCCAGAACTGATAGAGTTGCTAAATACAACCAATTATTAAGAATTGAAGATGAACTTTGGGATACAGCAAAATACAAAGGTATAAAAACATTTTCTAATTTAAAAAAATAATCAAATAATAGCTTGACAAACTCATAGAAAAATCGTAATATAGTTAACAATATTAAATATATATTTCAATGAGGCAAAGAAGTAATTATGTTAAGTATATCTTACAGAGAGCTGGTATAGGCTGAGAGCCAGTGGATAGAAAGCTTAATGAATAGAATTGCTGAGATTAATGGGACAAAGGAAGGTCGAGTATCTCATTACGTGTTCAAAACGTTATTTGATTCAAGTTATATTTTATGATTTATTATAAAATGTAATTAGAGTGGCACCACGGGTATAAAACTCGTCTCTTATATATATAAGAGACGAGTTTATTTTTATTACTAGCCTAATTTGTGTTTTTGGACTGGGAGTTTTGTTAAGTATTATAGAAAGTTTGATTAAGGGGGAAGAGATTTGGATATTTTAGAAATGTTTGTAAAATATAGGTCTTATTATTTTACAGGAATTAAAATCACTTTATTATTATCATTTGGGGCACTTGTCATAGGAACAACTTTAGGGTCTCTATTAAGTCTTGCAAGATTATCTAAAAATAAGTTTCTACAGTTTATTGCAAGGGTATACATTGAAGTAGTTCGTGGTACACCGATGATGGTACAAATATCACTTGTTTATTTTGGTTCATATGTACTCCTAGGAATAGATATAGATGGTTTTGTAGCAGCATTAATTGCAGTAGCATTAAATAGTACTGCCTATGTAGCTGAAATCATTCGTTCAGGTATACAATCTATTGACAAAGGGCAAACTGAGGCTAGTAGAAGCCTTGGTCTAAGCAGCAGTCAAACAATGAGGCATATTATCTTGCCACAAGCAATCAAAAACATATTACCAACTTTAGGTAATGAGTTTGTAACTTTAATAAAAGAAACATCAGTAGCATCTACTATAGGTGTGGCCGATTTAATGTATGCTTCAAAAATAGTACAAAGTACTAGTTTCCAACCATTTACTCCTTTGGTTATTGTAGCAGTAATATATTTTGTATTTACATTTACACTATCACAATTGGTAGCTTTCTTTGAAAGGAGGTTGGCACATAATGATTAAAGTAGAAGGATTAAACAAATTTTTTGGTGAAAAACATGTATTAAAAAATATAAATTTAGAAATAAAAGATGGCGAGGTTATCGGATTAATAGGGCCGTCTGGTTCGGGAAAAAGTACCCTAATTAGATGTATGAATTTTTTAGAAGAGCCAAGCTCAGGAATTGTTTCTATAGACGGTACTGATCTATCAAAAGCTGGAAATGATATAAATGATATTAGACAGCAAATAGGAATGGTATTTCAACATTTTCACCTATTTCCACATAAAAAAGTAATCGATAATATAACGATAGCTCCAATATTAACAGGTAAATTTACAAAAGAAGAGGCAGAGAATAAGGCAATAGAGCTTCTTAAAACAATGGACTTATTAGATAAAAAAGATGTATATCCTAACTCTCTATCAGGTGGACAAAAACAAAGAATTGCAATAGCTAGATCCCTTGCTATGGATCCTAAGATAATTCTATTTGATGAGGTAACATCAGCACTAGACCCAGAGATGGTAGGAGAGGTTCTAAACGTAATGAAAGAACTAGCTAAAACAGGCATGACTATGGTTGTAGTAACCCATGAGATGGCCTTTGCCAAGCAAGTAGCAGATAGAGTAATATTTATGGCAGATGGAGAGATTGTAGAAGAGAATGAAGCGGTAGAATTATTTGAGAGACCAAAAAACCCAAGAACCATTGAATTTTTATCCAAAGTTTTGGAATATTAGAAGCAAGGGATTGATTCTATTGATTTTATCCAGTCCCTATGTTAAAATAGTAATGTTAATTAGGGAAATTTATTATATATTATTTATACTAGGAGGTGTAGTATGCAAACAATATTTTCAATATTTGTATTGGTATCAGCTATAGGATTAATAATCAGTGTTTTGTTACAAGAAGGAGAAGAAGGTGGCTTAGGAGCCATTGCTGGGAACTCTCCAGAATCTTTATGGGGTAAAAACAGGGGATCAAGTAAAGAAGCTATTTTACAAAGAGCAACTATAATATCAGCAGTAGTATTTGTTATATCAACATTAGTATTAGCTGCTAAATAACTAAGGGGGAATAATAAAATGGATTTTGTGTTAATAGGAGCGCCAATAGTAGGTATATTGGCCTTATTGTTTGCCTTTTATAAAGCAAACAGTGTTTCAAAGGTAGACCCAGGCAACGAAAGAATGATAGAAATATCTACTTATATATCTGATGGAGCTATGGCATTTTTATCTAGGCAATACAAGTCATTAGGAATTTTTGTGGCAGCACTATTTGTTATATTAACAATTATGCCTGGATTAGGTCTAACAACTGCAATTTGTTTCTTAGTTGGAGCACTATTCTCCATCTTTGCTGGTTACTTCGGTATGAAGGTAGCTACAAAGGCAAATGTTAGAACAGCAAATGCTGCAATGGAATCAGGTATGAACAAGGCTTTAGACGTAGCTTTCTCAGGTGGAGCTGTAATGGGAATGACAGTAGTAGGTCTAGGCTTACTAGGCGTTGGTGTACTATATATGATATTTGACGACATAGAGATAGTAACTGGATTTGGTCTAGGTGCTTCCTCCATAGCCTTATTTGCCAGAGTAGGTGGAGGTATCTACACTAAGGCAGCTGACGTAGGAGCGGACTTAGTAGGTAAGGTAGAGGCTGGAATCCCAGAAGATGACCCTAGAAACCCAGCAGTTATAGCTGATAATGTTGGAGACAATGTTGGAGACGTAGCTG
>CAYOFC010000072.1:0-6672 GCA_964403265.1 uncultured Tissierella sp. | reverse complement strand
GGGTTAAATCCCCATACAGCCCCCGCTACTGTAATTGATGACGAAATCAGCATAAGCCACTGGATATTATCTGGGAAGGTGTTGATAGTAGGAAGATTCATAAGTCAGGATACCAGCCTAAATTGCTAAAAAAAGTAACCTTCGGTGGGAAGGGATGACTTATATTAATTATTATGTTAATCTATCCCTATCCATTTTGGCTAGGGATTTTTTATTACCTAACACTATAAATATTTTTGTTTTTTCTAGTGTGGATAATGATTGCTATGTAGAACAGCATGGGTATTTATCTATCTTCAAATATATAAAACCAAAAAATTGGCCTAACTATACCAATTTCTTAACCTCATTATTGTTTGTCAAAATCCACAAGTATATTTTAATTAATGAGAATATAGGCTGTAAATTTCATATCATTATTTACACGATTCAATATAAGAAAAGAGGGTTTACCTACTATGTCAATCATAGTAGGTACCCTTTTTTCCCACGAAAACCCAAAGTAAAACTAATAAATTATGTAAATTAAAAAATACAATATTAAATCAAATCAGGAGGAAGAAATGGAACTTTTAAAGAACACCCTAGAATCAATACAAGCAGCAGATTTGAAAGCAAAGGAAGATACAAAAGAAAAATGGGATGGACTAGTGAAGCCATTGGGAAGTTTAGGTACACTGGAAGAATTGGCAATTAAAATAGCTGGAATGACAGGAAGGGTAAGCAATAAAGCCGATAAAAAAGTTATAGTTGTTATGGCAAGTGATAATGGGGTATTTGAAGAAGATATAACATGCACACCACAAATTCTCACATCACTTTTAACAGAAGGAATGGTACAAGGAATCACAGGGGTATCAACTCTAGCCAAATTTGTAAATGCAGATGTAGTAACAGTTGATATAGGATTAAATTCAGATTACGCCCACGAGGAAGTTATAAATAAGAAAATAGCCCATGGAACTAAAAACTTCACTAAAGGACCAGCAATGACTTATGAAGAAGCCATAAAATCCATAGAAGTTGGGATAGAAATTGGTGATAAACTATTTAGAGAAGGATATAATATTCTAGGAACTGGGGAGCTAGGCATAGGAAATACAACAACTAGTGCTGCAGTACTTAGTGTTTTCTCTGGATTGGACGTGAGCATTGCTTGTGGGAAAGGTGCAGGTGTAACAGAGGAACAATACAATAACAAGAAAAATACTGTGTTAAAAGGTATAGAAATCAATCAACCAAATAAAGAGGATCCAATAGATGTGTTGTCAAAAGTAGGAGGATTTGATATAGGAGGCATGTGTGGATTATTCTTGTCTGGAGCCAAAAATAGAATTCCAGTTGTAATGGATGGATTTATATCTTCAGCAGCAGCCTTATGTGCAGTCAAGTTGAATCCAAATGTAAAGGATTATTTGATACCATCACATCTATCAAATGAACCAGGTGCTAGATATATGTTAGAGGAATTGGAGCTTGATCCAATGTTAAATATGAAGATGAGATTAGGTGAAGGATCTGGATGTCCACTGGCATTTCAAATTGTAGACGCAGCATTATTTACTCAAGAGAATATGGGAACATTTGAGCAAGCAACCGTTGATAGTTCAGTGCTTGTGGATTTAAGAGAAGAATAAGATCTAATGGAGGTAGTAATATGGTTACACTGGTTACAGGTGGAGCACGTAGTGGAAAAAGTACATTTGCTGAAGGCAAATATCTAGATAAAGAAGATGTAGTTTACATAGCTACCTCTAGAATATGGGACGAAGAAATGCGAGAAAGAGTAAATCATCACCAAGAAAGTAGACCTAGACAGTGGAGGACCTTTGAAGGAAACTACAATCTAGTAGATGCCATAGGTGATGAAAGATATTATCTCTTGGATTGCATAACTGTACTTACGTCTAATATTATGTTCGATATAACAAAGGATAGGGAATATATAGACTTTGAACTTCAAAGGGAAGTTGAAGATACAGTAATTGGGGAAATTACAAATCTAATTGATTTAATAAACTCTAAAGGCTGTGATCTGACTTTAGTTACAAATGAGGTAGGCTTAAGTATTGTTCCGGAAAACCATGTATCCAGAGTTTTTAGAGATATACAAGGAAGGGTAAACCAAAGAATAGGGGCACTTAGTCAAGAGGTTTATTTGGTATGCTGTGGAATACCGGTGAAGATAAAATGATTAAGGGACTTATAGTAGCGTTACAATTTCTCACAAGATTACCTGTGAATATTGCCGTAGATTTTAATGGTGAGAACATAAGAAAAAGCACCTTTTATTTTCCTTTTGTTGGATTGCTTTTAGGCTTAATAGCAGTTGTACCATATGTTTTTCTAAGCCCATTAAATATAGATATAGGATCATTTATAACAGTGGCTATGGTTATAATTTTAACTGGCGGACTTCATTTGGATGGATTGTCTGATACGGCAGATGGATTCTTCTCCAATAAAGATAAGGAAAGAACCCTTGAAATAATGAAGGATAGTAGAATAGGAGCCTTTGGAGTTCTAAGTTTGATTCTTATTATATTATCCAAATATATCCTAATCTCCAATATAGAATTTAATTTACCTGTTGCCCTTATTCTTTCAATGGGTAATAGTAGACTAATAGTTCTATTGCAGATTGCATTTAAAAAAGTAGCAAGGTCAGGTGGCTTAGGAGATATGATATATAAATCCCAGCCACGACTATACATAATATCCAGTATTATAGTATATCTTTTGATTCTTGTATTTATAGATATACTATATATAATACCCCTAGTTTTTTCTTTCATAATAGGAGAGCTTATATCTGCCTATACCTATAAGAAAATAGGTGGATTTACTGGAGATGTATATGGTGCTACTATAGAGCTTACAGAAGTAGCATCTTTGCTAGGATTTTGGGGGGTGTTTTTATGGATATAATTATGATAAGGCATGGGGAGTCAGAGGATAATGTATCAAGGGTATTCGGAACTTATGATTCACCATTATCTAAAAGAGGAATAGATCAGGTTCAAATCACCAAAGAGAATTTAAGTGAATATGATTTTAGCAAGGTATACTATAGCCCCTATGCTAGGACCGTGGAGACCTTGCACCATCTTGGGCTTGAGGGTACACCAGATAGCAGGATAGGTGAATATAATTTTGGAATATTTTCCGGTAAGACCAACGCTATAATAGAGGAAGAGTTTCCAATGGAGTACACTGAATGGGTCGATAATCCCACGGACTACATCATTAGAGAAGGTGAGAGCCTGCGTATTGTCTACAATAGGGTAAAGGAATTTTTGGATGAAGTAGTTCAGCGAGATGAGGATACTATATTGGTAACTCATGCAGGGGTTATACGTTTGGTCTTGTGCTGGATATTTGATGATATAGATTATTTCTTTAGATTCAAGGTAGATAATGGCAGCATAAATATAATATCCATCGATGATGGGTATAAATTTATAAAGAAGCTAAATCATAGTCCCAGGCTAGAATAAAAGAGACAACTTTAAAGACTATTATTGTCATTCTGAGTGTTAGTGACCTTTCACTTAGGATGACATTTTGCTATACATGATGTTATTTTGATAGTATAAATCATAGTTTGGGTATTTTATTAATGGAAGGAGCAGATATATGAGAAAATTTGTAAAGTGCATAAGGAGTGTTGATGAATTAGATGTAGATTTGTTTAATAGATTAAATATTGGAGTAGAAATCCAAGACTTTACAGAACCTAACTTATCTTTAGGGGAGAGAAGAAAGATAATTGATACTTATAAAATAGCATTAGAGAATTTTAAAGGGATAAAATCACTTCACGGACCTTTTCTAGATTTAAAACCATCAAGTCCAGATTTATTGATTAGGGAGATAAGCTATAAAAGATATTTAGATACTATAAATATAGCCACTGAGCTAAATCTGGACTATATTATATTTCACAGCCAAATCAATCCATATCTCCATGAGCCTTTTATCAGCGATTTAAACAATAAACAGGCTAGGGAGTTTTGGGGGAAGATACTGAGTGAGACTAGATTCAAAGGTATCATTCTTATAGAAAATATATTTGAGGAAACTCCTAAGATGTTAAAGGAATATATGGACATAGTTGATTCTCCCAATATAAAGATCAATTTAGATATAGGTCATGCCAAGGTGGGGAAGGTTCCTTTAGAAGAATGGATAAGCTCTTTAAAGGATTCTATATCTTATATGCATATTCATTCAAATAATGGCTTGTATGACCAACATCTATCGCCTGATCCTGAAGAAATAAAAAGCCTATATAATTTATTAGATAAATATGATATCCAGCCAGTTCTATCCCTAGAATACAAAACAAATAATATAGAAGAAGAGATAAAAAAATATATATAGTTAGTAGTTATAATATTAGGGTATATATGAAGTTCAGTGCATTATAAGTAGAGAAAGTGGGGAAAAACTATGACTATAGGCGAAATGATCAATCATTATGGCGAAAGTCACACACCCTATATGGGTAGATTAGTAAACCATTTACCTATGGGACAACTTGCCATGTATAAGATGACTGATGATCTAGATAAAGTTAAGAGTTTTACAGATTCTTTTTTAGAAAGAAATAATGTTAATCAAGTTCAAATGTACTACCCTAATATTCATACTATTGAAGAGACCCTGGGAAACAGAAGTTTATATGAGGTCTGTTTATATTTACTAAAAGAAGAAGTAAAAAATACTGATATAGACAAATATGTAAGAGAAATAATAAACAGACATATACTAGGGCTTTCCTCAGGATTATTTCATACGATTATTCGAATGTCCTATGCTATTGAGGGGGCAGCTATAGACCCTTTATTAAATAATGAGATTGAGCGGGCATTAGCATACTATATAACAGCCTATAGGGCATCCAAGTTATTCTCGAGAAAGATTCCTGGATCAAAGATAAAAGAGGAAATGAATAGATTGGTGTATGACAAAGATCTAAAAAATATTATGTCCAACTATGATACACTAGGCAAGAAGATTCAAGCCCTATATAATGATAATGGTTTTCTGAATAAAGGATTTATAATTGATGGAGATGCTAATGAGAAGGTAAAAGCCTTATTAGATTTGCTAGTACCAGCATATTATTTCTCTGGAAATATTGTTATCTTGCATTGTATTACAGGACTCCATGCTGTATCAAACATGAAGGATTATTTTGATGATTACTCTAATGCTTTGGATATATTAACCACAAGTATTATTACACATTTATTGACATTAAATTATTATAACTATAGTAAGAAAATAGATGTTTCTAGCCATATTTCATGGGAGGCCATAATCAGTTTAGTCTCAGACAAAAGCGATGTACATGCTGTTAAACTGTGTCATTCGGCTTATGAATTACATAAATCATATGAGGTCAATGGATTAAAAGATCTTGTTATTAAGCGAATAGGACACTAAGATTTTACGGAATAAAGTATAGCCATATTTCCAATAAGGAAGTATGGCTATTTCTATACTATTCATTTAAGGAAAGTTCAAGGAATTTTTTTGACTCTTGAGAATAGGAATATGCTTTTTGAAAATCTTCTAACTGTGAATACATAGTAGAATAGGAATCATAAATAATCTGAAGTATATCAAAATAACTAGAGTCCTTTAATAGATCCTCTGCCTTCTTGAGATTTTCCCCTGCCTTGATGTAGTCCTTTAAACCTATATAACTATTTCCTAAATTTAAATATACTCTGGCCCTATCTTTAGCCTTCAACTTATTCATATCAATTTCTTCTAAATAATCAATGGCATTTAGGTAGTTTCCTCTTTTCGCCAGTAATTCTTGTAAATCTGATTTGATGGCATTAACATTAGAGGTATCCCCAGCAGATTCAAAATATTCTAGAGCATTGTTTAAATGGAGATCAGCACTGTCTAATTCACCAATTAATAAATAGTAATTCCCTAGATTTTTATCGCTATCTGCTTTCGAATCAAACTCTTCTACAGCATCAAAAAATGAAATTGCTTTTTTTGTGTAGAGAATTGCTTGGTCTAAATCTTTCATCTTTTTACTTAATATACCTAAAAGCATATAAGCATCTCCAACATAATAATAAAACCTATTTTCCTTAGAAATATCTAGAATTTGCTTCATAGTTAAAATAGATTGATCATAATTACCTTTTTTATATAATACAAACCCAAGCGAGAATAATAGCTTAGTCTCAAGCAACACATCAGCATTGTAGGATTTGTTAAAAGCATCCATAGATTTTCTGATATATTGCTCAGTTTTTTCAAAATCTTTTATATAAAAGAACATATTAGATTTATAAAAGTAAGCATCGGCTAAGTAATAGTTATCCTTATTGGATTCCAAATTAGTTTCTAAAATTGCTATAGCATTGTCTAGGTATTGTTCAATTAAATCATGGTTTTTTAGTTTAATATAGCATTTAGCTAATAAGTATTGAATGTAACCATAATACTTATTTTTAGGATCCTCATCAATAGTTTTAATCATTTGGTTTATATAAGTAATACATTTTTCATATTCATTATTCTTTATTAAGAATGATGCATGCTCAAAACACGCCCTAGAATTATGATACATATATTGGCCCTTCTCTAAATCTGTATCTAGGAAATAAGAAATAGGCTTATCTAATCTTTGGGCTAGAT
>CAYOFC010000071.1:3815-6850 GCA_964403265.1 uncultured Tissierella sp. | reverse complement strand
GTCGGATTTAGATACACTACCTAATACATTTTTGATAATAGACATGGATTTTTCTAGTTCAATATTTTGAATTACGTTTTTTATCACATTTACTACTTCAATAGTATTAATAGGTTTTTTTATGAAAAACAAGACTCCGGAGTTGTATGCATTGGCAACCATAGTAGGATCTTCTACCTGAGAAATCATGACGATTTTTCCATCATAAGCTTTTTCTAGAATGCTATTTATAATTTCGATCCCATCGATTGAAGGTAATAAATAATCAATTAATACTATATCTGGATTATAAAAAAGAATTTCATCAACAACATGTTCACCACTGGTAAAGTCAGCTACAACTTTTCCTAGGTCATTTTGCTTGATTATGTTTTTTAGCATAGTCACTATTCCTATATCATCATCAATTATAATAAAAGTATTTGCCATAAAAATCACTTCCTTAATTCCTTTATTGGTATTGTTATAATGAAAGTTGTTCCTTCATCAATTTTAGATTCGACTTCAACAGTACCATTTAGATTTTTTACAATATATTCTACATGGGAAAGGCCAATTCCAGTTGATTGGGTTCCGCTTTCTAAATCATACTTGGTTGTGAAACCAGGATTAAATATATGTGGTTTGATTTCACTATCTATACCTGGGCCATTATCCATAACTTTTAATACTAGATTTCCCTTGATAGACTTAGCTTCCACATAGATTTCTCCATTAAGATCAATTGCATCTATTGCATTTGTGATTAGGTTATTTATTATTGTAAACAAATAGTAATAATTTGAAACTTGAATATTAGTATAAAACTTAATCTGAACTTCTATCTCTTTCTTTTGATATTTAATATATCTATTTAGATTACTTTCTATAATAGAGCTAATTTCTTTTAGGGCCATAGTCTTTCGAAAGTCAAAATTGTCTACATAAGACTTAAACCCTGTGACTACTCTCTGATAGTCCTTCTTTATCTCATGAACTTCCCTAGCTACATCTAAGGCTAAATGATTGATTTCTTGATTGCCTTTGGTATTTTCATATAGAGTATAGGCCTTACTCATTACTGCCTCAATATCAGATGTAGATTTGGATAGGTAGAATATTTCAGCTTGGATATTTGAAATTAAAGCATTAAGCTGGTTATACCTCTTTTCATGTTCGTTTTTTCTTATTAGCAACTCTTTTCGCCTAAATAAATAATAAATTATATATGTTATTACGCTTCTTGAAATTGCCATAATCAATATATATCTCATCATACTAGCATTTAGATTATTTCTAATCAATGCTTCAATAATATTGGAGCTTGAGTCTATAATAGATAATAAGTATATAGTTTTTACAGGAGAATCTTTATATAGTTTTATCCTAAAGATGTGAAAAAATGTAGTATAAGCCATATAATATATTGAGCCTGGTATATTTAATTTAAGTAATTCAAATAAAGTATAGTTTCCATCAACTGAATAGATAACAGATCTTAAGAAAAATACTGAAATACCAGTAAAAAGTCCTAGAAAAAATAGATTTATATCGTCATAAAATAATAGTATTATACCAAGAGCCATAACTCCCACGGAGAACCTAAAAGCCCCTTGAAATGGGAAGAAATACATTTCACCACATAATACTATAGTCAAAATCGATATTATATAAACTTTAGACTTTTTTATAAACTCATCTTGTGCCATATATGCCACCCTCCTTGAAATATTATAACACAATACAGAGTTGAATTGAAGATTTTAGACTTGGTGTTTACATTTCACCAATTTAGTGTATAATTAATATAATATTATAACTGAGATCAAGAATAGTAGCTATAATAAGGGTCTGAAGCGAGTTAGGGTTGGTGTGAGCCTAATGATACCTTTGTAGTGAATGGACTTGTGAGTTCATATCTGAATACATAGGATATGGGACTAATCATCCTTATAGGATTAGAGTTGGCTAATGCAATTAGAGTGGTACCGCGGAATAACCTTTCGTCTCTTTATACAGAGATGAAGGGTTTTTGTTATTTTAGGAGGGATATAAATGGATAAGAAATTTATTTTTAGTGGAATTCAACCATCAGGAAAACCGACAATCGGAAATTATATAGGGGCTATTAGAAATTGGGTAGAACTCCAGTATAATGAGGATTATGAAAATATATACTGTGTTGTAGATATGCATGCTATAACAGTACCTCAAATGGCTAAAGATTTAAGGAAGCATACCTTGGAAGTTCTTTCGTTATTAATGGCTGCTGGGATAGATCCTGAAAAGTCTACTTTGTTTATTCAATCTCATGTGCCCGCTCATGCAGAATTGACATGGATTTTGAATACGATAACCTATATGGGGCAGCTTAATAGAATGACTCAATTTAAAGATAAATCTAAGAAATTTGAAGACAGTAGCATTAATTCGGGTTTGTTCACTTATCCTGTTTTAATGGCAGCCGATATACTTCTATATCAAACAGATTATGTACCAGTAGGGGAAGATCAAAAGCAACATCTAGAATTAAGTAGAGATATAGCAGAGAGATTTAATAATAGATACAGTGAAACTTTTAAGGTGCCAGAGCCCTTGATTAAGGAGCAAGGCGCTAGAATAATGAGCCTACAAGATCCAGAATCAAAGATGAGTAAGTCTGACCCTAATCAAGATTCATTTATATTATTATTAGACAATCCAGATGTTATAAGAAGGAAGATCAAAAGATCTGTCACTGATTCAGAAGGAGTAGTGGCTTTTAATGATAACCAAAAAGGAATCAAAAATTTACTAAATATTTATTCTGCCTTTACTAATGATGATATAGACACCATTGTTAGAAGATATGATGGAAAGGGATATGGAATATTTAAGGAAGAATTAGCAGAAGTGATAGTAGAGGGTTTAAGACCAATTCAAGAAAGATATAATGATTTAATCAATAATAAGGATTATCTTGAAAAGATATATAAAGAGGGTGCTGAGAAAGCAGAGTACAAAGCTATGAAAACCCTAAGGAAGGTTTATAAGAAGATT
Organism: uncultured Tissierella sp.; assembly: GCA_964403265.1. Lineage (GTDB taxonomy): Bacteria > Bacillota > Clostridia > Tissierellales > Tissierellaceae > JAAYTL01. The sequence goes on along the minus strand of CAYOFC010000071.1, from coordinate 3,832 downwards.
GGATTTATTCCAAGATA
>CAYOFC010000071.1:0-3715 GCA_964403265.1 uncultured Tissierella sp. | reverse complement strand
GTGACTATTTTTTCATAATCTGCCCTATTGTCTAATTCGCCTGCCAGTTCCATTATATGCATTAGATGGTCTATACCTTCCTCTGTGATAATTAAGTCAGGCTTCCAGCTGTCTTGTTCTCTATATCTATCTATTAATGTAATTAGTACATCATCTTCAGTATCTGGGAAGTGAGGCTTTACAGCTTCAGCGATTTCTTCTATGCTATGATTTTGTACCCATACCATGGCCTTATACAAAGCATTGGTAAACTGTTGAATTATCTCAGGATTTTTTTCCATATATTCTTTAGTAGTTGAGTAACATGTATATGGTATATATCCGCCTTCGGTCCCTATGGATGCAACAATATATCCCTGACCTTCTTTTTCGAGTGTAGTTGCTACTGGTTCAAACAAGGATACATAATCAGCTTCACCACTGATAAATGCACCAGCTAAAGCATCAAATTGAACATCGGTACGAACTACTACATCTTCATCAAGTACCAATCCCTTTGATTTGATTACATATTCTAGAGTCATCTCAGGCATACCACCCTTTCTACCACCAAGTACTGTTTTACCTTTAAGTTTATCGAAGTTAAAATCATCGTCTTTTTCTCTACCAACTAGAAAAGTTCCGTCTCTTTGTGTTAATTGAGCAAAGTTTATTGCGTAGTTATCCCGACCCTCGTTGTAAACATATACAGATGCCTCTGCGCCCATAAATCCAATCTCTGCTTCTCCACTTAACATTGCAGTCATGACCTTGTCAGCACCACCACCAGTGATAAGTTCAACATCCAAACCTTCATCTTCAAAAAAACCTTGTGTTAGAGCAACGTATTGTGGGGTATAAAATAAAGAATGGGTAACTTCCATTAATCTTATCTTTGGATTGCTGCTTTTGTCACAGGCTGTAAAAACTATGGTAATTGTTAATACCATGGCCAATAAGAGAGGTAAAAATTTATATTTCTTTGACATCCTATCACTCCTTGTATAATATAGTGTTATGATAGATTCATATAAGATATTGTATTCTTTCATTATACAAAGGTTACAATAAAATAAAATGGAGGGTTGTGTATGAATATACCTAATATGTTAACAGTTTTAAGAATAATTTTAGTACCAGTCTATTTGACTATATTCTTTTCAGGCTTGGAAAATAGGATTTTAATAGCTGGATTGGTATTTATATTGGCTGGAATAACAGATGTACTAGACGGGCAGATTGCAAGAAAGTATAACTTGCAGACAAAGCTAGGTACTGTTCTGGATCCTTTGGCTGATAAATTGATGACTTTTGCTATATTAATTAGTTTTACTTTATCTAACTTAATATCAGGGTGGATACTTATTGCACTAGGAATAAAAGAAATCATATTGATTTGTGGTGGGGCTTTACTATACTTTTCCAAATCCAATGAAGTTGTTCCTTCAAACAAATATGGGAAGTCTGCTACAGCATTATTTTATATTGCAACCTTATCTATTGTTTTTAGACTACCAGCAACTATATCAAAGGTATTATTTATCGTGACTGTAGTTGTCAATATATTAGCATTATTAAACTATGTAAGTATATATATTGGATTAGTCAAAAATAGAGAAGTGGTAGTTGACAAAGAATAGTTTAATTTATATAATTAATACAAATTAAGTTGCGTTGAAAAAGAGTAGTAAACAAACATCTTTTATAGAGAAAGGACCCTAGGGTGAAAGGTCTTTAAAGCAATGTTTGTTGAAGGTAGCTTTTGAGCATCTAAACTGAAATGTAGTAGGTTTAGACGGTGATTCCGTTATAATTATTGAGTGCCATGATATTTTTCATGGAATTAAGGTGGTACCACGAGTTTAACCCTTCGTCCTTTTGTTTAAGGATTAAGGGGTTTTTTTATGAGTAAAGAGATTTGAATTGCACTGGAAGCACTCCCAAATTGATGCCTAGGGCGTGAATTAAGGTTGCGAGACTGCGATGACGAATAGGAGGAATAAATTATGTTAGAAAATTTGCCAAAAACCTATAATCCAAAGGATTTTGAAGACAGATTATACGATTACTGGAATGACAATGAATATTTTGCAGCCAATGTAAACCATGATAAAAAGCCATATACAATTATGATGCCCCCGCCAAATGTTACGGGAAATCTTCATATGGGTCATGCCCTGAATAACACTATCCAAGATATTCTTATTAGATGGAAGAGGATGTCAGGCTATGAAGCATTATGGCAGCCAGGTACAGACCATGCAAGTATATCAACTGAAGCTAGGGTTGTAGACAAGATAACTAAAGAAGGCAAGACTAAGGAAGAATTAGGAAGAGATGGCTTCCTTGAAGAAGCATGGGAATGGACTGAGCTTTATGGTGGAAATATTAAAAACCAACTTAAGAAGCTTGGAGTTTCTTGTGACTGGAGTAGAGATAGATTTACACTAGATGAAAATATGAACAAGGCTGTTGAAGAGGTCTTCATTAGACTATATGAAAAAGGCCTTATCTATAGGGGAGACAGAATTATTAACTGGTGTCCAGATTGTGCTACAGCTATTTCAGATGCAGAAGTAGAGCACGAAGACAGTCATGGACATATTTGGTATGTGGATTACCCTATAAAGGATAGTGAACAAAAGATCACTATAGCTACTACAAGACCTGAAACGATTCTAGGTGATTTAGCTATAGCAGTAAATCCAGAAGATGAAAGATATAAGGACTTAGTAGGAAAAATGGCCATATTACCCTTATTAAACCGAGAAATTCCAATAATTGCAGACGATTATGTTGATATGACATTTGGTTCAGGTGCAGTAAAGATAACTCCGTCCCATGACCCGAATGACTTCGAAGTAGGAGAAAGATTTAACCTAGGTCAATATATAATCATGGATGAGAAGGGATATATCAACTCCAATGGCGGTCAATATGAAGGACTTGAAAGATTCCAAGCAAGGAAGAAGATAGTAGAAGACCTGGATGCAAGTGGATACTTAAACGAAGTAAAAGAACATGAAAATGCAATCGGTCATTGTGAAAGATGTAGCACAATAATCGAGCCACTGATATCAAAGCAATGGTTTGTAAAAATGGAACCTTTAGCAAAGCCTGCATTAGAGGCATATTATAAAGGAGAGCTTAACTTTATACCTGAAAGATTTGGTAAGGTATATGTAAATTGGTTGGAGAATATTAGGGATTGGTGTATTTCAAGACAATTATGGTGGGGTCATAGACTTCCTGTATATTACTGCGATGATTGCGGTGAAATAATCGTATCCAAAACTGCACCAGAGATGTGCAGTAAATGTGGAAGCCATAATCTAAGACATGATACGGATACTCTTGATACTTGGTTTTCATCAGCCTTATGGCCTTTTTCAACTCTGGGTTGGCCTGATAATACTGAGGACTTAAAATACTTCTTCCCAACAGATGTATTAGTAACAGGATATGATATTATATTCTTCTGGGTTGTAAGAATGGTATTTTCAAGTATAGAGCAAATGGGTGAGTTGCCATTTAAAGATGTATTCTTAACAGGCCTAGTAAGGGATAGCCAAGGTAGAAAGATGAGTAAATCCTTAGGCAACGGCATAGATCCACTAGAGATAATAGATCTTTATGGAGCAGACGCCCTAAGATTTACTTTGGTTACGGGAAATACACCAGGTAATGATATGAGATTCTATAATGAAAAAGTAGAAGCAAATAGAAACTTTGCAAA
>CAYOFC010000070.1:0-6912 GCA_964403265.1 uncultured Tissierella sp. | reverse complement strand
ATCTTCAAAAGAAGTTTGGCGAGGAAAGGGTATTTGATAGTCCCCTTGCAGAATCTGGTATAGTTGGTACCGCAGTAGGTATGGCTGTAACAGGACTAAAACCTGTTGTGGAGATGCAATTTTCAGGCTTTGCATATCCTGGATTTAACCAAATCATAAGTCATGTAGCAAGAATGCGTAATAGATCAAGGGGTAGATATACTCTTCCTATGGTCATTCGTTCACCTTATGGTGGTGGAATTAGGGCATTGGAGCATCATTCTGAAAGTACAGAAGCAATATATGCGCAAATACCAGGATTAAAGGTTGTTATACCTTCTACTCCTTATGATGCCAAAGGGCTTTTAATAGCTGCAATCCGTGACCCTGACCCTGTTCTTTTCTGGGAACCAAAGAGAATATATAGGGCTTTCAAACAAGAGATTCCCGAAGAAGCATATGAGATTCCAATTGGGAAGGCTAAAATACTTCAAGAAGGTGAGGATATCACCATCGTTACTTGGGGTGCAATGGTTAGGGATGTTCAAAAAGCTGTAGATTTAATTAAAAATGAGGGCATCAGACCTGAGATTATAGATCTTCGTACTATCGCACCTATGGATAGGGAGAGCTTTATTGAATCAGTTAAGAAAACTGGAAGAATATTAGTTGTACACGAAGCACCAAAGACCTTAGGTGTTGGAGCTGAGATTATCTCTATAGTTAATGAAAAAGCTTTCTTGTATCTAGAAGCACCACCAACACGATTGACTGGTTTTGATACTACTTTCCCATTACCAAGGGGAGAAAAACACTATATTCCAACCCCAGAAAGAATTGCCAAAACAATCTTAGAAGTTGTGAGATATTAGGAGGAGGTTAATAAAATGAAATTTGATTTTCTTTTCCCTGATATAGGAGAGGGTCTTGATGAAGGTATCATTATGAAATGGCTAGTAAGTGAAGGTGACATTATAAAAGAAGGGGATAGTGTAGCTGAAGTCGAAACAGACAAAGTTACCGCAGAGATCCCTTCACCTAGATCAGGCAAAGTCGGAAAACTAATATATAAAGAAGGAGATACTGTAAATGTTGGGCAGGTCCTTATTACCATTGAGGTTGAAGGTGAAGAAGGAGACCAGCCAGCAGAATCAGTAGAAGTAGTTGAAGAGGAAACTGCAGGTGTTGTAGGCGAGGTAATTGCATCATCAGAAGTTATACCTCCTAGTACTGAAGAAGTTGTAGTATCATCTGGACCAACTAAGGATAAAAAAGTCTTAGCTACTCCTGTAGCAAGAAAAATGGCTAAGGATTTGGGAGTTGATATATCAAGTGTAGTAGGTACAGGACCAAATGGTAGGGTTATGAAAGAGGATATTCAAAATTCAAAAGCCCAAGCAAGTATTCCTGCAGGAAAAGTTGAAGCTATAAAAGCTCCAGAATCAATTCCACCAACTTTAGTTATACCACAGGAAATTGAAGAAAGAATTCCTCTTACTAAAATAAGAAAGACCATATCAGAGCGTATGACTCAGTCTAGATTTACTATACCTCATACAACTGCTATGGATGAAATTGATATTTCCAAATTGGATGATTTTAGAAAGAGATACAAGGATCTACTAATAGAAGAAGATGTAAAATTAACCTATCTTCCATTTATTATAAAGGCTACTATTGTGGCACTTAAGAAGTTCCCAGAGTTTAATTCAACACTGGATGAAGCTAGTGAAGAATTGATTCTAAAATACTTCTACAATATCGGTATAGCTACTGATACTGATAGGGGCCTTATGGTTCCTGTGGTCAAAGATGCTGATAAACTAAGTATAGTTGAACTATCAAAGGCTATAGAAGAAGTAAGTTCTAGGGCAAAGGAAAACAAATCTTCGATTCAGGAGCTAAGAGGAGGAACATTTACAATTACCAACTATGGTTCTATAGGCGGGCATTTTGGTATACCGATTATAAATTATCCTGAATCAGCAATACTAGGTTTGGGAAGGGCCGTTAAAAAACCTATTGTAAAAGATGATGAAATAGTAATTGCCAGAGTATTACCTGTCTCATTATCCTATGACCATAGAACTATTGACGGAGCAAGTGGATCACGATTTATCAATATATTAAAAGAACTTCTAAGTGATCCAGATATGCTGCTTTTAAGAGCCTAAAGGATAAGGTGATAATATGGCGAGATATGATATCGTAATTTTAGGGGGAGGCCCCGGTGGATATGTAGCAGCTATTAAAGCAGCACAATTAGGTGCTAAGGTAGCTGTAATAGAAAAGGATAGACTAGGTGGGGTATGCCTTAACTGGGGCTGTATCCCTACTAAAACAATGTTAGTAACTGCAAAGCATTATAAGGATGTTTTAAGATCAGAAGAATTTGCTATCAAAGGTGTAGATACTTCAAATACTAGTGTTGATTGGAAGTCCTTACTAGAAAGAAAAGATTCTGTTGTAAATAAGCTAGTATCCGGAATTGAAATGCTGTTTAAAAAAAATAAAATTGATTTTCTTGATGGTATGGGAACTGTCAAAAGTAAAAACCAAATAGAAGTAAATGGTGATACTATTGAATTTGATAAACTTATAATAGCAACAGGTGCTTCAAGCAAATATGCAGATATACCTGGACTAGATGAACTAATTAAGTCAGGCAAAGCCATAGATAGTTATGGAATATTTAAACTAGAAGACATCCCTAAGGAAATAGTGATGATTGGAGCCAATGTCTATGCAATTGAGCTGGCCACACTTTTTAATGCTCTAGGCTCAAATGTGACTTTAATTCATAATGGAAAACAGATACTTCCATTTATAGAAAATGAATTAGCTAAAACTCTAGAGAGACAGTTAAAAAAAGAAGGAATACAAATAATTTCTCAAGCTGAATTTAAAGAGGTTAAAAACGGTGAAATTGTAGTTGATCATAAGGGCAAAGAAAAGACTTTCTCAGGGGATAAATATATGCTATTCCTTGGAACTAAGGCTAATATAAGTGGTGTAGAAAACCTTAACTTAAAATTAAATCCTAAAGGATTTATAGAAAGCAACGATAAAATGGAAACTAGTGTTGATGGTGTTTACGCCATAGGCGATGTTATAGGCAAATACCCATTGGCCCATGTAGCTTCTGCCGAAGCTATAGTGGCAGCGGAAAATATCATGGGAATTACTAGTAGACTAAACTATAATCTTGTTCCATCTGTAGTCTATAGCTTCCCAGAACTTGCCAGTGTAGGAATTACCGAGGAGATGGCCAAGGAGCAAGGCCTTGACTTTAAGGTGAGCAAATTCCCCCTTATGGCAAATGGAATGGCTATTGCCAATGGAGAAACTCTTGGATTTGTAAAAATTATCTCTGATAATCAATATGGTGAAGTCGTAGGTGTTCATATAATGGCTAGTCATGCCAGTGACATGATTTCCCAAGCAGTTACTATAATGCAGCTTGAAGGTACAGTATATGATTTGGCTAAGACTATACACCCCCATCCTAGCTTCGCAGAAGCTATGGTTGAGGCAGCCTACGGAGCTATAGATAGACCAATTCATATATAAATGGGAGGGACAGAGGGTCAGGGCCACTGTCCCTTTTTGTGTGGACAAATGGGACAGTGGTCCTGACCCCATGTCCCATTTGTCTTTATTGCCCACATGTGATAATATGTAAAGCTGATAAGCACTATAAATAAGATTAAATATATATAAAGAATGGAGGATTATAACAATGCCTAATTTACCAAATTGTCCAGAGTGTAATTCTCAGTATACTTATGAAGATGGAACTTTATTAGTATGTCCTGAATGTGCCCATGAATGGACCCTTGAATCTCAAGAGACTAGTGCTTCAGAGGAGAAGGTATATAAAGATGCTCATGGAACTATATTAAATGATGGGGATTCAGTAACAGTTATAAAGGATTTAAAAGTTAAGGGAAGCTCATCTGTTGTAAAAAAAGGTACAAAGGTTAAGAATATCAAGTTAATCGACGAGGACCATGATATCGACTGTAAAATCGATGGAATCGGTGCTATGAAGTTGAAAACTGAGTTTGTGAAGAAATTATAATATTAGAATCAGGCAATCAAAGTGCGATTCTACAAAAAAGATGCAGTGATAGAATTTTTATCACTGCATCTTTTTTACGATTTTATAATAGTGGGACAAAGGGTCTGACCCTCTGTCCCACTATTGCAGGGACGACCTTTGGTCGTCTGACCCTTTATTCTAATTCTATTGCTCCTGTATTTAATGCATAGTATCTACCTTTTTGTTCCATTAAATCATCATGGTCTCCACGCTCAATTATCTCACCTTTTTCAAGTACCATAATTGCATTAGAGTCACGAACCGTAGATAGTCTATGGGCTATTACAAATGTTGTTCTACCATTCATCAACTTATCCATACCTTCTGATATAAGTTTCTCCGTCCTTGTATCTACTGATGATGTTGCCTCATCCAGTATAAGAATAGTTGGATTAGCTACTGCTGCCCTTGCTATGGATAATAACTGTCTCTCACCTTGAGATAGGTTTCCACCATCAGTTGTCAGCATAGTATCATAGCCTTGAGGTAAATGCTTGATAAAGTAGTGTGCATTGGCAAGTTTTGCCGCCTCTTTAACTTCTTCGTCAGTGGCATCTAATCTTCCATATCGAATATTCTCCGCTACAGTACCCTCGAATAGATGGACATCTTGAAGTACAATACTCATTGTGTTTCTTAGGTCATATTTTTTTATACGTCTTATATCTATGCCATCATAGTATATAGTTCCTTCGTTGATTTCATAGAATCTATTGATTAGATTTGTTATTGTTGTTTTACCTGCACCAGTGGACCCTACAAAGGCAATCTTTTGACCTGGCTTAGCATAAAGATTGATGTCTTTAAGAATTCTTTGCCCCTCTACATATCCAAAATCTACATTTTCAAATGTAATACCACCCTTAAGAGGTATCTCTTCATAATCTCCATTATCTGTGGAAACTCTCCAGCATAAACCATTCTTTCCAGTACAATCTTCAATAAGCTCAACATCGCCCTTATCTATTTCTTCATCCTCATCTAGGATCCTGAATATTCTCTCTGCACCTGCTAAGGCTGCAAACAATGTATTCATTTGATTTGAAACCATGGTTATAGGTCTAGATATAGATCTTGTAAATTGTAAGTAAGCCGCTATATTACCTATACTCACAGTGCCTTGTATTACAAGATATGCTCCAATCATTGCCACAAGCCCATATAGCACATAGGATAAGTTACCCATGATTGGCATAAGCATAACCCCAAATGCAGAAGCATTTGTACTTGCTTTTCTTAAGTCTTCGTTTCTATTTGTAAAGTCATCAATGGCACGGTCTTCATAATTAAATACCTTTACCACTTTTTGACCTGTCATCATTTCTTCTATATATCCGTTCATTTCAGCTAGTTGAGATTGTTGATTTCTAAAATTCTTAGCAGACCTCTGTCCTATAAACTTTACAGAAGATAACATAACAATAAGCATCAATACTACGACTACTGTCAGCAATGGACTGATATATATCATCATTATAAATGTACCTACTACTGTTATAATCGATACAATAATCTGTGATACACTTTGTTCCAAGGATTGATTTAGCATATCCACATCATTAGTAAATGTAGACATTAACTCACCGTGGGAGTGTCTATCAAAATACGGTATTGGCAATCTTTCCATATGAGAAAACATCTCTTCACGTATTCTATGAATAGTTCTTTGTGCCAATCTTGCCATTGATAGATTACCAATATATTGACTCATAGCTACAGTTATAACTAAAGCTGCCATTATTAATATATATTTAATAAATAAGCCTTTATCATGATCTACAACTAGTGTATCAATTATAGGACTTAACATTGCGTTGGTACCTATCTCAGCTATAGCCGCAAGTATGATAAATGTTAGTCCTCCAAACAATAGGAATTTATTAAATTTAAAGTAACTAAATAATCTAATTATAGTTTTCTTTGGGTTATTTGGTTTCAATTGAGGTTTCTTCCCTTTGTTTGTCATTCACTAATCACCCCTTTCTCCTGTGATTCATAGATTTCCTTGTATATAGGTGAAGTTTCAATTAATGTTTTATGATCACCTGAAGATTCTATCTCTCCTTCATGGAGAACTATTATCCTATCCGCGTGCTGTATTGATGAGATTCTCTGTGCGATTATTATAGTAGTTACATCTCCTAAATCCTGTCTAAATGCTTGTTGTATCTTAGCATCCGTGGTCATATCCACAGCTGAAGTTGAATCATCTAGTATTATAATCTTAGGATTTTTCATTAGGGCTCTTGCTATGGTCAATCTTTGTCTTTGACCACCTGAGAAGTTGCTTCCTCCTTGCTCCACTATATGGTCTAATCCATCCTCATAATTTGAAACAAATTCCCAAGCCTGGGCTTGCTTAAGAGCCTTTATGATTAAATCATCAGATGCCTTCTCATTACCCCATTGCATATTTTCTCGAATAGTACCTGAAAATAATGTATTCTTCTGTAGTACAAAGGCAACATGATCTCGCAAACCTTCTATATCATAATCCCTTACATCTACACCGCTCACCTTTACGGCTCCCTCAGTTGCTTCATAAAGTCTTGGTATCAATTGGACCAGTGTGGATTTAGAAGAACCTGTGGATCCTATAATACCTATGATTTCTCCAGAATTAATCTTTAAATTTATATCTTTTAAAGTATATTCCTTACTAGCAGGGTACCTAAAATTAACATTTTCAAAACTAATAGAACCATCTACTGGATTTGGAATAGGACTTTCTATCTCCTTGATTTCAGAGCTTGTATCCCATACCTCCAATATCCTGTCTTTTGATGCTATTCCACGTAATAATTGCATAAAAAACATTGAAATCATCATAA
>CAYOFC010000069.1:0-7007 GCA_964403265.1 uncultured Tissierella sp. | reverse complement strand
CATATTGCTTAGGAGAAACAAGAATAGGTGAAGCTTATCAAATGGGTAATGTAAGAAAGATGGATTTAGGTGATGACTATGCATAATAAGGTTATAGCTGAAATTATAGGAAAATATCCCTTTGTGGAAGGATTCTTAGAAGAAAACAAATTAGATATTAAAGGCCATGAAAATAAGACTTTTACAGAATTTCTAAATAGCTTTAGTGAAGAGGAAATAGAGGATTTTGCAATAGATAAGGAAGCTTTGCTTGAGAACCTAGAAGAATATATAAAGCAGATGAAATCATTCCTGGGAATACAAGAGGAAGCTGGTATACAGTCACTTACCATATTACCAGGTCATGACAAATCTAAAAAACCAGAAGGATTTGAAGAACTAACTATTAGAAAATCTGAGATAATTTCCATAGTAGGTCCAACTGGTTCTGGAAAGTCTAGATTATTGGCAGATATAGAGTGGGCTGCTCAAAATGATACTCCAACAGGTAGAACTATACTGATTGATGGGGAAATACCAGATAAGAAGTGGAGATTTTCCTCCAACAATAGGTTAGTAGCTCAATTATCTCAAAATATGAACTTTGTAATGGATTTAACTGTAAGAGAGTTCCTAGAACTACACGCTGCTAGTAGGTTGGTGGAAGATGTAGAAGCTACAATTGAAAAAATCATAGAAGCTGCCAATAATTTAGCTGGGGAGAAATTTGCGCTAGAAAGCCCTGTTACATCCTTAAGTGGTGGTCAATCTAGGGCACTTATGATTGCTGACACAGCCATACTTAGCTCATCACCAATTGTATTGATTGATGAAATAGAGAATGCTGGTATAGATAGAAGAAAGGCCTTGAGCCTATTGGTTGATGAAGACAAAATAGTACTAATCGCAACACATGATCCAACCTTGGCCTTAATAGCCGATAGGAGAATTATAATCAACAATGGAGGAATCCATAGTATTATAGAAACAAGTCAAGAAGAGAAAGAACTATTAGTCAAACTTGAAGAAATTGATCATTTTGTTCAAGGAATGAGAGAAGATTTAAGATATGGTAAACAATTGACTAAGTAATATTTGATAAAATATTACTTAGTTATCCTAAGAGAATCGAAGGATCTTGGGTGTGCTGAAAATATAAGATTCTTCGCTAAAGCTCACCCAGAAATGTGCTGGGTACAGGCAGAATGACAAGAAACTTAAAAATAGGAGGAATATAAAATGCACGATGGTTGTACAGGAAGTTTTGGAGATGGTAAGGCAGTAGTAGATAAAATAAGGTCCATGGGTTTCAATACAAGGGAAATGCCTGCGGCTGTAGAGTTAGAATGTGAATGTGGAGAGAAGTTCTCAATGACTCATTTAGAATCAAAATGTCCACATTGTAATATGGTATATGGAGTTACTCCATGTTCAACTGCATTCCCAGAAAGAATTAAAGCTGCTGGGATTGACTATTAGTACTTAAAAATTTCAAAAGATATTTTAAAAGGATCTATATCAAAGGTATAGGTCCTTTTTTAAATATCTTTTATAAAAAATGTAATAAGTTTTGATTCCGTAACAAGGGTTACCGAAGAGTGTGCTGAAAACAGATATTATATAAACATAAGGTAAATCAAGCAAAGAAAACAAATTAGTATATAGGAGGAAGAATTGATGAAAATGTTTTGTTATCAATGTCAGGAAGCAGCTGGCGGTAAAGGTTGTACAAAAGTAGGGGTATGTGGTAAAACGGCAGACGTAGCTGCACTACAAGACTTAATGATTTATACAGTAAAAGGTATTTCAATTTTAGGAATAAAAGCAGATGAAATAGCTTATGAGGTAGAAGGTCTAGACAGATTTTTAATTGAAGGTCTATTTATGACAATAACAAATGCTAACTTTGATAAAGATAGATTCTTTGAAAAAATCAAAGAAGGTTTAGTATTAAGAAATGAAATAAAATCAACTTTGGTTGGAAAAGGTGTAGAATTAAGTGAACTTGAAGATGCTGCAACATTCACTGTAAATTCAAATGATGATATAGTATTTAAATCAACTAGTTCTGAAGTTGGAGTTTTAGCAACTGAAAATGAAGATGTTCGTTCCTTAAGAGAACTTATTATATATGGACTAAAGGGTATGGCAGCATATGCAGAGCACGCTGACAACCTAGGATATGATGATAAAGAAATTGGTAGATTTATAAGAAAGGCTCTAGCTGCAACATTGGATGATAGTTTAACAGCTGATGACTTAGTAGCATTAACACTTGAAACAGGAGAGTATGGTGTTAAGGTAATGGCTTTATTAGACCAAGCTAATACATCTACTTATGGTAACCCAGAAATCACAGAGGTAAACATAGGTGTTAGAAATAACCCAGGAATTCTAGTATCAGGTCATGACCTAAAAGACTTTGAAGAACTACTAGAACAAACAGCAGGCACTGGTGTAGATATCTATACTCATGGTGAAATGTTACCAGCAAACTACTACCCAGCATTCAAAAAATATGATCACTTTGTAGGAAACTATGGAAATGCTTGGTGGCAACAAAAAGAAGAATTTGAACAATTCAATGGAGTTATCCTATTTACAACTAACTGTATAGTACCTCCTAAAGCATCCTATGCAGATAGAGTATATACAACAGGTAGTTCAGGATACCCAGGATTCAAACATATAGCAGACAGAGTAGAAGGAAAGGCAAAAGACTTCTCAGAATTAATCGAACATGCTAAGAGATTACAAGCTCCAACAGAAATAGAGACAGGCAAAATCGTAGGTGGATTTGCCCATGCACAAGTATTTGCCTTAGCTGACAAAATTGTAGATGCAGTTAAATCAGGTGCAATTAGAAAGTTCTTTGTAATGGCAGGTTGTGACGGTAGAATGAAGAGTAGAAACTACTACACAGACTTTGCAGCAGCACTACCAAAAGATACAGTAATTTTAACAGCAGGTTGTGCTAAATACAAATACAATAAACTAAACCTAGGTGATATCGGTGGTATTCCAAGAGTTTTAGATGCGGGACAATGTAATGACTCCTATTCATTAGCAGTAATAGCATTAAAACTTAAAGAAATATTTGAACTAAATGATATCAATGAACTTCCAATAGCATACAATATAGCTTGGTACGAGCAAAAAGCAGTTATAGTATTGTTAGCTCTTTTATCATTAGGAGTAAAAAATATTCACCTAGGACCAACACTACCAGCCTTCCTTTCACCAAATGTAGCGAAAGTATTAGTAGATACATTCGGAATCGGAACAATTTCAAATGTAGAAGACGATATAGCAATGTTCTTAGGAGAAGCTGTACAAGCTTAATAGATAATAGAGCTGTTACCATACTAGAGTATCTAGTTGGTAACAGCTCTTTTTTATGCTAATTTATCCTTAACAATACCCTCGACTTCATCTTTTTCTGGGAATCTGTCTAATTCTTTTTTAGAAAAAAGTAGTTGGTCATTTAGTGTTACTTCAAAAACCCCGCCAGATGAAGGAATCAGTGTTAGTTCAGATATATTGTTCTTTTGTTCATTTAATATAGATCTTGTTAGAGCAACTGCTCTTCCTATATAGCCTCAGCCAGTGCAATACTCAATTAATAAGATATTTTTCATGAAATCAGCCTCCATTTTAATTAGAACTCATCTAAATTATACCCGTAAGCTTTAAAATAAAACCTAAATACCTATTTACCAAAACACTAAACTCTCCTACACATCGCCACTACTTATTAGAATTTATATCATTTAAGTACCTATATATTGTAGCCTCGGAGCTGTGAAGCAGTTCAGCCACATATGAAACTGCCCCTTTAAGCATAAAGATACCCTTGTCATCTAAGATCTTAACGATTTCAATTCTTTCGCTTTTATTTAACCTATCAGCGGGGATAGAGATGTTTTTTAAAACCTTATCAATTGCATTATCTGCAACTTCTTCCATAGTAGCACCTATTGTATCCGAATCATCAGAGAATTTAATCCCCTCAAGCTTTTCAAAATTAACCTTTTCAATTACCTCATCAGGATGTATTAAAGAGATTAATTGTTCAGTAAGATTCTTAAAACTAGTGTCATCAAAGTTCATACACAAGAGTCCTATTAAATGATTATTAGCGTCTTTTATGTAGAGCGTAGAGGATCGAAATATCTTATTATTTTTAGAAACACTATTATAATTAGCCTTATAATTAATATTTTCATACTCTCTAGAAACTATGGATTTTAAAATAGATTCAGTAAGGGGAGCACCTACACTTCTACCACTGATTTGTCCATTTGCTATGGCAATAATATTTCTATCTTCTCTTCTTAAATCATAAAGCACGATCTCATAGCTTGGCCCAAGAGTAATGCCTAAAAACTCCACAAGGTCCATATAATATAACATTATGTCTTTTTCCATATTGCCTCCTATAAATTAAGTAATAAATAGTATTATATTCTAATAATAAATTATTAGCAATAAAATAAGACAGATGAAAACCTTACAGGATAATAATTTATTATCAATTAATGATAATAAATGCTCAATTAAGGAGTAAAACAATAAACTTCTAATAAAATTAATTACATATTGCATATTTATTATCAGTGTGGTAGAATTATAATTAGCAAACGATTTCATACAATATTAAGGGAGGAATATATATGGCTATTAAGTACATTGCAGAACCGTTTAGGATTAAAATGGTAGAACCTATCAAAATGTTGACTCGTGAAGAAAGGGAGCAGAGTATCAAAGAGGCTAATTATAATCTTTTTAGTCTAAAAGGGGAAGATGTATACATTGACCTATTAACAGACAGTGGTACAAATGCCATGAGTGATAGACAGTGGGCAGGAGTTATGATAGGTGATGAAGCCTATGCAGGTGGTAAAAGTTATTATAGACTAGTTGAAGCTGGACAAGACATATTTGGTTATGAGTATATTCAACCAGTGCACCAAGGCCGTGCTGCAGAGAAGGTATTATTTGGGCTATTAATGGGACCAGGAAAATACTCCATATCCAATATGCACTTTGATACTACTAGAGCACATGTTGAATTAGCTGGAGCTAGGGCAATAGACTGTGTTATTGAAGAAGCGGGCGATCCTACCTTAAGAATTCCATTCAAAGGAAATATGGATGTTGAGAAATTAGAAAGATTGATAAATGAATACGGAAAAGAAAATATCGGATTAGTTGTAATGACTATAACAAACAACTCAGCAGGTGGACAACCTGTATCTATACAAAACATGCGTGATGTAGCAGCTATATGTAAAAAATATGGCATTAAATTAAATATCGACGCTGCTAGATATGCAGAGAATGCATACTTTATAAAACAAAGAGAAGAAGAGTTCAAAGACTCATCAATTAAAGATATTATAAAGGAAATGTTCAGTTATGCTGATATGTTTACAATGAGTGCTAAGAAAGATGCTATTGTAAATATGGGTGGACTTCTAGGAATCAAGGAAGACAAAGAATTATTCCAAAAAGCAAAGGGTAACACTATATCCTTTGAAGGTTTCATAACTTATGGTGGATTATCAGGTAGAGATCTTGAGTCCCTTGCACTTGGATTATATGAAGGATTAGATGAAGACTATTTAAAATATAGAATCGGACAAATGGAGTATCTAGCTGCTAGATTAGATGATGCTGGTATAGCATATCAATCACCAGTTGGCGGTCATGGAGTATTCGTAGATGCAAAGGTTATGTTCCCACATATTCCTTACAATGAATTCCCAGGCCAAGCACTAGCTGTTGAACTTTATAAGGAAGCTGGAATAAGAACTTGTGATATTGGGTCCTATATGTTAGGAAATGATCCTGATACAGGGGAACAACTACATTCAGAATTTGAATTTACAAGACTTGCTATTCCAAGAAGAGTTTATACACAGGCTCATTTAGATATAATGGCAGATGCCCTTATAGCTATAAAGGCAAGAGCGTCAGAAGTTGAAGGATACAGGATTACTTGGGAGCCACCAGTACTTCGCCACTTCCAAGCTAGTTTAGAGCCAGTTAAATAAACAATATAAATGATTTAATTAATTATGTCCTTGCAGGGTATAATCCCTTCAGGGACATAATTGCTAATCGACTATGTGAATTCAATTCATATACTTTGACTCAATTAATTTACCCAAAGTTATAATCTATTTTTATTTATTAAGGCCTTTTATTAAAGTATTAAAAAATTATCTGCTTTATAAATTAAAAAAGAGGTGAAATTATGAGTAATGGCAAGAATCAAGTTAGTATCAATAATGACGGTAGAGATAATTTCTCAGACCGTTGGGGATTTATTTTAGCATGTGTTGGATCTTCTGTAGGAATGGGCAATATTTGGCTTTTCCCTACAAGGGTATCCCTTTATGGCGGTGGAACATTTATAATACCATACCTTATATTCGTAATGCTAATTGGATATACGGGGGTATTTGGAGAAATGGGATTAGGTCGTGCTAATAAGAGTGGGCCTATTGGGGCTTTCTCAAATGCAATGAAGCATAAGGGAAAGAATGAAAACCTAGGTAAAGCATTAGGTTTTATCCCGACAATCGCAAGTTTGTTACTAGCTATTGGTTACACTGTAGTTGTGAGTTGGATTTTAAAATACACAGTAGGTACTTTTACAGGTTCTACATTAGCGCCAACATCAATTGATGGATTTGGAGCCAACTTTGGGGGCATGGCATCTGCTTACGGAAACACTCTATGGGTTGTAATTACTATATTCCTTTGTTTCTTCATAATGAATGCTGGGATCTCCAAAGGGATTGAAAAAGTTAACAAGGTTATGATGCCTATATTTTATTTATTATTTGTAGGATTAGCTATATATATAGCTACTTTACCAGGTGCTTCAGATGGCTATAAATTTATATTTTCTTTCGATCCTAAAGGATTATTAGACCCAATGATTTGGATTTTTGCATTAGGGCAGGCATTTTTCTCCTTATCACTAGGAGGTAGTGGTACAGTAATCTATGGTTCTTACT
>CAYOFC010000068.1:0-7056 GCA_964403265.1 uncultured Tissierella sp. | reverse complement strand
AACGTAATAGACTCATATCTAGCTGGAGTAAAAAAATTCTTGTAGTTGAGGCAGCTGAGAGAAGTGGTGCTCTCATAACTGCTGAAATTGCAAAAAAACAGGGCAAGGACATTTACGTACCACCTCATGAAATATTTAGTAGTTCTGGAAGAGGTTCTAATCAACTCATTTCCAAAGGTGCAAATATCTATCTAAATCCATCCCAACTATTATTCAATAACATTTCAGAAACAAATCTTGCCAATGATCATACAATTAATTCTAATAATTACGGTTCAAGCTTAGATTCAACAAATCAAAAGAGAATTTACCAAGATAGACCGCCAGAATTAACTCCTTTAGAAGAGAAAATTGTACATTCTATAAATAATTCAGCTAAATCAATTGAGGAGATTAGCATAGAAACTCATATTAATCAGTATGACTTAATCCAACTACTTTCTGTAATGGAACTAGAGAATAAAATTAGGGCAGTTGGAGGTGGCATGTATAGTAAAATGAGAGATTTTTTAGAGTAGGGTTATTACCAGTCACTTAACTTAATAACTTATTGAATCTCTATTTATGTCGATTATCTATATGGAATCCCTATAAAGAGTTATTATACAAATATAAATCGACATGCTGTAATAGGTAATACTGATATAGATATTATTATGAATAAAACTGTATTTTAAATAATTAAAAATAAAATAAAAACAAAATAGTAAAATACCCTAATGAAACCTATATGTTAATTGAACCTGATAACATATAGGTTTTTTCAATTCAAATAACTAAAGATTGGGGGTGTAGACATGGCTATAATCGCTGTTAAAGAGAAGTCAACTCTAAGATTAGAGTTGGACAATGGCATCGTAGATGGAAAGCAAAAGACTTTATCCAAAAGTTTTACAAAGGTAAAGACTGATGCAGCTGATGAAGATCTACATGGTACTGCTGTAGCAATATCAAATCTTCAAAGCAAAGACTTGATAAAGGTGAAAAAGGTAGAAGAAGTATCACTAATATCTGAGTAGTTAAAGGTGATATAGGAGAAATGGAGGTGAGATAATGGAAAAGAGAAAACTAGAGATGGACTTCATAGATGGAACTAACAAACAATTCCGCCTAAGTCTAGATAATCCAAAGGAAGATTTAGATACTATCCAGGTAGAAGGAGCAATGGATGAAATATTATCAAATAATATTTTCATATCCAATGGAGCTGATTTAGTAAGCTTCGATGCAGCTAGGGTTATTACAACTGTTGTTGATGAAATGGAGTTCTAATTATAAGATGGATTTATTGGGAGATAGGGCTTAGGTCTTGTCTCCTTATTTTTATTCCTTTTTGCTTAGCATTATATTATAATGAATAAAAGGACTGTAGGTTTATGAGAGGGGAATATTAGATGAAAACGAAACCAATATGGCTTGAAGATGGGGTTGTAAAGATTATTGCTCAGACTCTTTTACCAGAGGAATACAAGGTTTTAGATATTAATAATATTGAAGAGATGTGGGATGCAATTAAAAGATTAGAGGTACGTGGTGCACCTGCTATAGGTATAGCATCTGGATTTGCTATATATCTAGGCATCAAAAATGTAAGCTTCAATAATAAAGAAGAATTTGTAGAAGCTGTGGATAAGGCTGCTGAATACATATGTACTTCAAGACCTACAGCTTATAACCTATTTTGGGCTGCAGAACGAATGAAGAATAAGGCTAGAGAAATTGAATTTACAAGTGAAAAAGAAGCAAAATATATAATACTTGAAGAGGCGGAGAAGATTCTAACAGAAGATATCGCTAGCTGCAGATCCATTGGGCTATATGGTGTAGATTTACTAGTCAATTGTAAAGGATTCATTACACATTGTAATGCTGGAGCTTTAGCCACATCAGAGTATGGTACAGCACTTGCTCCAATCTATATTCTCCATGAACAGGGACACGATATAAGAGTATTTGCAGATGAAACTCGTCCTCTGCTTCAAGGTTCTAGATTGACTGCCTGGGAGCTACAACAAGCAGGTATAGATGTGACGGTTATTTGCGATAATATGGCTGGTCTAGTAATGAAAAGTGGACAGATAGATGCTATTATCGTGGGGGCAGACCGTATAGCTGCCAATGGAGATAGTGCAAATAAAATTGGAACATATTCACTATCTATCTTAGCCAAGGAGCATAATATTCCATTTTATATTGCAGCACCATTCTCGACGGTAGATTTCTCTATAAAAAAAGGAGATGATATCCCAATTGAAGAACGTGATGGAGATGAAATACGTCATTTTGGAGAAAGACTCACTGCTCCTAAGGTTATAAAGGTATTTAACCCTGCTTTTGATGTTGCCCCTGCTGAAAATATTACTGCTATTATTACTGAAAAAGGTATTGTAGAGGCACCTTTCGAAGAAAAATTATTAAAGGTATATTCTGAAGGTAAACTGAAAAGATAAGTGTATGGACTTAGTAGAGGGGCAACCGAAATAATAATGGAAACTGTTGAAAAAGTATTTATAAAGATAAGGTCATGATTAGCAGGTTTTAGTTTGCTAAGCATGACCTTTTAAATATAGCTAGTTTTGTCAAATCATCTTTTTTCTAAGATTATAAATCCATTAAAGCCCTTTTCTTTAAGATCCTCTAGAAGCTTGTCTGCATTTCTCCGAATACTAAAAGCACCTACTTGTACCTTATACAAATATTGTGGTTCATTATTGATGGGTTTATGCATTTTTACTTCGCCAAATGCTTTAGCTATAGATATGGCATAGATTCTAGGTGTTAGCTTATCCATATCTGATTTATTATCAATGAAGGCTCCTTCTATGATCATTGCAGGTTTCTTTGTCAAATATAAGGACCAATAGCTTGGATTGTATTTCACTCCTCTATTATGAAGATTCATATCCGTTG
This sequence comes from uncultured Tissierella sp., assembly GCA_964403265.1. GTDB lineage: Bacteria > Bacillota > Clostridia > Tissierellales > Tissierellaceae > JAAYTL01. Next base: position 4,146 of record CAYOFC010000068.1, on the reverse strand, counting down.
CTATATTTTTACATATCTCCCTTGCGTAAGATACTGATTTGCTATGGATATTATGGCACCAGATTTCGCCTAAGCCTAGATAATCTAAAGGAAGACCTGGATACTATCCAGGTAGAAGCAGCAATGGATGAGATATTATCCAATAATATTTTCATATCCAATGGAGTTGCTTTAGTAGGCTACGATGCAGCTAGGGTGATCACTACTGTTGTTGAAGAGATGGAGTTTTAATTATAGGATGAATTGATTGGAAGATAGGGCCTAGGCTTTATTTCCTTATTATCTAGATTATTGTTTTATTAGTTTTAAATATACTATCATGTTGGAAATTGCTGGGATATATTAGGTATAATAAATTAAATATTCTAGAAGAGAAAACCACAAAACTTATGTACTTCTGATAATATGTGTAGTAGAGTAATTAGTAAGTTGATAGAGGGTATTGCAAGAATGTTTTTAAGAGTAAAAGCAGACATAGATTTAAGTGAGAGATCTCTCTTTCTGCCAAATTAACTGTTTAGCTGAAACTGGCATAGAATTCGCCTTTCAAAATATTTTTGAGTTATACACATCTTGATACTGTATATATCCCAATAATGGAGGGATCCAGTCGCTTAAATAGATTGAAATGTAGTATATATGAGAGTTGTAGAGTTGCGAAATGTGCTAATAACTATATTGTACAAGGGGGATTTATATGGAGCTAACCTTAAGTATTATTTCCTTAGTTTTATCCATTGGAATCGGGATTTATAATATTAAGCTTAACAAAAAAATATATGGTCCCAAAATAAGGGTACTATTTGACAAAGTATATGAACATGACGAGTATGGAAATTTTATTGAAGGTAGGTATGCGAAATATAATATTATCATAACTAATGATTCAATTTATAATATTTATGATTTTAGTGTTTCGTATGAATTTTATAATCAAGATGGAATTATAGATTATAAATTAGATTATGAAATGGGGTTATTTAAAGAAAAAGTTCCTTGTTTCGTACCAGGTCAAAAATATACAAGTTACTTTGCTAATTTTACAGATCTCAAGAAATCAGAAATTAAGAGCATTAGGTTTTATTTTAAGTACAAAATTAATAGTAATAGTGGTAAGTATCAGAAGGAAATATACGATGTTAATGTAATAACTCTATCAGATAGTGCTGTATTGAGAGTAAAAGCGAATTAAGTATTATTATGGGAAGAATTCAGAAATAGTAATACTGGAGAGAAAATAATAACAATACAAAATACTATGAGAAGGATAATTGAGAACTATTTTAAAATCCTAGGTGGTTTAAATAATGATCAGCTAATTGAAAAATTTGACCCAGAAGAACGTATAATTTGTAATGCATTACTGTCATGGCTTAATGATGGGATTAGAACAAAGCTAAGATAAATTAATTTAATTGTAAGTTGTTTAACTGCACCCCTTATTGGGTATGTTCTTAAGAACATACCCAATAAGGGGTGCAGTATGATTTATGTGCAAATAGATTTTAATGATGCTTATAATTGGAATTAAATTAGAATATCGATACATAAAAGTTACTTATAATTTTTTATTGAAAATTTGTTTAAATTAAAAGGGAACTGGACGCATCCGGTTCCCTTAAGTGTAGTCCAAAGACATCCACCGCTATTCTTTTAAAAGATTAATCTTTCTTCTAGTATTTGTATATGCAATTTGCTGATACACACTTATAGGAATATGTTCTCTAATTTGATTTGAAATTGACTTAAATTTAGAGATTATTTTATTCATTTTAGTTATTATCATTTCGACACCCAACAATTGGGACCTAAGATTAAAAGGTCCCAATTGTTGGGTTTAAAATTATGCTTGATTTTACTAGGAAAAGTGTATATAATTTTAAATATATAAGACCAACAAACGGGACCTAAAGTGAAAAGGCCACAATTGTTTGATTTGAAAAATTGGAGATGAGATAAAATTGAGCGATAAATTAAGAATTGATGAAATTAAAAAAGAATTTGGTAAAAAGCCATTTACAAGTAAACAGCTATATGAGTTTTATTTAGAGAAAGACCCGGATTTGAAAGAAAACACTTTTAGATGGCGAGTCCATAATTTGAAAAAGAAAAAAGTTTTTTATAGCCTTAAAAGGGGTTTATATGTAGCAGAAACCAAAAAAACCTTTTCTCCTCCAATAGAAAAGAAACTAAAAAGTATATATAAGAAAATCAAAGCCCAGTTTCCCTACAGTGATATTAGCATATGGAATACAAGCTGGTTAAATAGCTATATGATACATCAACCATTGACAGCTAATATTATTATTGAAGTTGATAGAGATGCGATGGCTTCAGTATTCGCTTTTTTACAAGAGTCAACAAAAAATGTCTTTCTAAATCCTAGCAAGTATGAGATGGAAACCTATATAATGACTGGGCAAAGTAATATTATAGTAAAGAATCTGGTGGTAGAATCACAGATGGAAACCAGGGAAGGTGTTAGTACTCCTAAAATTGAAAAAATAATAATCGATTTGTTTGTAGATGATGAGTTATACATTACTTATCAAGGTAGAGAATTAAGAAATATTTATGAGGCACTCTTTGGGACATTTAGCATTAACCAATCCACGCTAAATAGGTACGCAACAAAAAGAAAGGTAAAAGATCGGTTTATAAAATTTCTTAAAGAAGAGACGGATATAGATAAAGAGGAAATATATATTTGAGGTGACTAAATGATAAAAAATAATACATTTACAAAAGATTGGATTCAGAAAATAAGCACTGAACATAAGAGGGGCAAGAAGAAAGCAGATCCAACATTAATTGAAAAGGTTACAAAAGCACTACACTTACTTGAAAGTCTAACAATGACCGATTTGAAGTTCATCTTTAAAGGTGGTACAGCTTTATTGCTTCTACTAGATGAAATGCATCGATTTTCTATCGATATTGATATCATCATTGAAAGTAATAGAGATGATGTAGATATGGATGACATTTTATCAAAGGTAGTTGAAGGAAGTAATGTATTTCATCGATATGAAGAAAATGTTCGAAGTGGAAAAAATGAAGTCCCAAAAGGCCACTATAAGATTTTCTACACTTCAAACCTAGATGAAACTGAAAGCTATATTCTTTTAGATATACTATTTGAAAAGAGCCATTATATTAGCACCATTCAGAAAAACATAAACTGTAAATTTATTGATTATCATGAGCCAGCTCGATCTGTTAAGATGCCTAGTATAGATTGTATATTAGGGGACAAGCTAACAGCATTTGCACCAAACACAACGGGTATACCATATGGAAATGATAAAGAGTTAGAGATTATAAAACAGCTCTTTGATGTCGCCAACCTGTTTGACGCTATGGAAAATATTGAGGTAGTTAGTGAGACATTTAGATTAATGGCACAGCAAGAGCTGTCTTATAGAGGAATAGACGGAGTATATAACTATCAAGATGTACTAGACGACATATTTTTCACTTCAAGAATTATTGGTGAACGTGGTAGGATAGAGCAAGAGACTTTTGGTATATTACATATAGGTATTAGCAGGATCAAAGACTATATTTTCTCAAAGAATTTTATCTTGGAAAGTGCTGTGAATAGTGCCGCCAAGGCTGCATACTTGTCTCTATTGATAAAATATGGGATAACCAAAGTGGAGCGGTTTGATAAAAAGATAGATTTGAGACAACTAAAAATAGAAATACCTGACTATAAGAAATTTACATCCATAATGAAGTTTGATCCTGAAGCATATTTTTACTGGTATAAAAGTATAGAGATCCTTCAGCAGCAAACTTCTGAGGCAACAGCCGGTTAATAAGTTATAGGAGCCGGTGCCTGTCTACATTTTATCATTGAATCATTGTTCGTTGATAATTTATTAAAGGTATCTGAGCTTTATCCAGATGAGATATCAAATTTAGGTACATTTATTATTACGTTCAGAATAAGTTAGGAATGAAGAAATACCTCTTGGAATTGATTCAAGGGATATTTTGATTAATGGTGATAAAAATAGAAAATACATCAAATTTAAAATAACTCAAATAATTGTCGACAAATTACCTAATATTTGACATTAAATACTCCTTTATTATGATATAGTATCCTTTAAATACAAAAGAAGCAATCTGGTAATATGT
>CAYOFC010000067.1:0-7230 GCA_964403265.1 uncultured Tissierella sp. | reverse complement strand
AGTGAGATAAAGTGAAAAATACACCAAATTTATGATATACTATATAGTAGTAATATTAGGAGGTTTGATTAAATTGAAATTAATAATAGAAAAAGGTGTGCTTCTTAAGGAAGCTGAAAAGAGCTTATCAATAGCATCAACAAGGGATAAAAATACTGCACTGAAGAAAGTTGCAGAAGCTATAGATAAGAGTCGATTAGAGATACTTAAAGCAAATGAAATAGATCTTCAAAATGGGAGAGACAACAATATGTCCGAAGCCCTAATAGATCGCCTTGCCTTGGATAATGATAGATTAGATGGAATTATAGATGGAATCAATACAGTAATCAAACTAGCAGATCCAATTTGGCAATCAAATAAAGTATGGACATTAGAAAATGGATTGACCATATCTCAAATGTCGACTCCTTTAGGCGTCATAGGTATCGTATACGAATCAAGGCCAAATGTTACAGTGGATGCTTTTAGTCTAGCTTTGAAATCAGGTAACTGTATTATTTTAAGAGGAAGTTCTTCAGCTATAAATTCAAATACTGCTTTAGTAAAAGCAATAAAAGAAGGGCTTAAAAACTCAGATATTTCAGAAGATGTTGTCCAGTTTGTAGAGGATACCAGTAGGGATCTAGTATTAGATATGCTAAAGGCTAATGACTATATTGATCTTATCATTCCGAGAGGAGGAAGGGGTCTTATCCAATTTGTAATCAATAACTCTACAGTACCTACTTTACAGACTGGAGAAGGTAACTGTCATTTATACGTGGATGAATCAGCAGATTTGAATATGGCTGTAAATATCCTCATAAATGCAAAGACTCAAAGACTTGGAGTATGTAATACATGTGAAACCCTTCTGGTTCACGAAAGTATAAGGAATAAGTTCTTGCCAATGGCATATGAAGCTATTAAAGATAAAATTCAGTTAAGAGGTTGCTCCGAAACGCAGAAGATTATAGATATTATGCCAGCAACGGAAGAAGACTACAAAGAGGAATATTTAGATGCAATATTGGCCATTAAAGTTGTCAAAGGTGTTGATGAAGCCATAGACCATATAAGCAAATATGGTACAAAACATTCAGAAGCAATAATTACAGAAAGCCTAACCAATGCAAGTAAATTCCAAAGGCAAGTAGATGCCTCATCAGTATATGTTAATGCCTCTACTAGATTTACAGATGGATCAGAATTCGGCTTCGGTGCTGAAATGGGAATAAGTACCCAAAAGATTCATGCTAGAGGACCTGTAGGATTAGAACAGCTAACCACTTACAAATATCTTGTGATGGGTGAAGGACAAATTAGGGAGTAGGGATATAATGGAAAATACGATAAAAAATAGTAAAAAAATAATTATTAAAATAGGTAGTAGTACCATTACAAGTGATGATGGTACTATAGATAAAGAATTTATAGAGAACTTGGCTTATCAGGTAAAGACTTTAATGGATCAAGGGAAAAGAGTTGTTCTTGTTTCTTCAGGTGCAAGAATTGCGGGATTAAGCACTATAGGAAAATGGTCTAGAAAAGAGGATATTAATTACAAACAAGCTTTATGTGCTATAGGTCAGGTAGAGTTAATGGATTCCTATAGGAGGATCTTCAACAAATATGATATTCATATAGCGCAAATACTTCTTACTAAGGAAGACTTTGAATCAGAAGCAAGGACCTTAAATATTAGAAATACTCTATTCACCTTATTAGATGAAGGGGTTCTACCAATAATTAATGAAAATGATACAGTTTGTGTGGAAGAGATAAAGATAGGTGATAATGATGTCCTAGCAGCCAAGACTGCTGCACTTTGGGCTGGAGATCTACTTGTATTACTAAGTGATATAGAAGGAATATATGATAAGAATCCTTCATCAAATGGAGATGCTAAACTAATAGAACTAGTAACAGACCCATATGAACTAGAGAAGAATATCTCAATAGGAGAAAAAAGCTCCTTTGGAACTGGTGGTATAGCTACAAAAATAGAGGCGGCAAAAATTGTTACCAAATATGGTACATCCCTAGTTGTAGCTAAGGGTAAAGAAAAAGATATAATACTTAAATTAAGTGATGGAACTGCCAAAGGTACTTTATTTCTAGGTGAAGTCTAATAGATAATATCAAATGGAACTTAAGGCAAAGAATTGCCATGGGTTCCTTTTTTTACTTATAAAAATGGGAAACGATGTAAATAAACCCATATCCCTTATGAATTGGTTTATTTGCTCCATTATTGATAGTTTTATAGGAAAACGTCTTCTAATATCCACCAAAAATGTTATAATCAGTAAAGAGGTGAATTTATGAGAGAATTTTTAGCTGTTCTTATTTCTTTTTCTAGTATACCCTTGTTGACAAAAAAGAAGCTTTCAATTGGTTCTGCCATATGGGTATGTGCATTTATTTTAACTATAGTTAGTGGATTAGGTATCGTTAGTTTTTTTGATGTAATCATCCAAACATTAACGGATATAAGTAGAATTAAGCAGTATGTCATCATTATACAAATAGGTATTATAGGAGTATTATTAAAGAAGTATAATTTTATTGATGAAATCGTAGACAGTCTAGCAAAAGTATTAAAGAATGTAAGAATAATAATTATGTTTATTCCAGCTCTTATTGGATTGTTAGTAGTGCCTGGTGGAGCGATTATTTCGGCTCCTTTCGTCGATAGAATAGGTGAGGAGAACAATGTGCCTAAGACCCGTAGGGGGGTTATTAATCTGATATATAGGCATATTTCTATGCATGTGATGCCCTATTCAAATGGACTTCTTATTACAGCACTATTAGTACCACAAGTATCAATTTACAAAGTAATAGGATTTAACCTTATATTTGTTGCAATATACTCTATATTAGGCTATTATTTGTATGTAAGAAAAATTGATATTGATAAGGTTGCCATTGAATCTAATGATGAGCCCATGTTACCAAACTTGATAAAATTATTAAAATATACGTCACCAATATACATAGCCGTTATATTGAACCTTTTCTTTAAGCTTCCCTTCCATATAGGTCTGTTAGCAAACCTGGCAGCTATATATCTATTAAATCCAACAAAGGAATTTCTAAAGGATATTATAGAGGCTTTCAATTTAAAGGTATTATTATCAATAGTAGGTGTGTATTTAATTCAAAACACTATATCAAGAATGGATTATTTGAATAATTTTTTACTTCAAATATTTAGTAACACAGATACTTTGATATTGGGTATCATTACTACCTCTTTGTTCTTTGGGATTACAACGGGTCTTTCGTATTCATCATTGGGGGTTATACTGCCTATTTTAACCCAACTACCTTTGTCAAATAATAGGCTGATATTATTTACTCATTTTGCATTTGTCTGGGGGTTTGTAGGTTACTTTTTTTCGCCACTACATCTTTGCCAGTTGTTTACCTGCGATTACTTAGGCATAAAGACTTCAGATTTATATAAAGATTATAGTAAATTTATTTTGGGATTAGTTATAGCACTGATAGTACTTTATTTTGCTTTAACTTCCATTATTAAATAGATTAAGAATAAATGAAAAGGTGATAGAGTTTTGACAAAAGAACATATAGATAAGATAGCTATTTTAATTGATTTTGATGGAACTATAACTAAAAGAGATTCCAATGATTTACTTGTTGAAAAATTATTAAGTAATCGGGCTGAGGATGTTAGTCAGAGAGAAGAAGATCTCAATTTTATGGAGTTTTTTAGCTTGCTTTTTAATGAAATAAATATCACTGAAGAAGAATATTTAGATTTTATACTAAAAGAAGTTGAGCTGGCTAAAGGATTTTATGAATTCTATAAGAAGGCCAAATCAAGGAATATCCCTTTAGTTGTTGTAAGTGGAGGATTTCTTAATGGTATTGTTCCATTTTTGAAGAAATATGGTATAGAAGATATGGAGGTATACGCCAATAGCCTTAACTTTGAAGGTGATACTGTTACAATAGAATATTATCACAATATAGCTGAGTGCTGCGATATAGGTTCTTGTGGCAATTGCAAGGTATTACACTATGAAAGATATAAAAGTGATGGTTACAAGGTAATATTTATAGGAGACGGAATTACTGATAGATCTGTGGCTAGTAAGGCAGATATAGTCTTTGCTAAAGATGGATTGCTTAAGTATTGCAATGAAAATAATATAGATTGTATACATTGGGAAGATTTTAATGATATAAGCAAAGTCATATTAGGTGAATAGTAAAATTTAAAAGATAAAAAGGATAATCTTTGATGAGATTATCCTTTTTTTAGATGAGTAAGTTAATATAATTAAAAAAAATCTTGACAAAAGAAAGCATTTCTGATTATACTGTATATAAACAACATAAACAGTTAATGTAGAAAGGAGTAGGCCGCTGGTGAGAATTATAATTACCAATTCATCTAATGAACCGATTTACGAACAGATTATAAACCAAGTAAAAACTCTGATTCTAAAGGATGAGTTAAAAGAGGGGCAGCTTTTACCTTCCATAAGAGGCTTAGCTAAGGATTTACAAATTTCTGTTATCACTACTAAACGTGCCTATGATGAATTGGAAAAGGAAGGTTTTTTAGAAGTTATCCCAGGAAAAGGCTCCTATGTGGCACTGCAGAATACAGAACTATTAAAAGAACAAAAGATTAAAATTATTGAAGCAAAGTTAAATGAAATTGTAGACGAAAGTAAACTACTTGGATTTACCTTTGAAGATGTTAATAGTATGCTAAAAATATTGTTTGAGGAGGAGTAGTATGGACTATATATTAGAAGTAGATCAACTATCTAGAAGATTTGATAATTTTCAACTAAAGGATATCTCCTTTAAATTGAAATCAGGCTATATTATGGGATTCATAGGGGCGAACGGATCTGGCAAGACTACAACTATAAAGTTAATTATGAATCTTATAAGAAAAGACTCTGGAGCAATTAAGATTTTTGGCAAGGATAATATACAGTTTGAAAAGGAAGCAAAGGACCGAATTGGCTTTGTATATGATGATTTGTATTTCTATGAAAATATGTCCATTGAGGATATGAAGAACACTATAGCGCCATTTTATAGTAAATGGGATGATGAGTTGTTTTATAAATATTTGGACGAATTTGATTTATATGGAGGTATGATTATAAAAGAATTATCTAAGGGAATGAAAATGAAATTTTCTTTAAGCCTTGCTTTATCCCATCATGCTGATTTTATAATAATGGATGAGCCGACTGCAGGACTGGATCCTATTGTTCGTAGGGAATTATTAGATATTTTATATGATATTATTCAAGATGAAAAGAAAGCCATATTTTTTTCTACACACATAACCAGTGATTTGGAGAAAATTGCAGACTATATCACTTTTATTGATAGAGGTAAAATAATATTTTGTAAGTCTGTTGAAGAGGTATTTGATACGTATAAGCTGATTAAGGGTGATCCTTCACTTATAGAACAAATGGACAAAGAACAATTTATAGGATTAAGAGAGCACAATGTAGGATTTGAAGGATTGATATATAAGGATATAGCCAATAGTATAGACAATAAAGATATAGTAATTGAAAGACCAAGCCTTGAAGATATAATGTATTATCATATAAAGGGGAATAAAAATGTTAAAACTAATTAAAATGGACATACAATTGGCTCTGAAGGACAGAAATTATTATATCAAGGGTATGCTAATAACTCTGTTTGCTTATGGATGGGCTATAAAAATAGATATAGTGCATAAGTTATTATTGCAGCTACCAGTAATTTTATGTCTTTTTACCTCCTTTGAGAACGATATTAATGAAGTTATTTCAAAAAAACACCTATTTTTCCAATCCCTACCTATAAAGAGATGGGAAACGGTTCTAAGTAAGTATATTTTAGTAGTGGTCAAATTTTTTCTTTTCACCATATATATTTTTTTAATATTAAAGCTATTTGATGCCATGGGATTTGAGAACTTAGAGTATATGAAAATCATTTTTACGAGAGAAGCCTTTACTGTGTGGATTATTTCTTTAGCCATACTAGTCCCAATAATGTTTATGTATTTTGGTGTAGGTCGAATGATCTTTACTTTTATAGTTACAAATATTACCACAGGTATGTATCAAGATGGGGTAGAAGGGTTAGGAGGATTTGAATCTCTATTTCAAATGAGCAATTTTAAATTGTTATCTATAGTTATATTGGCGTTAGGCATATCCATTTGGCTATCCCTATATTTCTATAATCTTAGGGATTTAGGATAGGAGGATTTCATGAAAACATTGATAAAGAAGGACATAAAAATAGTAGGGCCATTTACAAATTTTTTGTTAATCCTTTTGGGATTGATGTTTGGATTTTTTATAGTGTTAATCGAGGATAATTTCATCAGAATCTTATTCTGTTCTTCTGTGATTTTCCTAATGGTGTATATAGCCCTTTTTAAGATGTGGGGCCATGATTTCAGTAAAAGAACGGATATGTTTCTAAATTCCCTTCCTTTAGATAAGGAAATCATAGTAGCCAGTAGATATGCGAGTATATTATTATATATCATAGCTTCATCATTCTTTGTATTTATAGTGTCCTATGGCTATAAAGGATTGTTTAATCATGATAGAACCTATCCAATCAATGTAAATGAACTGATTAATATTATAAGCATATCCATATTTATAATGGCCTGTTATTTACCAATGTGGTATGCAAAAGGTAAAAAAATTCTTACTTCAAGCAATACGGCTATATTTATTGGAATAGCAACGATATCAATTCTAAAATCCTCTGATAATACCAAAAGTATCCTCTATAGTATGATTAGGAATATAGACCTAAGCCAATTTTCATTTATATTGATAATCTTAAGTATTATTGCTTATATTGTTTCGCTAAAGATTTCCATTAAGTTATATAAATCCCAAGAATTTTAAAATATATGTAAGACTAGACTCCCTAACTAATTCTAGCTTAATTGTGATATAATTAAGCTAGAATTAGTTAGGGAGTCAATATGGTTTATAAAGGATTTTTAGAAAATTTGTTATAAAAATGAGGAGGAAATTATGAGGAAACTAATGGAATGTGTACCCAACTTTAGTGAAGGAAGAGATACAGTATTAGTAGAACAAATAATTGATGAGGCTAGAAAGATTGAAGGCATAGTAATTTTAGACTATTCATCTGATAAAGACCATAATAGAACAGTACTTACAATGATAGGTTCACCTGAACAAATAAAAGAAGCTG
>CAYOFC010000066.1:0-7380 GCA_964403265.1 uncultured Tissierella sp. | reverse complement strand
CTTCCCCTATTCTAGTTTCACCTAGACAATAAGAACACATAGCTGCCGGCATTGGGAATCTTAGCTCTTTTCCTTGAACCGTTTCTATATCCTTATCCTTATCATATAGCAATGAGCTTAATTCATATGCACCTTGGCCTGTTAAGCCATTGATATGCATAGTTATAGCTTTAGGGTTTACTGAGTTTACCTTTGAAGCAAATACTTCTCTTTCTGCTTGAGATACTATATCTCCTTTGGTGATAACTACGATATCTGCCGACTTTAGCATAGGTCCTATTTTCTTAGGTGTATTTATCCCTGATAGATTGTCTATGACACAAACGCCTTTAATCTCCTTAATATAAGGTGAACATCTATTACAAAGTCCAGCTGATTCGGTAATTAACATATCTAGACCCATACCTATTCCCCATTGCACTACTTCTTCAATATTTGAAGCAAAGAAGTGGTCTGGACAAAGTGCACCAGATAAACCTTTCTTAACTGGGACCCCTGCCTTTTCGTACAATATATCATCATCGGTGTACAAACAGTCAAACTTTACCACACCTACTGAAATATCCCTTTGTTTTAAAGCGTCTATTGTTTTCAATATAATACTGGTCTTGCCTGAAGAAGGCGGACCAGAAAACACTACTAAATTCATCATATCTTCCTCCTAGGTCGATTCATGGTAGGCAGGCTACACCTGCCTTACATTCAATTCACTATCACTTATTGTGTAGAATCATGAAAAATCTTTTCAGCATCCTTGATTAGCTGACCTATATCATGGCTATTGATATAATCCCATCCTAACCACATGAATTTTTGTTCTTCATTCAAATTATTGTCTATTTCTGGATTTGTAGATGGTAGCCCACCCTTGTCTACAAGTATCTCTCCTATCTCTTTTGAAGCAAAGAAGTCTACAAATGGCTTTATCTTATCCTTCTTGGAGTTCTTAGTAAGTAGGAAGATAGGACTTATTATGGCACCATCCTTAGGCCATATTGGAAACATAGGACCATTTCCTGTAATCATCTTACTAAAAAAGTAGGGCATTATGGTTATGGTTGGTTTTTCCTTCTTTCTATGGGACTTTACCATTTCTGCTGGATGCATATTGTACATAAATGCCCTACCAAGACCCCTTACACCTTCCTCACCATAATTCTTGTATATATTCAAAAGCATAGCGTTGAATAGATCAAAATCACTTACTGGTAGAGAAACCTCTCCTTCAAACTCTGGTTTGAAAAGATCTGCCCATGTTTCTGGTGGTTTTCTATCACCCAGTTCCTCTTTATTTACTAAGAATACTGCTGGCACCACACCAATAATTGAATACTGTCCCAATGGATCTTTTAAATCTATCTCCTCATTCTTAAAATCCTTATTCATACTAGGATAGCTGATTAAATCTTCAAATACGTCCTTGGCTTTAAATTTACCCATAAGATTCTTATCAAAAAACAAATCAAAACCAGCAGACATAAATAAATCAGCTAATTCATCCTCATCTTCTAAATCTTTTATTTTATCCTTTATCCAATCCACACCACCAGATGCTACCCTTAAATCATATTGCACAGTATAATCAAAGTTTTCATTTTCAAGCCATTTCTCAAAGCCTTCTTCTAATGGTAGTTTAACAGGACATGGAAGGATCCCATCTATTCTTATATCCCCATTATCTGAGTTAAGCTGGTTTACCTTTCCACCATCTACTGTGGTTCTTGCCTGTTCTATTGCATCGACTAACTTTTCCTCAAACAAGTCAATATTTACCTTTTTACTTTTACAAGCCATTTCCAGGGAAATAGTCTTTCCCATAAGCTTTCGCATCTTTTCATTCTTCAATTGCTCAAAACCATTTGCTGCAAATATATCTATAGTCTCTGGATATTTCTCCGTTATGTCATAAACCTTATCAGAAACATTAAAGTATTTATTCATTATAATAATCCTCCTCCGATTAGCTTATCATTATATTATAATATTAGTCGAAAATAATCCGTAACATCTGTTACCATTCACTAAGATTATCCCTTATATGGCATTTTATATTTACATATAGAGTTTTCTATAAAAATATTCAAATCTTCTGTAACTTTTGTATTATCGATGTTATAATTAGTCTTAGGAGGGATTCACATGGGTTGGTTCAAAAGATTACCAAGGATTATAAGGGATTTACTTGTTTTCAATTCTTTTATTTTTATGATGCAGTTTATATTGAACTATGGATTGGGGAAAAACTTTGTCATTCGTAGCAATGCTCTCATGGCTGCAAATACTGGCTTATTAATAGTTTATCTCCTTAGATATAGGGTTGAGAAAATTAGGGCAGAGGAAAAATCTGAAAAGAAGTAAAATAAATAGATAAAAGTACTAACAGTAATTATTGGTTAGTACTTTTTGCATTTTTTAAGTCATTTTTCAAAACCATTAGACATTATAACGCCTTTTAACTTAATATTTAGGCTATTTCATCCGATATATAGTCTTAGCTAGATTAATTATGAAGGGAGAGTTGCAAATGAAACTAAAAAGTAAAATGGTCTTATTAATAACTTTGGTTTGTATCCTTAGTGTAGGTATTGTAACACTAATAAACTACCAAGTAGCAATAAAAGGATTAGAGGAAGAAAGTAATTATAGACTTCAATTAGAAGCTAAAGTTATTTCCAAAGAGATTGATAAATGGGTTGCAGTACAAAAAGAAAGACTTGATGAGATAATCGACGGAATGATTGTTGGGAATAATTTTGAATATGATTATGGATGTGATTATCTAAAAGAGGCAGTGGATAGAACTGGTAATCATTATTATATGTCTTTTTCCGATCAATATTATCTCCACCCCCAGCGCAATCAACCTAGCTATGACCCTACACAAAGAGGCTGGTATGTAGGTGCCATGGAAACCGAGGGCGAGTTTTACATAGCTTCACCGTATGTTGATGCAAGAACTGGAAATATGGTTATTTCCATAGCAAGAGCATTTAAAACAATCGACGGTAGAGAAGGTGTTATATCTTCTGATATTCAAATTGATTATTTAGTAGATCTTGTATCAAATGTAACTATAGCTCCAGATTCTTATGCATTTTTGATGGATGGTTCTGGAAATATCGTTTCACATATTAATGAAGAATATAATCCTACTGATGAGAGTAGCACAGATGTTAGAAATATTCTAGATGGAGCACTTAACAATATAACAGGACCTCAAAAAATAAGAAATAGAAAAGTTGTAGATTATGATGGTACTGAAAGATTCTTCTACTTTGATAATGTTACAGAATCTAATTGGAGCGTTGGCGTAGCTATTCCATTAGACTATGCCATTGGGGCATCAAACCAAGCTATTTCATATACTCTTATAGCTACCTTAGTGGTTTTAGTAATTTCAATTTTGGTTGGATTATATATGTCAGCTACAATCACTAAGCCTATTACTGAGGCAGTGGATATTGCGGGCAATATAGGTGACCTAAACTTATTAGATAATATAGATGAAAAAAATCTTTCTAGAAAAGATGAAATGGGTGAAATGTATAGTTCTTTCCAAAATATCAATGATAAGCTAAGAGTATTTATGTCAAATATGGAAGGTGCCATACACACTAATCAAGAAATATATAAAAACACCATCGGTGAGTTGGATACCTTAACTAACTTAGCAGAGGACACTTCTGCTACAACTGAGGAATTGTCAGCAAGTATGGAGGAAACTACAGCCTTCACAGTGACGGTAAATGAATCTGCCAATGATATAAGTAATGCTATAGCAGATTTTACGGAAAAGGTAGAGCAAGGTGCATCTACTTCAAGTGAGATAACTATAAAAGCTGAAGAAATGAGCAAGAAATTCATCCAAGCTAAGGATAACACTATGAATATTTATGGAAATACAAGGGATGAAATAAATAAAGCCATTGATTCTTCAAGAAAAGTATCTCAAATCAATGTTTTATCAGATGCAATTTTGAAAATTACAGAACAAACAAGTTTACTATCCTTAAATGCAGCTATTGAAGCAGCTAGAGCAGGAGAATCTGGAAGAGGATTTGCCGTTGTTGCAGGTGAGATCGGTAAGCTTGCAGAAGACTCTAGTCATACCGTAGCAGAAATTCAAAAAGTAGCTACTGATATTACAGAGGCTGTTGAGCAGTTGGTTGACAATACTACAAATTTAATAAAATTCTTAGAAAATGATATAATTAACGACTATGAAGTGATGGTAACTGCAGTTAAACAGTACAAGGACGATGGTTCTGAATTAAATAGTATTATACTGGACTTATCAGCTACTTCTGAGGAATTATCAGCAACAGTAGCAGAAATATCATCTTCAATAAATGAAATATCAATTACTGTAGAGGATTCAACAAGTGCTATTTCTAATATAGCAGAAAAGAATATTACTATAGTTCAATCTATTGATTCCATAAATAGAATTATGGAAGATAACAAAAGAATATCAGAGAAACTTGATCAAATGGTTTCACAGGTTAAATATTAGGATAATAAATGTACAAACCCTACACATCCATATTGGATTGTGTAGGGTTTGTAAAATAATGGGACAGAGGGTCAGGGGAGCTGTCCCATTTACCTAATAAACATATCTCCTATCAATATATCTATATCATCATAAAATTGATTGACACTATTACTATTTAAATCCATATTTTCCTCTCCTAATAGGTCTACATATCGTGATAAAATTTCTGATGTTTTTGAGTTTTTATTTTCCCCAATTATGGTCTTATATTTTTCCATATATTCCTCTTTGATTATTGTACTAGCATCTTCTGCAAATATATATGGATTACCTGATCCCAATATAGCCCCCTTTATATATTGTCCGTATAGATCATAGATTTTATTGTATATCTTGCCTTTGGGGAATTTATCTAGATGTTTTTCTGCCCCTATAGCTCTATCCATTATTTCAGAAATATCTATATTTAATCTTTCTCCATCTGTAAAAATACTACTTGCCTCACGCTCTATTAGATCTAAATATGATTTCATTTCATCGGATACATAGTCTTTGTAACTATGTAATAATCCATAGTCCTCATCTACCGAAGAGTCTGTAATACTTAAGTAATTTTCTAAACTAACTATCATAACCTCAGTATTTCCCTTACTTAGACCTCCAATATTATCATCAATAAAGTCTGATATATCCTTTGCTGCCTTGTTTTCAGTCAATAATTTATAATAATTATTCATTACTAAATCCTGTTCTTCTTCAGATAATAGACTGACTAGCTTATCCTCTGCTGCATCTTCCATTTCTGATGGATTTAGAGTAGACTTGTCCCCTTCCTCCCTGCTATTACAAGCCATCAAAGTGAATATCATGGCTACTAGAAGAACCATTAATACTAGATTCTTAAATCTATTAGACATTATTTACCCCTCCCTTGTTACCCTTTTTATCTAGTATACACCATATTATGTAGGTAACTGTTTCAAAATTATTACAAATAATACACAGCTTTAAATAATCATGATGTCATAGATTTCCTGACTCAAAAAAGACAAGAGAATTACCTATTCTCTTGTCTCAATTTTTACATCTATTATTAATCTTCTAGCATTATTTTTTCTAATTCTATAGGGTCTACTTTTTCCCCATGTCTGTATGCTCTCATATTTCCTCCGGAGATTTCATCAATTAAAGCTATATGGTCATCTTGACCTACTCTACCAAATTCAAATTTGATGTCGTATAGCTCCATTTCTTTTTTAGCTAATTCATTTTTTACAACTTCTCCAATTTCTTTAGTCAAATCTACTAGTATCTTGTATTCTTGTTTGGTCATTATACCTAACATCTCCAAAGCTTCATCTGTAATCAATGGGTCATTTCTGTCATCATCTTTAAGTGTTACCTCTACATAAGCATCTAGGACTTGGCCTTCCTCGGCATAAAGTCCGTATCTTCTCATAAAGCTTCCTACTGCTCTATATCTACAGATTACTTCAACACCTTTTCCAAACATTTTAGCTGGTAGTACTGTCATTGTTGCATTTTCTATATCACTATCCACATAGTGAGTTGGGATACCCATGCTATTAAGCTTTTCATAGAAAAACTTAGTCAAACTAATCCCAGCCTTTCCTACTCCTTCTATTGTAAGCCCTACTGTATTTGCACCTGGATCAAATACACCATCTGTTCCTGTTACATCATCTTTAAATTTAAGTAGGTAATTACCATCTTCTAATTCATAGACATCCTTTGTTTTTCCACGATATTTTAGTTCCATTGAGATTACTCCTTTAAATTTATAGTATTCATTTAGATAATTATATTATAACAAAGATTTACTATCATTCTCTATTTTTTTATATAAATAAATTTAATTATCATAATATAAAAAACCTCTTTAATAAATTATTAAAAAGGTTTTTCAGTCCTATTGTACTGGTTTTACATCCAATGGTATATAGTTTTGATATGACTCTCCACCAAGTCTTTCATCAAATTCTTCCTTAGCCTTAGCTATGGTTTCAGGGCTTTCTAGAAGGTCTAAAGCCGTCATAGCCATAACCTTTGCTGCATATATTAATCCCTTGTGCAATATAGAGGATTTACCTGTTGCTGTCCATTGCCATGAATGAGGTGCAGTTCCAGCAGGGTAACAAGCAGCTACTAATTGCACTGCTGGAGCATTATAGCTTGCATCTCCTACATCTGTTGAGCCAGGCAGTGCTTTGTCAGTCATACTATAAGGAACTAGTTTCTTTATTAGTGGAGCTTTTGCTATATCTTCTACTTCTTTACTTGGTAAGCCTTTGAAGTAGTTTTTTACTGTTTTTTCATGACTTGATAATGAAACTGAATCCAAAGTATCCATATATTTCTTAGCATAAGCCATCTCTTCATCGGTATAGTCTATTTCTCCAACTAATCCCATGTTTTCATACATTACTTTTCCAAGTACATCATTAATAATATATTCGCTGCATGCACTGTCCCATTCAATATCTAGTTCAGTTTCTGTCATCAATGCAGCCCCTTGGGCAATCTTAACGATTCTATCGTATATTTCTTTTACCTGTTGTGATTTCGGTGCTCTTATGAAATACAATAAACTTGATGTTGGTTGAACAACATTTGGACTCTTTCCACCAGGATCTAAATATGCATAGTGAACTCTTGCTTCGTCAATAATATGCTCTCTTAAATAGTTTACCCCAACATTCATTAACTCAGCTGCGTCAAGAGCACTTCTACCTAAGTGTGGTGCTGCTGCTGCGTGAGCGCTTATTCCTTTAAAGTTGAAGTAAACTTGAAAATTAGCAAGACTACTTGTACCCCAGATTCTGTTTTCTGTCCATGGATGCCATGTAATTAAGGAATCCACACCT
>CAYOFC010000065.1:0-7592 GCA_964403265.1 uncultured Tissierella sp. | reverse complement strand
CTTTGGAGAGTTAAATTAGACCCCTTTATAAATCTAGTAAAATACACGAATTAAGTTATTAAAAATAATTATAAAAAACATTAAAAAAAGGCTTTACAAATATTTTATTTGCTGTATAATATACTTTAATCAAATAAAGCTTTAATAGAACTTTGATGAGGAAAGTAGCTTTAAAAAACTTCTACAGCGAGTTCCAATTGGTGAAAGGGAACGAAGGTATCTTAAAGTGAAGAGGGCCTCAGAGTTATGCACCGAGATATTATCAAGGCTGCATCGGGATCACCCGTTATAGTGATATAGTATATCATTTGTTTATGATGTACTAGATAAGGCATATATTGTGAAATATATGCAAATTAAGATGGCAACGCGAAGTATAACTTTCGTTCTTAAGAATTAATTCTTAGGAAGGGAAGTTTTTTTATGTTCAAGCCCAAAATAGAATCTAGGAATAGAATATGGATTCTAAGAAGGGAAACTTGAGTATAAGATTAAAAAAAGAAAGGGGATTAAAAAATGAAAAAGAAATTTAGTTTATTATTAGTAGCAGTATTGATGTTCAGTCTTGTATTGACAGCTTGTGGAGGAAATGGTTCAAATGTAGATAATGGCAAAGATGATGAAAACACATCAACATTACAAAAGATCCAAGATAGTGGAAAAATTATACTTGGAACAAGTGCAGATTACCCACCTTTTGAGTTCCATACTATGATTGATGGAAAAGATGAAATAGTAGGTTTTGATATTGAGATAGCAAAATATATTGCAGACGAGCTAGGAGTAGAATTAGTAATACAGGATATGGATTTTGACAAATTATTAGGTGGTCTATCTACTGGAATGTTGGATATGGTAATAGCTGGTATGAATCCAGATCCAGGAAGAGAGGCAAACTTTACGGATATTTATTATGAAGCAAATATATCAGTTTTAGCTCATAAGGATAATGCTTCCCAGTTCACGAAAGTTGAAGATTTATATGGAAAAAGCGTAGGGGCACAAATTGGAACAGTACAAGAAGATATCGCAAGGGAAAGCATCAAAGATGCTGATGTAAAGGCTTTAACAACAAATTCAGATATAGTAATGAATCTTAAAACTAAAAAATTACAAGCTGGTTTACTAGAAACTCCAGTGGCTGAATCCTACGCTGCAGTAAATGATGATTTGCTAGTAATAGAAGATTTCGTTATTGATAGTGGAACTGGTGGAGTAGCAGTGGCTGTACAAAAAGGCGATGATGAACTTACCCAAAAATTAAATGAAATATTAGAAGATATAAAATCACAAGGTCTAATAGAAAAGTGGTTTATTGAAGCAAATAAATTAGTTAGTGATTCCATATAGGTAGCAAATACCATTTAAGGATGAAATTTTTTTAAGGAGAAGATTAGATGATTACTTTAGACACAATATTAGAAGCTAGAAAAAGGATAGAAAAGTATATATATAAGACACCCTTGGAAAAGTCCATCTCTTTAAGTAATAAGTGCAACATATATTTGAAGTTGGAGAACCAACAAAAAACTAAAAGTTATAAAATTAGGGGTGTATTAAGTAAAATAAGCAAATTAAGTGATGAAGAAAGGCAAAAAGGCATAGTGGCCATATCTTCAGGCAATCATGGAGCTGCTGTAAGCTATTCTTCATCCTTACTTGGAATAAAAAATGCTACTGTAATTGTACCTACTACAACTCCAAAGACAAAGGTCGATAAAATAAATTATTTTGGAGCAAATGTAGAACAGATAGGTTTAAACTATGATGAAGCACATGAAATAGGTTTAGAAATGGTCAAAGAAAGCGGTGCTATATTTATAGATCCTTGTTCAGATGAGGATGTTATATCAGGTCAAGGCACTATTGCTTTAGAAATTTTAGAAGAAAATCCAAATATAGATATGATATTGGTTCCCATAGGTGGCGGTGGAATCATAACGGGCATAAGTAAGGCTGCTAAAAGTATCAATCCAAATATAAAAGTTATTGGGCTTCAAACAGCAGCATGTCCTGCTATGGTTGCATCCCTTAGGGATGATATATTCTATGAAACTTATCCTACAGAAGAATCCATATGTGATGCCCTAGTAGGTGGAGTAGGAGATATCCCCTTCAAAATGGCAAAAGAGTCCATAGATGATATTATAGTAGTTGAAGAAAGGGACATCAAAAAAGCAATCACCCATTTAATATTAAATGAAAAGACTATAGTAGAGCCAGCAGGAGCTATAGGAGTTGGAGCAGTTATGAAAAATCCTGAACTATTCGTTGGTAAAAATGTAGCCATAGTAGTAACAGGTGGAAATATTGATGAAGAACTGATAATTAAAAGCATACATGGTAAATGGGATTGATTAAGTATTAATATGTCTTGTAATTAGTTTAATTTACTTTTGTAATTAAGAAAATAATAAAACATTTCCAAAGATTTTAAAAATTATGCTTGACATTTTACTTGCTTAGAATATATAATAAGTCCTAATACAAAACAGTGCATAAATAATGACTAAGAAATGCAATTAGAAAGAGAAAGATATCAATTACTTAATTAAAGAGAGCTAATGGTTGGTGTGAATTAGCATAAGTATGGTATGTAATACTAGCTTTCTGGCAGCTTCACTGAGAAATATAAAATTAGGTGAAGACGGGGCCACCGTTATATGGATACTGGATGATTGTCCAGGATTGAGATAGCTTTTGCTATGAATTAGGGTGGTACCACGATAATGTAACCTTCGTCCCTATAAGTTTAACTTATAGAGACGAAGGTTTTTTGTATGCCCTAACCCAATTTATGGTGAACTTCCATAAATTGATGGTAGGTTAACCGCATGGGATTCAGCAATCATGGACTAAGTATAATATCCCAAATCAGAAAATTGGGAATTGCGAATCTAATGGATTTTAAGGGGGAAGTTAAAATGTCAAATAGAATAAAATTTTTCGATACTACTTTAAGGGATGGAGAGCAGTCCCCAGGATGCAGCATGAATATTAAGGAGAAGTTATTACTAGCTAAACAGCTAGAAAAAATGGGGGTAGATATTATCGAAGCAGGCTTTGCGGCATCTTCAGAAGGAGATTTTCAATCAGTACAGATGATTGCAAGAGAAGTAAAAAACTCCACTGTAGCAGTTCTAGCCAGAGCAGTTAAAGGTGACATTGATAAGGCATGGGAAGCGGTAAAGGAGGCTGAGAAGCCAAGAATACATACTTTTATAGCTACCTCCCCTATTCATATGAAATACAAACTAAAAATGGATCCAGAAGAGGTTATAAGAAGGGCTGAGGAAATGGTCAGATATGCATCTAGTTTATGTCCAGAGGTAGAATTTTCAGCAGAGGATGCTACTAGAAGTAGTCCTGAATTTCTAGCTGAGATATTTGATAGGGTAATAGAGGCAGGGGCAAAAATAATAAATATACCAGACACAGTAGGCTACACTACTCCTGATGAATACTATGATTTTATTAGGGATATAAGAAATAAATCTAAGCACCTAGATAGTGTGGAGATATCCGTCCATTGCCATAATGACCTAGGATTGGCTGTTGCTAATACATTAGCGGCAGCAAAGGCAGGAGCAAGACAGTTTGAGTGTACAATAAATGGAATAGGTGAAAGGGCAGGCAATGCCGCCTTAGAGGAGTTAGCCATGATCATGGATGTAAGGAAGGATGACTATGGGTTTATATCCAATATAAATACTAAGGAAATTATGAAGACAAGTAATCTTTTAACCAGTATCACAGGAGTAGGAGTCCAGCCAAATAAGGCCATAGTGGGGGCCAATGCATTTGCCCATGAATCTGGAATCCACCAACATGGAGTACTTAACAACAGTGAAACCTATGAAATAATGAAGCCAGAATCCATCGGGATTATCAGCAATAATATGGTAATTGGAAAGCATTCTGGAAGGCATGCCTTCAAGGATAAGATAGAAATAATGGGCTATGAACTTAGTCAGGAAGAATTAGAAAAAGCCTTTGAAGCATTTAAAAAGCTAGCAGATAAGAAAAAGCAAATTTATGACAAGGACATAGACGCAATCATCACAAATAGAGAAAGTCATGCAGAAGATAAGTATAAGCTAGTAAGGTTTGTAATAAATAGTGGAAATACAATAACATCTACAGCTTCAGTAGTTTTAAATAAAGAAGGTACAGATGTAGAAGGCATATCCTTTGCAGGGGGGCCTGTAGATGCAGCTTTCAGTGCTATTGATAAATGCCTGGATATAGATGTAGAGTTAGAGGATTATTCCATCCAATCAGTTACAGAGGGTACGGATGCACTAGGATACGCAGTAGTAAAGTTGAGACATGATGGCAACCATTATACTGGCAGAGGCACAAGTATAGATATAGTCGAAGCAAGTATTAGGGCATATATAAATGCAGTGAATAGTATTACTGATCTAACATAGTCAATAATGGTTAGAAGATAGCGGGTGAAAAATTATATTTGAGACACAAAAAATATTAGCTGCACATGCAGGAGTAGAAAAACTAGTAGCTGGGGAATTTATTGAGGCTAAATTGGATATGGTTTTGGGGAATGATATTACAGGACCACCAGCAATAAAGGAATTCTATAAAATGGGTGGGAATGAGGTATTTCACAGGGATAAAGTAGCCTTAGTACCAGATCATTTTACACCGAATAAGGATATTAAATCAGCAGAACAGTGTAAATTTATGAGAGAATTTGCACAGGACAAGAAGGTGACTAATTATTTTGAAATAGGGGAAATGGGGATAGAACATGCCATATTACCAGAAAAAGGTTTGGTAGTGGCAGGAGATGTAGTTATCGGTGCCGACTCCCATACATGTACATATGGTGCATTAGGAGCATTCTCTACAGGAGTGGGAAGTACTGATATGGCAGCAGGAATGGCTATAGGTGAATCTTGGTTTAAAGTACCTCCAGCTATTAAATTCAATATGATTGGCAAGCCTTCAGAATGGGTTAGCGGAAAGGATGTAATCCTTCATATAATCGGAATGATAGGTGTAGACGGTGCCTTATATAAATCCATGGAGTTTGTAGGAGATGGGATCAAGAATTTAACAATGGATGATAGATTTACAATTTCAAATATGGCTATTGAAGCAGGTGCTAAAAATGGGATATTTCCAGTAGATGAAAAAACAATTGATTATATAAAAAATCATTCAACAAGGGAATTTAAGGTATATGAAGCTGATGAAGATGCTGTATATGATGAAGAATACACTATAGATTTATCAATTTTAAGGCCTACAGTCTCCTTCCCTCATATACCAGAAAACACAAGAACCATAGATGAGGTCGGGAACATAGCAATAGATCAAGTGGTTATAGGTTCTTGTACAAATGGACGAATCGATGACTTAAGAGCGGCGGCTAAAGTTCTTAAAGGGCAAAAGGTTAAAAAGGGAGTCAGAACCATAATATTCCCTGCAACTCAAAAAATTTATCTTCAAGCTATTGAAGAAGGACTTATTAGTATCTTTATAGAGGCAGGTGCAGTAGTCAGTACACCAACTTGTGGACCATGTCTGGGAGGACATATGGGAATCTTGGCTGAAGGCGAAAGATGTGTAGCAACTACCAATAGAAACTTTGTTGGAAGAATGGGCCATTCAAAATCTGAAATATATTTAGCAAGCCCAGCAGTAGCTGCAGCATCTGCAGTAGCAGGTAATATTTACAATCCAGAAAAGCTAGGGGAGGAGAATTAGTATGAAGTCAAGGGGAAGAGTTTTTAAATATGGGGACAACATAGATACTGATGTTATAATTCCTGCCAGATACCTAAGTACTGCAGAGCCAGCGGAACTAAGAAAACACTGTATGGAAGACATAGATAAAGAGTTTGCTACTAAGGTAAAACCAGGGGACATTATCGTAGGGCAAAAAAACTTTGGATGCGGTTCATCTAGGGAACATGCACCGATTGCTATTAAAGGCTCTGGAATATCATGTGTAATTGCTGAGAGTTTTGCAAGAATATTTTATAGAAACTCCTTTAATATTGGTCTACCAATTATAGAAAGTGTTGGAGCTGCAAATGGAATAGAAGATGGGGATGAAGTAGAGATAGATTTTGAAACTGGTGAAATCAATAATATTACAAAAGGTGAAACCTATAAGGGCCAGCCATATCCAGAATTTATTCAAAGGATTATTCAAAAAGAAGGACTTGTAAACTACGTAAAGTCAAAGATTTAGGGGGAAGGATAAAATGGAATTTAATATAGCTGTAGTCAAGGGCGACGGTATTGGACCTGAGGTGGTGGAATCTGCCATTGAAATTCTTGATATTATTGGAAAAAAGTACAATCACAATTTTAATTTCAAAGAAGTTCTGGCAGGTGGATCCGCTTATGACAAATACGGTGAACCCCTACCAATTGAGACCATAGATGTATGTAAGAATAGTGATGCCGTCCTCCTTGGCTCCGTAGGTGGGAACAAGTGGGATGAGCTTCCTAGGGATAAAAGACCTGAAAGGGCAATTTTGGGACTAAGAAAGGAGCTGGGGCTATTTGCAAACCTAAGGCCTGGTATGCTTTTTAAGGCATTGGAAGATGCCTGTCCCTTGAAAACTGAAATAGTAGGAGAAGGCTTTGATATTCTTGTAGTAAGAGAGCTAACAGGTGGCATTTATTTTGGAGAAAGTGGTATAAGGGAAAGCAAAAATGGAGCTACTGCTTACGATATTGAAGCCTATAGTGAGATGGAAGTAAGGAGAATCGCTAAGGTTGGATTTGATATGGCAATGAAGAGAAACAAACGCCTAACAAGTGTTGATAAATCAAATGTACTGGAAAGTTCAAGGCTATGGAGGAGGGTAGTAAATGAAAGTTCTCATGATTATCCAGAGGTTGAATTGAATCATATGTACGTGGATAACGCAGCGATGCAAGTTATAAGGGATCCAAAACAATTTGATGTAATTCTTACTTCAAATATGTTTGGTGACATATTATCGGATGAAATTAGCATGTTAACAGGCTCCATAGGAATGCTTCCTTCAGCTAGTCTAGGATCTTCAGGTGTTGGATTATTTGAACCTATCCATGGCTCAGCGCCAGATATAGCGGGAAAAGATATAGCTAATCCAATAGCTACAATTTTATCAGTGGCAATGATGCTTAGATTGTCCTTTAATTTAAAAGAAGAGGCAGATAATATTGAGATGGCAATTAATAAGGTATTAAATTCAGGACATAGAACATTAGACATAGCTAATAATAATGAAGGAGTTCTTACAACAACTGAAATGACAGAGTTTATAAAAAAAGAAATATAACTTGGACTGGTACGTCTATGATTTTTTAAAATAAGTGTTGACAAAGTAAAAGAAAAGATATAAGATAAACACTAATTAAAAAAATCAGAATAATAAAAGTTTTGACGGAGACAAAAATACTTAAAAACTTAAGACAGAGAACTGACAAATGGTGAGAGTCAGGATTAAGAATGTATATAATAATCACTCCAGAGCTGTCGAATTGAAATTGTCCAACAAGAGTAAATAAGACCGGAAATCTCCTTAGGAGAGTCGCCACCGTTACATGGCTAGGGTTAAAGTATA
>CAYOFC010000064.1:0-7593 GCA_964403265.1 uncultured Tissierella sp. | reverse complement strand
CCTTTTTGGAATTTTGACTATAGGATAATATATTAAATGCATGATTTAAGACTTTGTTTTGCTCTTCAGCCTTTAATACATCATTTATAAAATCATCTGTTATTTCCTTACCTATATGCAAATCATATTTATATCTTAACTCTGAACTTACCCCAAAGGCAAATTTATCATCTATAAATATATTTTCTCTCTCATTTTGCTTTTGAGGTGTTATATCTGTTATTTTCATTTAACATCTCCTATTACTGATTTTCTTAAATATCTTAAAGTTTTTTCCAAGATATTTATAGTAACTAAATCCTTCAGCCTTGTATCAAAGGAATGTCCAGCATTTTTATGGACATAAAACTCACATGGAACATTGAGACTCTTAAGTTTCTTGACTAATTCCACTGAAGAATCAAAGGGTACAACATCATCTAATTTTCCATGTACCAGTAGGGTGGGGAGCATCCTCTCACTAACCCAAGTGATAGGTGAATAATAATCATAGATTTCTTCAATTTCAGCAGGAAGTCCATTTAAGGTCTTAGCTGTCCCAAATCTTGCAAACAATGATTTGTTATCAGAGACAAATATATCCTTTAAATTAGAGGGGGAATAGTAGCCAACGACAGCTTTAATCCCTTGGATTTTACTTTTGTTTTCAAGAAAAGTATTATAAGATGCGTAAAGTAGCGACAAGTGGCCTCCAGCAGATAGCCCCATCAATACAATATTATCCTTATCTATACCTAGTTCCCCACTATGCTTCTTTAAATACTCAAGCCCTCCTGTATAGTCGCTTAGTATATCATCCATATCGTTGTTGAAGCCATACCTGTAGTCTATGCTAGATACAACAAACCCTTTAGAAGCTAGATATTTACACCAAGATACATTATTGGGTTGATTTCTAAAGCCAGATATCCACCCACCACCATGGCAAAAATAAATTAAGGGATATTTACTTTTCACCCTATTGGGAGGATAGTATAGATCCAGCTTTAGCTCTTTTTCTTCAGTTTCTTTATAGGTAAAGGTATCAAAATCAATTTCACAATTTACATCCATTGGAATCCTAGAAGTAAGAGTTCGCCATATATAAATAATAATTGAAAAAAAGAAATATATAAAACCTAAGGTAAAATCAGAGACAGTTAAAAACAAGAATATAATAAAAAGATATATCTTATTTACTATAAAATAAGACCCTTTGAGTTTGTCTTTTAGCTTATCCATATAATCCGCCTTTTATTTTTCTAGTGGGTTCTGCATTCGTTCTTTTTTTCGTAAAGCCCTCTTTGCCATCTTATCATTGATCTCCAACTTATGGAGTATGTATTTTGCAGTAATATAGCTAAAAGGTAACCAGTTTATATGAGAAATAGGTAGAATTCTTCTTTTGGCACCCTCCATCAACTTATATAGATCACTTCTAGATTCAATTGGCAAGGTACTGTCAAAGAACGCATCTATAAAGGTTACTTTTTTCTTATCTATAAAATGAGCATATGATAAGGGATCTATTTTGAAAAGGGGATGTATTTTTTCATCATTTAATAGTTGGTCTAATTCCATAGTGTTTACCAGTGGAAATTGCTCTGCATACTCCTTATAAAGTAACTCCTTATCCTCTAAGCCATCGGCCTTAAAATTATCCTTGGCAAACAATCTCCTAACAAATGAGGTAGCAGGGGATTGGTGCATTATCTTAGGTATATTACCTCCAGTAGTTACAAAGAGGGTATGGGCAATTCTATTATCTAAAGCTGAGACAATAGTACTAATCATACCACCTAAGCAATATCCCATCAACAGACTATTATCCTTCCAAAGATCTTCATCTTCTAATAAATCAATAGCTGTCAAAACATCAACTACAGCATGTTCCCAGAATTGATACATAAGTGATATATCGGGATAAAGAAAGGAGCGACCACTTACAGACTTATCCTCTACTCTAGTGTAGTTACCTGGAAGAATCAAAATACTAGTATTAACCCCAGCTGAAGCAAGATGAGGACCAAGCCATAGCAAGAATTTGATATTGGTACTTCCTAGGCCGTGTAGTATCATAGTTGAAGCTCTTATTTCACCCTTAGGCTGGTAATTGTACAACTCAACTATTTCAGTACCTGGGGCGGGATTTTTATACAGGGATTTATATTTTATTAATGAACATCTATAATTGTTACCCTTAAAGATATATCCTGATGTATATTCAATTTTTTGCCTCTTATATTTAAAATTTATATCCATTTTTACCTCAATTAATAATTTTTCTTTTGATTAAATATAACAAAGATTCCCAGTAGAATCAATAAAACTGGCCAAAAATCACGTATACTCCTTATAAATTGCCTAAAATTAGGGAACATTATATGGAAAGATGGTAAATACATTCTGGCTATTAATACAGCACCTAGAACAATAAGTCCAACACCTACAAACATAGCGCTATTGTCCCTTGATTGATTGTTGTAACCCGAGTCACCGTAAATGGCACCATCATCTTCTGGTATGATAATGGAAGCTATACCATAGACTATTAGGGCATAAAAAGGATTAGAAAAAGCTACAATAATATAAATTATTCTTAATATAGTTGAATCAATACCAAAAAAATCACCTAGTCCAGCAAAAACTCCTGAAAAAACCTTATTGTTTCTTGAACGTGTTAATTTTTTCAAACCTGACACCTCCTAATCTGTATAGTCTAATAATATCAAATATCGTTCTAGATTGAAATACTTATGCTAAAATAATTCACTTTGTTAGCTGATTGTGATAATATCTAATCATAGTAAAATTTGGAGGAAGAAGAATGTTTAATATATTATCCCTATTATTTAAGTATATATTTATAATTATTATCTATATGTTTATCTTTAGTATTATTAGATTGATATATCTAGATATTAAAGGAATGGATTTTGTAGGTTCAGGCGATTATGCATATCTAAAATTGATTAATCGTAAAGATTCCTTACCATATAAGATAAATGAGCATTACAGCATAGATGGTGAATTATCCCTAGGTAGAAGAGGGGACAATGACATAATCATCAAGGACCCTTATGTATCGAAGAAGCATTTTCAAATTATAGAAGATGAAGACAGGTATTTCTTAGAAGACCTAAATAGTTCAAATGGTACATATTTGAATGGGGACCTTATTGATGATGCTATAGGATTGAACAACGGGGACATAATTAGGGTTGGAAGTATTGAGTTTTTATTTGTAAATAAAGGATAGTGATAGATATGCTAAGTAGGAGATTAAGTGGAAAGACACCGAGGATACTATTATTTTTATATGAAATCCTGGCATTATCCTTATTATTTGTTTATCAGAAGGATAATTTAGATAGATATATATTGGCTATAGGGATTGGTTTGGTTTTATTGGTATATGTATCAAATTATATGTTGCTTAAGCTATCAAAAGGAGACAACTATATATTTTTAATAGCTACTATGCTTATGTCAATAGGTATAATAATGATATATAGGATAGACCCAGAAGCAGGTATTAGACAACTAATGTGGCTATCTATAGGAATTCTATTCTTTTATATATCCTATTTTCTTGTTAAGTATCTAAAGGTGCTGGATAAGCTAATATACTTATACGTAGGTGGGGCTTATTTTTTATTTTTGATTACATTTTTATTTGGTAAAAGAACCTATGGAGCAATCAACTGGATTAGAATAGCTGGTTTTAGCTTTCAGCCTGCTGAGGTTACAAAATTGATTTTAATATTTATTTTAGCATGCTATTATTCACAATACGAAAAGTTTAAAGAGATTAAGTATGCCTCATATATATTAATGGGCATTGTGTTCTCATTTATTGGACTATTATTCCTACAAAGAGATTTGGGTATGGCCATGATATTCTATGGAATATTTTTTGTATTGCAGTTTATATATGAAGAGGATAGGAGGTTAGTCCTAACCAATATTGGCCTAATAGTCATAGGGGCAATCATTGCCTACTTTGCCTTTGCCCATGTTAGAGTAAGAGTTCAAACCTGGATAGATCCATGGAGATATATAGATGACAAAGGATATCAAATTACCCAATCCCTATTTGCCATAGCTGAGGGAGGATTCTTTGGTAAGGGATTAGGTCTAGGCCATCCACATTTTATACCTTTGGCCTTTAATGATTTTATTTTTGCTGCAATATGTGAAGAATTAGGGATATTTACAGGCATAGGTATTATCATGCTATTTCTCCTACTAGTCTATAGGGGATTCAAAATTGGAATGGGGCAAACAAACAACTTTTATAAAATATTGGCATTAGGAATCAGTGCACTATTTGGGATTCAATCATTTATTATACTTGGAGGTGTACTAAAGGTGATTCCACTAACTGGTATTACTCTACCATTTGTTGCCTATGGTGGTACATCTATAGTATCTAGTTTTATTGCTTTAGGCATACTTCAAGCAGCATCTGAGGACATGGAGTGGAGGATAGACCATGAATAAAGAAAACAAACGAATTATTTTTGTCTTAGTAGGTTTTTGTATACTTTTTGTTGGCTTAGTGGCCTATCTAAGCTTTTTTCAAGTATTTAAGGCTGAATCAGTAAAGAACAATTCCTATAATAAAAGGTTATGGATAAATGAAGAGAATGTTCTCCGTGGGTCCATAATGGATAGGAATGGGAATGTATTAGCCTACAGTGAGAAAAATGAAAGCACAAACACTAGATATTATAAATATGGAAATCTCTATAGCCATGTAATTGGTTATAGCTATAGAGAATATGGCAAATCTGGATTGGAATTGGAATACAATAATCTTCTATTGGATATTAGTGAAAATGCAGCTATAAATGAATTGAAGAACCTGGTATTACCGACTTCAGTGGGTAATGATTTAAGGCTTACAATAGATCATGGAAGTCAGGAAAAAGCTAGAAATCTTTTAAATGGAAGAAAGGGTTCTATTGTGCTTATGAATCCAACTAATGGGGAAGTATATGCAATGGTTAGCTTACCTGATTTTAATACATCCAATCTAAAGGATAGCTGGAAAGAGATAGCAGAAAGTCCAGATAGTCCATTTTTAAATAGGGCAACTCAAGGATTATATACACCTGGTTCAATATTTAAAATCATAACTACCCTAAGTGCTATGGAATCATTGGATATAGACTTAGATTATGTATGTGAAGGTAGTACCAATATAGATGGGTATATACTTAAGGATTATAATGAAAGGGCTCATGGTAAAATAAATTTACATGATGCATTTACCAAGTCTTGTAACACCTATTTCGGTGAGAAATCATTAGAAATTGGTAAAGAAAGATTAGCTAGTGTAGCAGAGCGGTTTATGATTAATCGAAAGATAGAATTTGATCTACCAGTGAAGGAATCTAGTTTTCCATACAAGGGAAATGTAGGTGATACAGAAATAGCTGCATCAGCTATAGGACAAGGGAAAATAGTTACAACACCGCTGAATATGGCTATGATGGCATCAGCTATAGCTAATGATGGAGAAATGGTCAAACCAATCCTTGTTAAGGAAATAATAAATAAAGACGGTAGAGTCACTAAGGCTATGACTACAGATGTAATATCAACAGTAACTGGTCCTACCATAGCAAATGAAATCAAGGATATGATGGTTGACACAGTTGCATCAGGTACAGCTACAAATGCCAAAATAAAAAATGTAACAGTAGCAGGTAAAACTGGGACAGCTGAAAATCCCTCAGGGAACTCCCATAGCTGGTTTGTAGGATTTGCACCAGCAAATGAGCCTCGCTTAGCAATAGCAGTAATATTGGAAGAAGCGGGAACCAGTGGGGGGCAAGGGGCAGCACCTATAGCAAGAGATTTGTTTATACATGGTTTAAATAATATTGATTTTTAGGGAGGAGTTATTATGTCAAAAGAAAGAGAGAATATTCCAGAGGAGTATAAATGGGATCTGGAGTCCTTATTTGAAAGTGTAGAGGCATGGGAAAATAAGTTCAAAGATGTTGGAAGACTGGCAGAAGAGTTTCCCAAACATAAAGGTGTCTTTACAAAAAGTAGTGATAGTCTATTAGAGGCTTTAAAAGACTTAGAGACTGTTTCTAGAAATATGATGAATGTCTACACATATACAAGCCTAAAACTAGACGAGGACACTAGATTAGGTGATTCTCAAGCATTATCCGCTAGGGCAAGGACTCTTTATGTTAAATTTAGCTCAAATACGTCATTTTTTGAACCAGAACTTTTAACCTTAGACCAAGAAACTATTAAGAGATACATGGAAGAAAAACCAGAACTAAAACTATATGATCAATATTTTGATAATATACTAAGAAGGAAAGACCATGTACTATCAGCAAGGGAAGAATCAATACTTGCACAAAATGGAGAAGTTGCATCAGCTCCATCCAAGATATTTTCCATGCTTAGTAATGCGGATATAAAATTCCCAACTATTAAAGATGAAAATGGAAATGACGTAGAAATTACAAATGGAAATTTCATACCTTTTATGGAATCAAAGGATAGGATGGTAAGAAAAAATGCATTTGAGAACTTCTATGGCGTATATGAAGGTTTAAAAAATACATTTGCAGCAACACTAGATGGGGATTTAAAGAAAAATATATTTAATGCTTCTATTAGAAACTACAAAAACACAAGGGAAGCTAGTCTTGATAATAACAATATTCCATTGACTGTGTATGATAATTTAATTAAGGCAGTACATGATAACTTGGATACAATGTACAAATATATGGAAATAAGAAAAAGAGCCCTTGGCCTAGAGGAGCTTCATATGTATGATATCTATACTCCAATGGTCAAAGATGTTGACTTTAACATACCATATGAAGAAGGGCTTGAGTTGATTAAGAAAGCCTTAGAACCCCTTGGAAAAGAATACCTAGATGTGGTTGAGGAGGGATTTACCTCTAGATGGATAGATGTCTATGAAAACAAGGGAAAGAGATCAGGGGCCTACTCAGGTGGTACTTACGATTCAAAACCATATATATTATTAAACTATCATGACACCTTAGATAATGTATTTACAGTAGCCCATGAAGTCGGCCACTCAATACACAGTTACTTTACAAGAAAGAACCAACCTTTAATTTATGGTAATTATAGTATATTTTTAGCAGAAGTAGCATCAACAGCAAATGAATCCCTACTTTTGGACCATATGCTTAAAAATGTAAAGGATAAAAATGAAAAGATTTATCTTCTAAATCACTATCTAGAAAGTTTCAGAGGTACAGTATTTAGACAAACAATGTTTGCAGAATTTGAAATGATCATCAATGAGCATCTAGAGAATGGTGGGGCACTAACAGCAGATTATTTGAGTAATAAATATAGGGAATTAAATGAATTATATTATGGAACAAATGTGGTAATAGATGATGAGATAGCAATAGAATGGGCAAGAATACCTCATTTCTACTACAATTTCTATGTATTCCAATATGCGACAGGATTTTCAGCAGCAGTAGCATTATCAAAGAAAATCCTAGAAGAAGGAGAACCAGCAGTAGATAAATATATAGACTTCCTAAAAAGCGGCAGCTCGGACTATCCAATAAATGTCCTAAAAAAAGC
>CAYOFC010000063.1:0-7798 GCA_964403265.1 uncultured Tissierella sp. | reverse complement strand
AGGCCAACTACATCATTGCCTTGCCCATCCCTTAGTTGAATCGGTGCTGTTATATTGGTAGTAGAAGTTCTATCATCAATTTGTACAACGGCGAATACTTCTGTTACCTCGTTAATCCAAGATCTTGGACCCCTAAGTAGTATTGTTTCGGGCTTTACAATTAAATCCCCCAATACATAATCAGCTGGTACTTCACCTTCCGTTCTGATATTTACACTGATTTCCTTTGGAACTAGCTTATCTATAGAGACCAGGACATCACTAGGTTGCCAATCAGTAATCCTCACAGTAGATGCACTGTCCTTTAAACTTACTAATACAGGGACTCTATTTTGTCCTTCACTATATCCACTTAAATCTAGTTTTGCTACTATATTGTTAGCTGCGGTGAAATCACCCATATCCGATTTTCTTCCAGTGACACTTACGTTTATTTTGACATCCTGTGGATCCATAATAACTAGATTTTGTCTATCTAAAGCATCGGTATTTATAAATTCCACACTTACATTTCTATATTCCCTTGGCCATTCTGGATTTTCTTTTCCCATTACATAGCTCCACAAAATAATTGCTATAATCACAGAAAGTATTTTGGGAGTTAAATTACTCTTTCCCTTGTCCATTTTTTAGCCTCCATTTTGTTATAAAAGTTTGTTTGTCTTCATCTGGATTATACATATCAGTAAGAATCTGCCTTAGGGTCTGGGTATCTAAATATCTGGCAATAGTCCCATTTTCCGCAATTGAAATAGACCCTGTTTCTTCTGATACGATAATCGAAAGACTATCTGACCTTTCTGATATACCAATAGCAGCCCTATGCCTAGTTCCTAGCTCTTTACTAATATTTGAACTGTCAGTTAGGGGTAAAAAACAAGCGGCGGCTTTTATTTTATCCTCCTTGATAATTACAGCACCGTCATGTAAGGGTGTATTAGGAATAAATATATTTATAAGTAAATCACTTGATACCAATCCATTAATCCTTGTACCTGTTTCAGCTACTTCATTAAGCCCTGTTTGTTTTTCCAATACTATTAGGGCCCCTATTTTTTGTCTTGATAAGGAGGCAACAGCATCTACTATTTCTTCAACTACTTTAGATAGATTTTCTCCTCTTATTTCAATTAAGGATTTCTTTAGGAAGCTACTTCTTCCTATGTACTCTAGTCCACGTCTTAACTCTGGTTGAAAAACTATTAGTATAGCCAATGTCCCTACGGTCATAGCATTATCTAATATCCAATTGATAGTATAAAACTTTGCCCATTCACTTAATTTGGTCAAGACAAGTAAGACAACTATACCCTTTGTAAGTTGCTCCGCCCTAGTTTCCTTAATTATACTAAGTAGTTTATATAATACAACTGCTACAATTAGGATATCGATTACATCTCGTATCCTAACATTTGAAAATATGTTGTATAGGTCTTGCAAGGATATCACACCCTTTAATATTATTTAAAAACAAATTCATCTTATATTATATAATAAAACCCTTATTATTAAAAGTTTTTCATAATATATTTACATTTTATGTTAAATTCAGATATTTGCCTTATAAAAAAAGTATAGAATAATCCTAATATATTATTTTATACTTTCTTTAATCTATTCCGTACACATCCTTAACATCATTATAGGATTTATCAATCCTCTTTATTATACTAGAATCTAGTGTTATTTCAAGATTTCCCATTAACGCGTCTTCTGAGGGAAGTATCTCATAATTGTACTTTCCTCCCCCTCCATATCTATGAACCCATGTAGGAATATATTCAATTTCTTTTATGATTGTTTCCCCTAAATCTAGGTCTTTCTCTATATTGATCTTAATCATTACTCCATCTTCTGTATAGGGATTTCCCATAGTTATCTCCCTTTGATTAGACAAAAAATTTCCCATGGAATAAACTATAATATTATCTTTTCCATCTAATCTAATTACTTCTGATTTTTGTACTACATGTGGATGACTTCCTAGTACAATATTTACCCCCCATTCTACTAAGTTTCTCCCTAGCTTGATTTGATAATCAGATGGGGCAGGATTATATTCATTTCCCCAATGTATATAAGATAGGATTATGTCCACCTTACTATCTTTAAGGGATCGGATTTCCTCTTGAATTTTTTCTTCATCGATTAAGTTTACCATGTAGGATAGTTCCTCTTTGGTCAATAGTGAATCAAGCCCATTCAACCCATATGTATAGGATAAAATCCCCACCCTAATACCATCCACATCTACTATTAATGGGTCTAAATTCTTGTCCATATTTGTCCCAACATGAATTAATCCTTGTTCCTTTATGGATTCAATAGTAGAAATTATACCTGCACTTCCTTGATCCAGACTATGATTGTTGGCAGTTGAAAAAATATCGAACCCAGTATCCTTTAATGCTTCCACCGTCTCAATCGGACTATTAAATCTAGGAAAGCCTGAGTAGTCCCTATGTCCCAATGTAACAGTCTCATAATTTAAGAGAGCCAAGTCAACATCTTCTATATATTTTCTTACATGTTTGAATACTGGATTAAAGTCATATTCATCTAGGCCAATTTGGGCTGAACTAATTTGAGGCATATGGAACATTACATCTCCTACAGCTAAAATATCTATATCTATTAATCTTGGCTCAGTTATTATATCTGGGGCTATTTCAGCCTCAGCCTCATAGGAGGGTTCCACTATGGTATCAGCAATACTATCTTCTACCTGCATATTAGCTTGGTTTAATCCTTTGAATACTATAACAGATAGTATAATCAACAATGATATTGTATAAAAAAATCTTTTCTTCATATTCACACCTAATTCATAATTTATTATTAATCCTCTTTTATTCTATACTTTAAGAAAGTTAAATTCAATACATTCTTAAGAATGACTATTCTTTTTTCCTAGTTATTCTAGATCTGGAATCAAAGACGAATCTTGAAAGCTTCCTTTGATTGACCCACCATAGAAAGACTACATATGGAACAAATAAAAGTGTCAATTCAGGAATATTTGCCATCAATATAAAATCAAACAATCCATGTAATAACAAAGGGACTGTAAAAGATTTTCGCATATTGACAGCCTTCCTCTTCTTATCATTATCAAATCTTGATAATGACAGGTAGTATCCCATTGTTATACCAAATACACCGTGGGCAGGTACAGAAAATATCCCCCTGTATAAACCTATGAAAGGATTATTAGTATAGGTAAATACAACATAAATAATATTTTCAACAGTTGCAAATCCCAAATGTGCAAATACACCATATACTATCCCATCTAATTTTTCGTTGAAATAACTAGTTCTAAATGGCAATTTAAGTATTACAAGCCGCTTAAAATACTCCTCCGTCATAGCCGCTACTATAAATGCATTAAATGCTGCTTGAAAAACTCCAGAAAATATATTAAGTCTAACAAGTACTTCCTCTACAACTATAGAAGGAATAACTGCTAATGCCCCAAATAGATATGTAAGCAAGAGTAGCTTAGTAGGTTCCCTATCTGATTTATCGGTCAAATATACAGCAAACATGAATACGATTGCTGGTATAACAGCAATAATAAAGAGTCTTAAATTCACATCAAAACCTCCTAATTTAATCTATCTTTATTATTCCTATTAAGCTAAATTTTAACCAATATATATTTTATCTAAATGGAATTTATTGTCGTTTATTTATCTTAACTTAAGCTTCTCATTGAAATTATGTATTTGATACCTTCTACTGCTTCCTTAGCATCTTCACCTTCTGCTTTTATTATGAAAACATCTCCTTTTGCAGCACTTAGGCTCAATAGCCCCATAATGCTTTTGGCGTTGAACTCTTCTCCATCTCTCACTAATTTTATATCAGAAGAATATCTTGAAGCCTCTTTAGCTAATGCCGATGCTGGTCTTGCATGAAGCCCTGTTTCTAGTTGTAAAGTTACTTTTTCAATATACATTTCCTACCTCCAATTATTCTATTAAAATTTAGTGTATAAAAATGTTTTCCTAAAAAAAAGACACCATCTGGTGTCTTTTTTAATAAGCTATAAATAATTCTTTTTTTGCATTACATAATGGACAATTGTCCTCTTCTCCTGTTAGAGAAACAAATCCACAAATTGGACATAGTAAAATATTTTTCGCCTCTAAGTCATTTCCTTGGTCAACTGCTTCTTTGGCTACACCAAATAATTGAGCATGAACTTTTTCAGCTTCTATAGCATATTTCATTGATCTAACTGCAGCTTTTTCCTCTTGCATTTCTGCTACCGCTATGTAAGCAGGGTACATTTGAGTATATTCAAAAACTTCTCCATCTATAGCACCTTGAAGATTATCTGAAGTACTAGTTAGGCCAAAGCCAGCCATGGATGTCACTGGATAATCACCTTTAATATCTTTCATTGCATTGAAGTGTAATGTAGCATGTACTTCCTCAGCATCTGAAGTAGCTAAGAATAATCTTGCAACTGTTGGGAAACCCTCTTTTGTTGCTTTTTCACCCCAAATTCTGTATCTCATATGCGCCATACTTTCCCCACCGAATGCTGATCTTAAATTATCTTGTGTCATTGCGTTCATTCAAATTCCTCCTTTGTATAGTTTGGACTTTTAAAGTCGCCTGTACCATTATTACCCATAATATATAATATAATACCAAAAAATAAACTTTTAATCAACTTATTAAAACTTAAATATTATACCAAGTGCCTGCCTTATAAAAAATTAAAAAAAACTTCAATATTTCGGATTAGATTCCATCTAATGTTAATTGTTCATTTTTTTACATGATTATTAATAAAACATTTACACATAATACTATTAGACAAAATTATTAACAAAATAAATTTGAAAGGAGATTTAAAATGACAAATAACAATAATAATAGTAATAAAATAGTGGTACCGGAGGCTCGTCAAGCTCTAAACCAAATGAAATTAGAAATAGCAAATGAATTAGGAATGGCTAACTACGATACATTAGATAAGGGTAATCTACCATCCAGACAAAATGGATATGTTGGTGGATACATGACTAAAAACTTAGTTAGAATGGCACAACAAAATATGGCTGGTAGTCAACAACCACCTAGTGGAACAAATCTATAAACAATAAGAAGATAGGTCAATTGACCTATCTTCTTATTATTTAATAACTAATCCATTAATATAATTCCCAATTCCTTATAGATGTTATAGCTTATTTTGTCAGTTAAAGGAATATCATTATCCTTTAAAAAATCCATAAGGGCTTTCTTCATTCCTTCACCATATATTCCATCAAGATAAGAATCATAATATCCTAATCTTGATAATCTTTTTTGAACCTCCAATACATCCGACCCTACATCGCCAGGCCTCAGCGTCCTAAACCCTTGTCCAAATGGACCAAATTCACCATTCATAATGACAACAGGTGTATTTAAAGGAACCCTATCATATAGGTCCTCCACATCAGGGTTTTTCATCCTAACACATCCTGCCGATACATTAGCTCCTATAGAGCCAGGCTGGTTGGTGCCGTGGATTCCATATATTCCCCAAGGAACATCAAGACCCATCCATCTTGAACCAAAACCCTCACCCCAATGTGCCTTTTTAACTATAGTAAAACTTCCTAGTGGCGTAGGAGATGATGGCTTACCAGATGCAATAGTATATGTATCTAAAATCTTTTCATCTTCCCTATCTATTAGATATAACTTCTTCCTATCCACCTCTATTAAAATCGTGAGGTTTTCTTTATTCCGTTTTGAAGAAGTAATTAAGGAGTCTAAAGCTGAAATATTTTTTATATGAACTACAATACCTAAAGAAAACAAAATAATAACTATTATAAGCACATAATTATCTATAGACTTGTGTTTCAAATATACCACTCCCCTCTAAATATCTATATGCAGAAGGGAACAAAATAAAACTTCCCATATATTTAAAGGAAAGTGAAAATAGATGAGATAGATATATCTCATCCATAGGGCCTCATATTTTAACTATGTATTATAATTCAGGATCATATACTTCATAAATGCCATAAATGTCTATATTATTTTTGGAAAGTAGCCTTACAATTATTGGAACCTGCTGAGTTGTAATATTTAACTCTATTCCATTATATTTATAAAGGATATCACCTACTTGTAATATGTCTGATTTCTTTAAAACATCCATCAATCTACTTTCTACTATGGGAAGATTCATCCCACCAATAATAAAACAAATTTTCTTCTTTTTTTCAGTAAAATCCTGAGGGTTTAATCTGTTAATTAACAGAATCTTATTCATTTTTATAACTCCTTCCAGAAGTATATAAGATACGACATATACATACCCAAAAGTTTTACTCTAAAACTAATTTCAATTAAATTTTAAAATTGTACTAAATTCCAAAGTATGATAATCTAAGATTGAACTAATTTTAGGAGTGAATAAAATGATTAATCACATCGAAAGCTTGTCACAGTCCGTTTTATTTAGAAAACTTGAAGAATCTGAAGTAGAAAATATTATGAATTCATTAATATATACAATTAAAAACTATGAAAAAGATGAAGTAATTGCAATAGAAAATGATGACTGTCACAGTCTAGGTATAATTCTTTCAGGGAATATAGAAATACACAAACCATTTCCATCTGGGAAAATTGTAACTATCAATCATTTTTCAGCTGGGGACGTTTTCGGTGAAGCCCTAGTATTCTCAGAAAAGCATCTCTACCCTGCAACCATAATATCCTCAGATAACTCTGAAATAATGTATATAAAAAGGCAAGATATTGTAAATATGATGGCTAATAATCCAGCAGTGATTCACAATTTCATGGGTGTTCTATCAAATAGGATATTGATGCTAAATAATAGATTGACAAATCTATCCTATGACTCACTGAGAAAAAAAATAGCAAATATACTACTTCTGGAATACAATAGGCAAAAATCATTAATTATTACTTTGCCATATAGCAGAAAAAAAATGGCTGAACTTCTTAATATCCCAAGACCATCGCTATCACGAGAATTAGTCAATATGAAAGAAGAAAAAATTATCGATTTTTACAAAAATAAGGTCAAAATACTAGATATAAGTAAATTAGAAGATTCTTTATTGTAATCAATTAAATCACAAACAAACCCAAAAATCTTTCTGTGAAAGAATCTTGGGTTTTTATTTTTTCTTATACTTTAAATTTTTGAATGATAGATTGCAAACTTTGTGCTAGCAAAGCTAAGTTTTCACTTGAACCAGCTATTTGCTCCATAGATGCTGTTTGTTCTTCCATAGAGGCAGATGCTTGTTCTGTAGAAGCAGAGTTTTCCTCAGCAATAGCTGTTAGACTTTGCATAATATCTAGGATTTCCTCCTTCATCTCTTCCATTTCCTTGCCTAAATCATATAGCACAGTAACGGATTTATTTTCATCTTCCATAGCTTCATCTATTAATAAGTACTTTTCTTTACTGCTATTGACACGCATGGTTTGCTCTCTTACAACAATCTCCATTCTTTCCATGGTCTTAACAGCGTATTCAGCATTATTTTGAAGTTCCTTAACTATATTGTTTATTGACTGAGTTGATACAGCTGATTGCTCTGCAAGCTTTCTTATTTCATCGGCAACTACTGCAAATCCCCTACCGGCCTCTCCCGCCCTAGCTGCTTCAATGGCCGCATTAAGAGCTAGCAAATTGGTCTGATTAGCAATAGATGCAATTACATTGCTAGCCTCACCAATCTGAATCGAACTATTATGAGTAGCTAATATAACTTCGTTTATTTCTTTAGTAGCTTGATTA
>CAYOFC010000062.1:0-7873 GCA_964403265.1 uncultured Tissierella sp. | reverse complement strand
TAAATACTCATATCTATATGGCAGTAACCACCAGGGTTTTTCTTAAGATAATCCTGATGGTATTCCTCTGCTGGGAAGAATACTGATAAGGCCATTATCTCAGTCACTATAGGATTGTTGTATTTGCTTTTTTGTTCTTCTAATGTTTTATTTATAATTGGTAGATCTTCCTTATCTAGATAGTAGATACCAGTCCTATATTGATTACCTATATCTCCACCCTGTCTATTGAGCAAGGTTGGATCAATTATCTTCCAGAATCTGTTTAATACTGTTTCTAGAGAAATTATATTCTCATCATATTTTATATAGGTGGTTTCAGAGTGACCTGTGGTTCCTGTACAGACTTGTTCATAGCTTGGATTATTCCTATGGCCATTGGCATATCCTACTTCAGTATCTACTATACCATCAATTCTAGACATATATTCTTCTACTCCCCAGAAACAACCACCAGCTAAATATATCTCCTTCACACAATCATCCTTTCATTCATTTTTTAATTGTTTACTTCACCTATTAATATTATATACTCTAAACTCTTAAACTCAAGATTATTATCCACTTCGGCACCTGAAATATTAGTAAAGATGAATTTGATTCTAGTTCCATTTTCCTCTAATACATAACTCATCTTATCAAGATCTATTTGATATCTTTCAAGCTCTGAATCTTCGTCAAAACCATCAACTATCTCTAAAGCTATATCCCTTGTGTCGATTTCAATAAGCTTCTCACCATTTCCTTCAATTATCAAAATATAACTATCTCTATTAGTTGTAAGAGTCAAATCTCCAATCTCAAAACTATTATCATTCCATGGACTGATTTGAATATAGTGCTGGTATCCTGCTAAATCTATAGGATAATCCATGATTTGAGAACCATAATAAAAGTATCTTTCATTAGAAGGAACACCCCAGATATTTGGCTCATATTTAAATCCAAATACATCTAGCATATCTGAAGTTTTAAAATCATCATTTAACACATTCACATCATCCAAATCATGATATCTATCAAAATAATTTAATATATTGCTGACTTCTCTTTGATATTCACTTGCTAGGTCAGGGTTTTTAACTATATTACCCTCTGAAATCATGGAGTTGCTATCTAATATATAATTTAATCTTTTATTTTGACTATATTTAGATACCGAGTAGCTGCTTAAAGGTCCAACTACTGAATTTAGAACAACTAGGGATAA
Source organism: uncultured Tissierella sp. (assembly GCA_964403265.1). GTDB lineage: Bacteria > Bacillota > Clostridia > Tissierellales > Tissierellaceae > JAAYTL01. The sequence continues at coordinate 6,663 of CAYOFC010000062.1, read as the reverse complement.
TGATATAGGAATGATAATATTTTTTAATGGTTTTTTAATACTAAAATATATCATTATCAAGCTTATCCATAGGCCTAGTACTAATATATAGTATCTATTTTCCGTAATACCATATTGGTTAATCCTTTGTCCAATGGATACAAACATCATCAATAGAATTGCTAGTACAAATTTAGGGAATAACTCTTTAAAATACCTACTTATTTTGTCACTTTCTATTAATGGAGTAACTAAAAATATAACACCTATACTTAATGCTGTATACCAGACTACTAAATGAGATACTAGACCCTTTGGCCACTGCCAAGTAATGAGTATCTTTGCAAAATATACATAGAGTATAATTGTATATATAGTTATTAAAGGTATAACTATATATGTCAGAAGTACTCTCATGGATCCTGAAAACTGCTTATTGTCCAATCTATCTCCCTCTTTAGGTAGCTTAGATAAGAAGAAGGATACGGCAAAGATAAAGAATATTACCAAAAATACATATAGAAAATATTTATCATCTATATTTACATCAAACAGACCATTTATTGTAAAGAAAATAATAAATATACCAAATAACAATACCATAGAATAAATAGCTGTTTCAAAGAAATTGCCAAATACCTCTATGACTCGATATTCATAATTCTTATCCTTACTTCCTACAACTGGTATATAAAAGAATACCAGCAGTAAAAATATCATACTAGCTACATACCTTGTCATTGGGACAAAATCAAAATCCTTTAATAAAAAAATATAATAAAATACCAATATACCTATTCCTATTAGATGAGATAATATGCCTTTAACTTTATCCTCTTTGAAGAAATTTTCCTTCAACAAATCTATAGATAGGGAGAGTAGTATTCCCATTCCAAGTATCATATTAAAACGTACTAGATTGTCCTTAATCAATGTGGACATATCAGAATAATTTTCATTAAAATATATAAGCGAAATAGTTAATATAGCGGAAATTCCTATTGTTATGGGGAATCTTCTAACGCTTTGTCTCAGGCCTAAAAATATTGACTTAAATCTATTTAAAAACTTCATTCCATCCACCTCCTATATAATATATATTTACCCAAATTATACATTAATTATAACTACCATAAGTTACATATATATTACAAGAAATGCTCTAAGGGCAGTCCCTTTAGAGCATTTCTTTTAGTCTTTCTTCATCTTTTATAATAATTACCTTATTTCCTTCAAAATCTATTATTCCAAGTTCCTTAAAAAATCCTAGTTTTCTAGTCATGGTCTCCCTAGATATACCTGCATAGCTTCCCATTTCTTCTCTATTAATAGTTAAATTCAAAATGATTTCATTACCTTTTCTTGTTCCAAAATCATCTTCTAATCTTAAAAGTAGACTTGCTACTTTTACGTCCGTATTGGTATTAGACAATCTACCTACCAAATCTTCTGCCCATCTAATGCGTTCATATGCTTGCTCCAATACTTTCATAGTGATGGTAGGGTTATTTATTATAACCTCATCGAAGTTCTTCTTACTCAATGTGCTTACTACTGTATCTTCTAGAGCCACACCATTATATAAATATTCATCTTCTTTTAGTAGGTTAAATCCTCCTACAAAATCCCCAGCCCCATAAATATATAATATTTGCTCTCTACCATCGGAAAGATACTTAAAAACCTTCATCTTGCCTTCACATACTATATATAATCTATCTGCCTTATCGCCAGTTCTAAAGATAAGATCTCCTTTTTTGAACTCCTTAGTGACTACTCCCTCGGATATTTTCTGACTTTCCTCATCATTTAAGCTAGATAATAAAGGTATATTGTGCAAACATGATTTGCCCTTGCATTCTACACAGTGTCTATTGCATATAATACAATTTTTTATATCAATCACCTCACATATAGTATAGACATAAAATAATAAAACGCAATTAATAGAAGCACTAGGCTTCTATTAATTACGCTGGTTCCATTATATTATATGATTTCTTTAGTAATTCTAGTTTTTTCTCTTTCTCCATCAAGTAGTCTATTTATTAGTTTCTCATACTCTTTGGCTTTCTCTTTATCCATCTCTGGAACACCATTTAATTTGTAATCCATATTCAGTGCTTCATACTTTTCGATTCCTAATTTGTGATAGGGTAATATTTCAAACCTATCTATCTTATTTGCCAAATAAGAGATTTCATTAAACAGACTATATATACTTTCTTCATTGTCCGTAATAGATGGAACCATTACATGTCTTAACCATATTGTACCATGAAAATCATTTAAATAGGATAGAAATTTATTAAATTTCTGTTTAGACTTTCCAGTTAAGGATTTATAGCCTTCATTATTAAAGTGCTTTATATCTAAAATTACCACATCTACTAATTTTAATATTTCTTTATAGTATCTTTCGTCACCATAACCACTAGTATCTATTGCTGTATTTATCCCTGCTTCTTTCAAAAGTTTTAGTGTTTCTACTAAAAACTCCCCTTGCAATAGTGGCTCTCCACCAGAGAAGGTAACCCCTCCCCCTGAACTATTGTAGTATGGTTTGTATCTTAAAGATGTTTTTAGTACTTCTTCAGGACTTATATGATCCCTAGAGAACATGGTTTGACTGTCAGGATTGTGACAATAAGCACATCTTAAAGGACAACCTTGCAGGAAAAACACTGTTCTTATTCCAGGACCATCTACTAGTCCCATTGTCTCTATTGAATGTAATCTTCCTACAGTCATTATAATCACCTTTCTTATACTCTCTCGTGGAATGTTCTATTTATTACCTCTAACTGCTGCTCTTTTGTTAGTCTATTGAAATGTACCGCATATCCAGAAACTCTAATTGTTAATGTTGGATACTTCTCAGGATTGTTCATTGCATCTATTAATAACTCTCTATCTAATACATTCACATTTAGGTGGAATGCTTCTTGGCCAAAATATCCATCCATTATTCCTACTAGGTTATTAATTCTATCTTCTTTACTTCTTCCTAGTGATGAAGGTACCATAGAAAGTGTATTTGATATACCGTCCTTACATATATTGTCATATGGAAGTTTTGCAACTGAGTTCAGTGAAGCTAATGCTCCATTTTCGTCTCTACCGTGCATTGGGTTTGCTCCTGGTGCAAATGGCTCTCCAGCTTTTCTTCCATCAGGTGTTGAACCTGTTTTCTTACCATATACAACATTTGATGTAATCGTAAGAACTGATAGTGTATGCTCTGCATCTTTATATGTTGGAGTCTTTTTTAGTTCATTACTAAAATGAGTAACTATATCTATTGCTATTTGGTCTACTCTGTCATCATCATTACCGTATTTAGGAAAATCTCCCTCTATTTCAAAATCTATAGCTATACCATTTTCATCTCTTATTGGTCTAACCTTAGCATATTTTATAGCACTTAAACTGTCTGCTACTATTGAAAGACCTGCTACTCCAAATGCCATGTATCTATGAACATGTATATCATGTAATGCCATTTGTCCTTTTTCATATGCATATTTATCATGCATGTAGTGGATAGAGTTCATTGTATCTACATATAATACCGCCAACTCTTCTACTACCTTTGTGTAGTTAGCCATTACTTTATCATAATCTAAGACTTCATCATCGATTCTCTCTATGTCGTCAAATACTTGTATTAAAGAGCCGTCTCTATTCTTTTTCTTTTCATCAACCGCACCATTAATTGCATATAATAATGCTTTAGCAAGATTGGCCCTAGCACCGAAGAATTGCATTTCTTTACCTACTCTCATAGCTGATACACAACATGCTATTGCATAATCATCGCCATAAATAGGTCTCATAAGATCATCATTCTCATATTGTATGGAACCCGATTTAGTAGTCATCTCTGAACAATATTTTTTGAATCCTTCAGGTAAGCTTGTTGACCAAAGTACAGTCATATTTGGTTCTGGAGCTGGTGAAAGAGTAGTTAATGTGTGTAAAAATCTAAATGCTGATTTAGTTACTAAGGTTCTTCCATCTTGGCCCATACCACCTATTGACTCTGTAATCCAGTTTGGATCACCTGCAAATAGTTCATTGTAGTCAGGGGTTCTTAAATGTCTTGCTAATCTTAATTTGATTACGAATTGATCAATTAATTCTTGTGCTTCTTCTTCTGTTAATATTCCCTTTTGTAAATCTCTTTCAATATATATATCTAAGAAAGTAGTGTTTCTACCTAGTGACATTGCAGCACCATTGTTTTCTTTTATAGCTGCTAAATACCCAAAATATAAGAATTGAATCGCTTCTTGAGCATTTTTTGCTGGGCCAGATATATCAAAACCATAGGAAGCTGCCATTGCCTTTATTTCATCTAAAGCCCTGATTTGCTCTGAAACTTCTTCTCTAAATCTAATAATATCTTCTGTAGCTCTGCCTTTGATACTTTCTTTATCTTTGATTTTTTCTGCCTTTAAAAAATCAATTCCGTATAGAGCTATTCTTCTATAATCACCTATAATACGTCCCCTACCATAAGCATCTGGTAATCCAGTAAGTAAACCCACTGTTCTGGCTTTTCTCATATCTTCAGTATATGCATCAAATACGCCATCATTATGTGTCTTTCTAAACTCTTTGAAATGTTTTTCTAAAGTATCGTCCATTTCTGCACCATAAGCATCTAAAGAGTTTCTTACCATTCTATATCCGCCGTATGGATTTACTATTCTCTTAAGTGGCTTATCTGTTTGGAAACCAACTATTAATTCATTATCCCTATCAAGATATCCTGGTTCTTGGTTGGATATGCCAGAAAAAGCCCTAGTACAAATCTCTATTTCCTTGTCCAGTATTTCTTTTTCTACCATTTTTTCAGCTTTACCCCAAAGATTCATAGTTCTTTCTGTTGCATCAGCTAAAAACTCAGAGTCACCCTCGTAAGGAGTGTAGTTTAACTGTATAAAATCACGTACATTTACTTCTTTGGACCAATCACCCATTTTAAAGTCATTCCACTGTTTCATTAAAATCCTCCCCTTAATATATATAAAAATAAGTATTATTTAATCTTCTTGACCTCATTATATAGTGAAGCTGTAAAATATGCAGTGATTGTAATCACTATTTAAAAAAATATAAAATTATTTCAATAAAAAATGTCATTCTGGGCTCAGAATGACATTTTTTCCGTCAAATTTCTCCTTACACTCGGTATGACAATATTAAATATTTTAAAATCCATTATTATATATTTTTGATATTATATCCTCTTTTTGCTTATCCCAGTCCTCATAGGTTTTTATTTCCTTCAATAAATCCTTTATAAGGCTGATTAATTTACTAACACTACATTCAGTAATAAAATCGATATCTATTTCCTTATTGAAACTATTAGCTATGGCATCTAGGATTGTATGGACTATGACTTCTTTGTAGATAAGGTCAATTTCCTTATCTTTTAATGCTTCTAAGATACCTTTATGGTACAAAAACCTAAGATATATTATAAAACCTTCAAAATCTTCTGCATTGCTACCTTTTTCAACTTCAAATATAATCTTAAATAATAGATTCCATCTGAAATCCTTATTGATTACATCTAATATCTTGGAACCTATCTTTCTGGTAAATGAGTCATTAAAAAATACCTCTCGTTCAAAGTCTATATATTGGTTAAAATTCATATCATTGCTACCTATTTCGTCTAATCTATTGAGTATCCTAATGAAGTTTTTACTATAACTAGTTTTATCCTCATGTTCGCCCTTCATAAATAAATAATTCACTATTACATCGATAGATTTTTTGAAATCAATTACAAAGCCCAGCTCTTGGCGTACTTTTGTTATATATATATCATGAGTAATCTTGGACACAAGTGCCTTTAATTGAGCTTCTTTCTTGACTACATCACTGGTATCCATCTCCCCTAAGTGGTTGAATAAAAGCATCAGCTGTCTATCTATCATGGTTAGATTGTCTTTTATAGATGACATTATATCCCTGAAAAAATCCTCTGTTAACATATAGTTAAAATTCTTGTACAATACTCTATGATCAATCTCACCCCAGAATACATTTACCAAGGATTTGATTTGTAACTCAAAATTAATCTCTATATCATCTTTTTTATACTTTCCATCAATTTTATATATTTCAAATCCATTTTTTTGTTTTTGAGGCTGTTTATCATCTAACTTTAGTAAGATTGCTGAGTTCAAATGATTGGAATAGTAGCCATCCTCTTCCTCTGTATCAAACAATTCAAGTATGTCCCTATATATGGCTTTTTCATCTTCTACAAATCTACACTCAATCCTAAAACCTATTAAGTCCGATAGGTCCCTCAATAAGTTCTGAGGTGTTTCATACTTAACATAGAAGTTGTATCTAAGTATTTTCTCCTTTAAACTTTCAGCTGACTTAATTCTATAATTTACATTTAAAAAATGATCCTTTATAAAAAAACTATCATTAAAGAACTTCTCTAGCTCTAGTGCTACATTATTTATTTTCTCTGAATCTTGATCTAATATATCTAAAGTTTCATCTACAAAATCAAAAAGTTCTAGCTTCATTACTCTCCCCCTTAAAACCTTTATCCTGTTTATTATATCATATATTTGTGATGAAAGTATGAACTAAAAAAGAGAAATAGGAAATATATAATATCTCCTGTTTCTCTAAATTTGATGCTTT
>CAYOFC010000061.1:0-8054 GCA_964403265.1 uncultured Tissierella sp. | reverse complement strand
ATGGATTGTCAGTTGATATATGATTGGAATGTGCTGTATAATTTCTTATTTCCATCTTCTTACCTCCTTTAAGCCAATATATTTAGTCCACTTGCACCTGAGATGTGCCTTTGCTCTTCACTAGTAATAGATTCTCTTATACCGCTTGTTGATATGGTCCTATTACTACTTGCAAAAGGATTCTTCTTCTTGCTTTGGTTGTTGCTTGAACCTGGTTGATTGTTTGAGTCGAAGTTTAGGTCAACATGTACTTTCTCTATGCTGATATCTTGTTTTGCAAGCTTGTCGTTAAGCTGGCTTATATGATTGTTGAATAATTCTCTAACCTGCTCATTTTCAACCAATATCCTGGCTATTAACTTTCCTTCTTCCATTTCCAAGGTCACATCAACTGATCCTAGTTCCTCTGGATATAGTTTTACCTTCATAGAAGAATTTTCTCCCTCGGATTTTACGTCGATTAATTCAATAATAGTATCATTTACCCTTTGAATATTTTCATCAAAGTCTATATTTCCTTGTACAATAGGTTCTTGCTTGATTTCATTTGTACTAGTCTTTTCCAATCTAAATCCTTGGATATGATCCCCTGTAAGGTCAACTTCATTCTTCTTTGTTTCTTTTACATCGACTTCCTTAAAACTTATCTCTTCCTTTGGTCCTATCTCTTCATCAATAGATATGGACTCAGGTCTAGCTACTGTTGACTCAGATTTAGTTGAATCCTTATGGATATTTTCCATTGGGAATTCTGATAGATTTACCTTTTTTATATCTGATTTATCAGAGTCACTTGCAAGTAAAATTTCATTTTCCAGTTCTAAGGCAAACACATTAGCATTATTTACTTCCAAGTCTCCTTCAGCTATTAGAGGCTGTATCTCATTTGCCACTTCCAATGTTCCTATATTGCTGATTAAGTCTTGACCCATAAGAGGGATATCCACAGACTCTACTAGCTCCCCTTCTCCACCAACCACTAACTGATCACTATCAATAATTTGATTAGCATCTATAGTTTGACTAGTATTCATCAGCATCCAAGGGATATTCATTGGGTTGAAAAGTAGGCTATCTTCTTCCTCTTCTATTAGTTCAGGCATAGGCTCTACTAAATCAATCAAATCAGATGACATATCCATTTCCTCACCATCTGTTATACCTGTTATCTGAGCTAGTAGCTGAGAAAATGCATCACCACCTTCAGGGGCTTTTGTACTCTTACCACCAGGAATGTTTTGTGTTTTTACTATTGGTACACTATTTATCTCCATTGTTTTCACCTCCTTTAAATGACGGATCGACACTATATGTTAGCTGTTTTACCGAATTTCAGCACTGCCATTTCATCTAGTTCTTTTTGTTCTTCATACAATATATCTTCTCTATATGTGTTGTAGTCTTTTTCTTTTAATTTTTCCATGATTTTTCTGTTTTTCTGTGCTTCTAATAGCTCCAGTCTTTGTTTCTCTAGCTTTTTGCTTGTTTCATCTATTAGCAGGATTTGTCTTTCTATCTTTTCCTCTATTGATTGTTTGAAAAGATATTGTTGTTTCAATTCGTTTATATTGTTAAGGCTTAGGATCTTCTTCTTTATGTTTTCATCTTCTAGCCTTAAACTATTCAGGCCATTTTGTTGGTACTGTAGTTCATTTTGTATGGAAGCAAAGACTTTAGCTGTATCTTTTTCACTATTCTCTCTCCACTCCAATACCTTTTCCAAGGAAAATTTATATCCCCTCATTCTATATCCTCCTACTTATATTATTTGAATAAGCCCTCAAGCATCTCCAAAGTTTCTTCCTGGCTGTATCTCTCATTGATTCCTTGCTTTAAGAAATCATTGATAGATCCGTGTAGCCTAACAGCATTATCCAAAATAGGATTGCTACCAGCCTTATAAGCCCCTACATTTATTAGGTCCTTGGAGTTCTCATATACAGCTAGGTTCTCCTTGACTTGACCTGATAATAGGTAGTGATTATCGTCTACGATCTCCTTCATAACCCTACTTACGCTATTTTGTACATCTATAGCAGGGAAATGATTTTGTGCCGCAATTTTTCTAGACAAGAGTATATGACCATCTAATATACCACGAACAGCATCGGCTATAGGCTCGTTCATATCATCACCCTCTACAAGAACTGTGTAGAAAGCCGTAATAGATCCTGTAGCAGACATACCACTTCTTTCAAGGAGCTTTGGTAGCATGGCAAATACAGAAGGAGTATATCCCCTAGTAGTAGGTGGCTCACCAGTAGCCAGTCCTATCTCACGCTGGGCCATTGCAAACCTAGTTACAGAGTCCATCATCAGGACTACCTTCTTGCCTTGGTCCCTAAAGTATTCAGCAATAGCAGTTGCTACAAAGGCGCCCTTAAGTCTTACTAATGGGGGCTGGTCTGAAGTAGCACATACAACCACTGATTTTTTGTATCCATCAGGACCCAAATCTCCCTCAATAAACTCCAGTACCTCTCTACCACGCTCACCTATAAGCCCTATAACTATAACATCAGCTTCACAATATCTGGCAATCATGCCCATCAAAGTACTCTTACCAACACCACTACCTGCAAATATACCTATTCTCTGCCCTTCACCACAAGTTAGGATACCATCTATAGCCTTAACACCAGTACTCATAACATCCGCTATCTTTCTCCTGCTGAAGGGATTAGGCGGAGCTCTATTTACATCATACTCCTGGCCTCCACCTAAGCTTTCCTTATCTATAGGATTTCCAAGACCATCAAGGGTATTTCCCAAGAGATCATCACTGATTTGGATCTTCAGAGAATGTCCTGTAGGCTTTACCAAACATCCAGGGCCTATACCCTGTAGCTCACCTAAGGGCATCAGTAGTACAGATTTGTTCTCAAAACCCACCACCTCAGCCATTACAAGCTCATTAGAAGAATTTATAATTATTTCACAAACTTCTCCCACAAATACCTCAAGTCCTTCGACCCTTATAATCAGTCCAATTACTTGAGATACCTTTCCTAGTTTAGTGTAGTGATCTTCACTTTTTATTATTTTTTCATATTCATCAAAATCTATATTAATCAAATATTTCACTCCACATTTTTGATTTTTTCTACAATATTCTTCAACTGTTTTCCAATCTGAAGATCTATTATTTGATTTTCATTTTCTATAAGGCATCCATTTTTCTCTAAGGTCTCATCTTCAAACAATACGAATTTTATATCCTCATATTTCCTCTCCAGTTGATACAGGCTCTTCTTTAAGTAATCATAACTATGAGGATTGCAAGTAATAATTACAGAATCAACCTTTCTAAACTGTTGAATAATTGGCTTAATCAACTGCATTAGATTTTCAGATGAAGAATCTATAGTAGAATGGACGATACTTTCCGCCATCTGTACAGCCAAATCTATGATTCGTTTTTGATTTTCGGCCATATACTTCTCAACTTCATCCCCAGCCCTATCCAAGATATCCATAGCATTTCTCTTGATTTGATTGGCTTCATCTTGGGCATCTATTATTCCTTGAAGATATCCATTTTCCAAGCCCTTCTTATTGCCCTGGCTTATTCCTTGCTTCATTCCTCTTTCTAATCCTTGGTTGAAGCCTTCCTTGTATCCAGTGTCTTTAGCCCTTAATGCAATTTCTTCAGCTTCTTTTATGGCCTTATTTATAATAGAATCTCTTTCCTCTTGAATTTCTTCTATCAAATCTTTTCGTATCTGACTCCTTATCCCATTGAGTTCGTCCTCTGGATCCTTGATATCTTCATCTGCTAGATGAGTATCATCAGATAAATCCCCATAGGAATCCCCAAGATCCAATTTATCGTAGTCTAACTTAGTATCTATAAAGGAAGTATCTTCACTGGATATAGATGCATTGTCTTTCTTAATGATCCTATACGATGACTGAATCTTGATCACCTCTTCCCATGATTATTTCTCCTGCTTCATCTAACCTTCTAATAACAGCCACAATCTTTTGCTGTGCTTCTTCTACAGCAGATAGTCTTACTGGACCCATAAATTTCAGTTCTTCCTTCAATAGGTCTCCAGCCCTCTTAGATAGGTTGTTGAATACAATATCTGCAACTTCTTCTGAAGCGCCTTTTAGTGATAGGACCAGGTCATCATTACTAACATCTCGTAATACTCTTTGGATAGACGCACGATCCAATCCAACAATATCTTCGAATATAAACAGATTTGCCTTGACTTCATCGGCAAGTTCTGGCTGTCTAGTCTCTAGGTCACTGATAATATTCTTCTCAGTAGTTCTGTCTACAGAGTTCAATATTTCTACTAGGGATTTTACTCCACCCACTGTTTCTGTATTGTTTTCTATTAGATTAGATAGTTTGTTTTCCATTATCTTTTCAATCTTATTGATCACCGTTGGTGAAGTTCGATTGATAGTACCTATTCTTTCTGCTATCTCAACCTGCAGTTCATCAGAAAACTTGGACAATACCAAGGCAGCCTTGTCCGGCTGTAAGTAGCACATAACCAAAGCAACTGTTTGAGGATGTTCGCTTATCAGCAAATTCGTCAATTGTTGTGGGTCTGCCTTACGAGCTATGGCAAATGGCTTTTCCCTTTGCTGGATTTGGTTTAGCATGTCCATTACATCCTTGGCTCTTTGAGATCCTAAAGCCTTATGCAACAAATCCTTGGCATAGTCAATACCACCATCTAGTAGATATTGCCTAGCTGATGCCATATGGACAAATTCCTCTAAAATATAATCCCTTTCGGCAGGTTCCACATAATCTGTATTTGCAATCTCATAGGTAACTTTTTGAATTAAATTGTCAGGTAATAGCTTTAATATTTGGGAGGCAACATCAGGTCCCAGTGCTATTAGTAGAACTGCCGCCTTTTTTACTCCGCTAATCTTCTTATCCATATACATTTCACCCACTAGTTTTTCATCCATGCTCTAATTAAATCAGCTGCTACTTCTGGATTCTCTTTAGCATAATTTTTAGCCATGATTTGTTCTTTACGATCTTCTAAGTTTAGTTCTTCATCCAACTCTAAATTTTTGATTTTATCTTCTATAGTGTCCTCAACATGAACTGGTAATTCTTCCACAAACATCAATTCTTCCTGTTCGCTTTTCTTTGCACGACGTCGTACAAGTACAAAGGTAACAATCCCTGCCAATAGAAGTATAATTAAACCGATATTTATCATTTCCTTATATTCATTATATAGACCTCTTATAAGTCCTGTAGCCTCAGCATCTTTTCTTACCTCATCAAGTTCAGCCTCTAGCCTATTTTGATAGGTTTGATCGAATACAATTCCATCTACATTTATAGTATCTCCTCTGGTTTCATCAAAGCCAGTAGCCGTAGCAACTATATTTTCAATTTGATCAATTCTGGCCTGTGACAGATTTCCATCATATACAACAGATGTAGTCAACCTATTGACCTTTCCAGGTGCCTTTACAGTATTGGTAATCTCTGTTGTAAGTTCGTTATTTATAGTCCTATTGTATGTAGAACCCTCACCAGTTACACTATCTATAACATTACTAGTATTATCCCCTATATTTCCACCAGTGACATCTTGGGTATTTATTTCATCACCACTTACGAATAATTGCTCACTTCTAACAACAGGGTCCTCATATCTAGTAAGAGTACTTTCTTGACCATCAAAATCCAAGTCTGCATAAACCATAACCTTGATCTTATCTCGTCCAAAAATACCACCTAATAAATCCATAAGATTGGATTCAATCTTAGTTTCATAGCCCTCTTTTATGGATTGATACTGGTTTAACAAATCCATAGATGACTGGGTATCTTCCCTTAAAATGTTGCTTAGAACATTCCCCTTAGAATCTATGATTTGAATGTTTTCTTCAGGAAGATTTTCAACTGCTCCTGATACCATGGAAGCAATCCCTTGTATCATATCTTTATTTATTTTGTGTTCAGGATTTAAATCCACGATAATTGATGCCGATGCAGCACTGGCTTGAGTCTCAAATATGCTCTTCTCTGACATAACTAGATGGACCTTAGCTGTATTTACAGCCTCCAAAGACATAATGGACTTTTGTAACTCACCAGTCAAGGCCCTTTGATACATGATTTTTCTATCTTCATCAGTAGCCATTAGGCCAATATCATCAAACATCTCAAAGCCAGTAGAACTTTCTGGCATATTGCCTTCCATAGCTAATTGTAGCCTATATGTGTCTATATGCTTCTCATCAATTAAAATCTTTTTACCTTGATTTTCAATTGTATATTTAATTTTCTTTGATTCTAAATCATTTACAATAGTTCCTGCGTCTGCTGGATCCAGTTCATTAAATAATGTTACATAATTTGTATTTTGACTGAAGCGAGTAATTAAAATTACAGATAATAACAGAGCGACTATTATGCCAACCATACCAATCTTTTTCTTTTTGCTTAAATTATTCCAACCGCCCTTTACTCCCTCTAGTATTTCCTTTGCTTTATCCATAGTTAGGTGTAAACTCCTTTATCATTGTAACTATAATTGCATATTATTTATTTCTTTGTAGGCTTCTATGCATTTATTTCTCACTTGAACTGCCAGCTCCATAGACAATCTAGCCTCTTCAGTAGCTATCAATACAGTATGAAGATCGTCTACATTTCCAGTTATAAAATCTACAGCCAATTCATCTGCCTTTATCTTTTGATCATTTACCTTATTAAGTGCATTAGAAAACATATCCTTAAAATTAAAATTCCCTTGTTCCGCAACATTATTTTCTTCTATTTTATTTAGATTTGCGGATAATAAATTACTTACAGAATTGATATTCAAATATATCCCCCTCTTATTTTAGAACCTAACCTTTAGAAATTTCCAAGGCCTTCTTTAATATACTTTTGTTGCTATTTAGTGCTGTAACATTGGCTTCATAAGTTCTTTGTGTATTTAAAAGCGCAATCATTTCATCTACCATATTGACATTAGAAGTCTCTACATACCCATTTTCATCTGCATCTGGGTGATTTGGATCATACTTAAACTGTTGGTTGTCCAGGTCCTCTGCAATTTCTGTAACCCTTACACCAAAGCTTTTATTCCTAGTAGCTCCATTCATAGGATTGTTCCTTGCCATAGCATTATTTCTTGTCATTGTATTATTTCTTGCTTCTAGTAAACTCTCTTCAAATACAACTTCCTTACGTCTATATGGGCCGCCTTCAGCAGTTCTAGTAGTATTTACATTTGCCATATTTGTGGATATAATATCCATCTTAAGTCTTTCAAGGGAAAGCCCACTTGCATTTATCTTCATTGAATTGAATACAGACATACTCCTACCCCTTCTTTCTTTGATAAATACATTTAACATATTAAAATAAATTTAATATGTTAAAATTACTTATTAATTACATAGTTTAAATCTCCAAGCCTTGAGTTAATTAGTTGTATCAAGGTACTATGATAAATCTCATTTGCTGCTAACTCCGCCATCTCCATATCGATATCCACATTATTTCCAGTATCATTCATAGAAGTTGACGTTCTTTTTTCCAATACAGGCTCAATTTCATCTATAGTTTTCAAGCCGAAATGCATCTCATTTGTTCTTGTCATATTTATACCCACATTTGCTTCCGCTAAAAACTTTTCAAATTCGACTTTATTCACCTTATAATCCGGTGTATTTACATTTGCAATATTACTAGAGATTGCATTGTGTCTTAAAGCTGCTACATCTAGTGTTTTTTTAATCAAATCATAAGTCATATCCTTCTTAAATCCTCCTTGTCAAATAATTCCATCTCCGTTTTTTTACATACAAAAAAACCCTATGGTTCGGTAACTGGCTGCCAGCCTCGGTCTATCTCGGTCAATCTCCGTCAATCCCGTGGTGTAAGGCCCTCTAGTTTTGCGTCCTTACCTTTCGATAAGTTTGCCCTTTCGACGAAGAGTTTCCGCCGACATTGCTGTCATTATATCACAATGAATTTTTCTAAACAACTGATTTTTGTAATAATTTGTAATAATTTTGTAAATATTGTAAGTAAAAGAAAAAACCACAAA
>CAYOFC010000060.1:4997-8152 GCA_964403265.1 uncultured Tissierella sp. | reverse complement strand
AATATCCTAAGAATATAATAACCAATGCACCATTAATAGGCATCAAAATATTAGAGGATATAAAGTCAAAGAAGTCAAAAAGACTCATTCCAAATAATTCAGTAGATCCAAAAAGACTTTGTGGATGTACTGTTAAAATTCCTACTATACTAATAATAGCCATGGTAAAAATTACAGCAACTTTTCTATTAAGCTTAAATTCTTCAGTTAAAAAAGCTACAAGCATTTCCACAAGTGAAAGCATAGCCATAGTAGCGGCTAAAGAAGTTAATAGAAAAAATATAATTATTAATAGATTTCCAAAAGGTATTCTTGAAAATACCAAGGGTATAGTGTTAAAAAGCAAGGCTGGACCTGAAGTAGGTTCTAATCCAAATGAAAATACTACAGGGAATATTGCCAAACCAACAGCTATAGATACAAATGTATCTGAGACTACAACCTTTAAGGAGTTACTTATCATATTGTTATCATCTGTAATATAACTACCATAAGTAATCATAGTCCCAACGCCTATGGATACCTTGAAAAAAGCTAAACCTAATGCTGCAAGTATCATAGATGGGGTTATGGTAGAAAAGTCTACTTTAAAGAGAAAGTCTACGCCTTCCTTGGCTCCATCAAGAGTTAGAGCTACCATACATGTTATAATAATCAGTAAAAATAAAATAGGCATTGATGTTTTTGTTACTTTTTCTATTCCATTTTTTACTCCTGCAATTATGATAATAGTTACAACTAGTATTGGTAATAGTTGCCATATCATAGGCAAAACTGAACCAGACACTGTAGTATCAAATATACTAACCATTACATCTGCTGCTTCGTTTATAGGCAGAGATTGGATATTAAGGAAGTCTCCTTTTATAGCTTTAAATAGATATGAGTAAACCCATCCTGCAACAGCACTATAGAAAAACATAATAAAAAATGTGGCTATTACACCAAGATAGCCAATTATTTTAAAGAATTTAGGTGCTCCTAATTTTTCGAATGCGCCTACAGGATTGCTTCTTGATTTTCTTCCAATATAAAATTCAGATATCATAACAGGTACACTTACTAGTAATACTGACATAAGATATATTAATATAAATGCACCACCACCGTTGCTTCCAACCATAGATGGGAACTTCCATATATTTCCTAAGCCAACTGCTGAACTTAGTGTAGCAAAAAAAACAGCTATACCAGATGAAAAAGTTTCTCGGCTGCCATTTACTTTAATTGTGTCTTTTTTTCTGATTTTTTTCATCTCCTTTTTAATAAACATACCTTGCATTGTATAATTTTATTATTTTCAAGTCAAGGGCAATTATACTATTGGAATAGTATAAGATATAATAAAGTCATTATCTAAATAATTAGATAATGACTTTATACTTTAACTACTATATACTAAATATAAGTAAATAAATTATATAATAGAGGTGACAAATATGAATAATAGATTAAGAATATCCTTCTAAAACAATAGAGGGAAAATATCTCACCTTCTATTGTTATTAAGATTAATAACTATTAGGAGGATATAAATGAAAAAATATATTAGGAAAAATTTTAAACCCTTAGCTTTAGCAACTACATTCTCAACAATAGCAGCAATCTTTGCAGTTGGAGTTCAGTTTCTCAAGGGCAATGTATTGGATTTTGCACTTAAAGGGGATGTTAGTAGTACCTTTAAATATGGATTAGTTTTAGGTGTATTTATACTTTGTGAACTAGCTTTCTTCTATCTATATGATAGATCTAAGGCAAGATTTGTAGTCTATTCCATAAAGGAAGTAAGATTTGATTTTTTTAGAAGTTTGTTGTCTAAATCATATCCCGAGTTTTTAAAAATGAAGCAGGGAGAGTATATTGCTAAATATACCAATGAAATGGATCTAATGGAAAATCAGTACTTTAACACAATCCCTTTATTAATTGAAGTATTAATTAAAATTGTGATGGTAAGTATATTCCTGTTTGTGCTGGATTACCGATTGGCAATAATAACCTTAGTACTATTGACTACACCGTTATATGTGCCAAAGTTGGTAGAGAAGAGACTGCAAAAGGCACAAGTAGAGTTTGTGAACCAATTTGAAAATCATATAAAACAAGTAACTGATTGGTTAAGTGGGTTTGAGGTGATTAAGAATTTTTCAATAGAAAATATTATAAGAGACAAATTTGGACAGTCCAATGATACAACCATGGAAAAAAGTTTGGAAAGGAAGTTCATGGGCTATTCTACTAGATCTGTTTTAGCTATACTATCATATTATTCTCACTTTATTATTATTTTATTTGCAGCATATTTGGTTTTGAAAGGTGAGTTTACAGCTGGGGATTTTTTTGTAGCAGTGGGAATGATTGACCAATTATCCTATCCAATTATATCAATATCATATTTGATTCAGGATTTAATCTCCATAAAGCCTGTAAGCAAAACTATGCTGGAGTTTATTAACAGAAAACCAATAGAACAAGGTAGTTTTGAAATGGATAATAATGTAGATAGTATTGTATTTGATAATGTATCATTTTCCTATGAAGGGAAAAGCTCAATCTTCAAAGATCTGAATATGGATTTATTAAGTAATAGGCAATATTTACTTCAAGGGGAAAGTGGTTCAGGAAAGACTACAAGTATGAATTTGTTGTTGAATTATTATGAGCCCGATTCTGGAACAATTAGTATCAATAATATTGAAGTAAATGAAATAAAAAATCTAAATCAGTTGATTACAGTGATGAGACAAGATACAGTCATGTTTGTGGATACATTAAGAAATAATATCACTATGTATCAGACCATCTCTGATGATAAATTAATTCAGACCTTATTAAAAGTTGGCTTAAAAGATTATGCCAATTATGAAGGCTTAGATATGATGATTGACGAGGGCGGGAGTAATCTTTCAGGAGGAGAAAAGAGAAGGATAAGTCTAGCAAGATCTCTACTAAGGGATACTCCAATACTAATTTTAGATGAGCCACTGGCTAATTTAGATGAAGATAATGCCAAGGCCATAGAATCTATGCTATTGTCAATAAAAGATAGAACACTTATTATAATTTCCCACCAATTTAGTCAAGGAAACTTAAACTATATTGATAAGCTAATAGAATTTAAATAAATATACTGTGTGTAAGGTGGGACACTAGCC
>CAYOFC010000060.1:0-4897 GCA_964403265.1 uncultured Tissierella sp. | reverse complement strand
GGTGGGACACTAGCCCTGACCCTCTGTCCCTTAAATTAAGCACAAAAAAGTCTGGTAATAATAAACCAGACTTTTTTGTGTTTACCATCTTGACCTTCAAATTTTATATTATGTTTTATTAATGTCTTTAAATTCTTGTACAAATTTTATCAAAATTATGGTATATTAAAGTTGGTGGTAAAGAGGAGGTAAAATATGAATTACAAATTAGTAGCGATTGATATGGATGGGACATTATTGAATAGCAAAGGATTAGTAAGTGATAGAACTAGGCAAGCTATACACGATGCAAGTAAAAAAGGGGTATATGTGGTTCTAGCTACTGGTCGAATATTAAAATCTGCTATCAATCATTCTATAGAGCTAAATCTAAATAAACCGATAATTTCAAGTAATGGTGCTATAATTGTAGATGAAAAGCAGAATATAATATATAAAAAACCAATGAAATTTGATGCAGTGGAACAGGTTATGAAAATAGGCCAGAGTGAAAATATCTACTATCACTTTTATAGTGAAGATGGTTTCTATGCAAATACATACATAGAAGATGTTTTAAACTTTTACAACACAGAAGAATCAAAAAATAATGGCAGAGAAATCAAAGTAAATATTTTTAAGGACTATAAAGAAATAGATAAAAATGGTATTAATGCCTATAAATTTTTATTTTTAGATGATAATAGAAGTAAGTTAGATAATTTGAAAGAAAAGCTTATGAGTATAGATAATATAAGTGTATGTAGTTCATGGGGAAACAATCTAGAAGTTATGGACTTAGAAGTATCCAAGGGAAATAGCCTAGAGTATTTGTGCAATAGGTTGAATATACCGTCAGACCAAGTAATAGCTATTGGTGATAATGAAAATGATATTTCTATGATTAAGTACGCAGGACTAGGTGTTGCAATGGGCAACGGAGTTGAAAAGACAAAATCCGTGGCAGATTTAATTGGAAAAACCAATGATGAAGATGGAGTAGCAAGGATAATTGAGAAGTATATTTTAAAATAGGAGATGAAGCGAAAGTGGCTTTGAATATAGTTTTAGTAGAGCCAGAAATACCACAGAATACAGGAAGTATAGCAAGAACATGTGCATTGACAAATGTTTCGTTACATTTAATACGACCTTTAGGTTTTTCTGTAGATGACAAACATCTAAAGAGGGCAGGGCTTGATTATTGGCATCTTGTGGATATTCATTATTATGATAGTTTTGAAGAATTATTAGATAAATATCCAGAAGGACATTTTTATTATGCAACTACAAAGGCATCTAAGGATTATTCTGAATTTGAATATCTGGACAATTCATTCTTTGTCTTTGGCAAAGAAACCAAGGGACTGCCTAAGGAAATCCTTGAGGATAACTGGGATACAGCTATTAGGATTCCAATGAGAAAGGATATAGCTAGGTCATTAAACCTGGCTAATTCAGTAAATATTATTATTTATGAAGCTTTAAGGCAATTAGAATTTCCGAATTTGGATTAATTATAGATTTGTTTGCTTATTACTATATATTTTACTTTGGGAGGAATTAGTATTATGGATATTGCAATACCTGTCTTGGGTGGTTTAGGTTTATTCCTATATGGTATGACTATAATGGGCGATGGACTGCAAAAGGCGGCAGGTGATAGGCTTCGTAAGTTAATTGAAGTCCTTACAAACAATAGGTTAATGGGAGTATTAGTTGGTGCTCTTGTAACTATGGTAATTCAAAGTAGTAGTGCTACAACTGTTATGGTAATAGGTTTTGTAAATGCAGGCTTAATGTCCCTACCACAGGCAGTTGGAGTTATTATGGGGGCCAATATAGGTACTACCATAACTGCTCAGATAATTGCATTTGATGTTGTAGAATATGCTCCTATTGCAGTAGCACTAGGTGTAGCTATATGGCTATCAGCTAAAAAGAAGAGAAATAGAGATATCGCTGAAATTATGATAGGAATAGGTATACTATTTATTGGTATGGATATGATGAGTGGGGGATTAAAACCATTAGCAGAGGTCCAAGCATTTGCTGATATTATGGTAAATTTAAACAATCCAGTTATAGGGGTTATAGTAGGTTTATTACTTACTACAGTAGTTCAAAGTAGTAGTGCGTCTATTGGTCTATTACAGGCACTAGCGGGAGAAGGATTAATAAGTATTAACATGGCTTTTCCAATATTATTTGGTGATAATATTGGAACCACGACCACATCATTGATTTCAAGTGTTGGGGCAAATAAAACAGCAAAAAGAGCTGCAGTTATACATTTTCTTTTTAATTTAGTAGGCACAATTGTATTTATGTTGTTTTTAAGAATTCCAATTCAATATGTGGTAGAGCTGTTAACGCCTGGTGATGTGAAAAGACAAATAGCAAATGCACATACATTATTTAACTTATTAAATGTTGCACTCCAATTCCCATTTGCTAAATTTTTAGTAGTTGCTGCTGAAAGATTAGTTCCTGGTGAAGATGGTGTAGATATAGATGCTACAATTTATTTAGATAATAGGATTTTAGAAACTCCTGGAATTGCTTTAGGCCAAGCTAAAAAGGAAGTAATTCGAATGGGAGAATTAGTAGCTAATAATCTAGAATTAAGTAGAGACGCTTTGATAAATGGCGGTGGGGAAACAATAGAGAAAGTACTTGAAACTGAAATACTTATAAACAAAATAGAAAAAGAGATAACCCAATACCTAGTTCATTTATCTAAAGAGGCACTATCAGCAAGTCAGCATACTACAATCAATAATTATCTCTACACCATAAATGATATTGAAAGAGTTGGAGATCATATAGAAAATATTGTAGAATTGGCACAATACAAAAATAGAAGTGGCTTCTCATTTAGTAAAGATGGTATAGATGGTTTAAATGAAATGTTTGATAAGTGTCAGCTTGTGTTTGACAAAACAATGAAAGCTTTTGCTACTGATGATGAGGCCTTGGCTAGACAAGTACTAGTATTAGAAGACGAAGTAGACGCAATTGAAAAGAGAAATAGAGAAGATCATATGGATAGGCTAAATAAAATGGAATGTTTAACTGAACCTGGAGTTTTATATCTTGATACCCTAAGTAATCTAGAGAGGGTTTCGGATCACTCAGTAAATGTTGCAATGTATGTTTTAGATAAGTATAAATAAATCTTATTGTTAAATGTATTAGAGAATGCCTATTATTGGGATAGCTCTCAAGAAATCCACAGAACAAATAGGCAAAGTCTATTTGTTCTGTTTTTTTATCTTACAAGCATTTTAATATCCGATATAATGGGCATATATTATATAAGTAACATAAAAGCATTATAATCAACATTACATTATAAGGAGGAAGATATTGTGTTATATGATGTTATCATAATAGGTGGAGGGCCAGCAGGTTTGTCCGCAGGTTTATATGCAGCTAGATCAAGACTTAGCACTTTAATAATTGAAAAGGATGTAGAAGGTGGTCAAATCGCTACTACAGCTGAGGTGGAGAATTATCCTGGTTCAGTACTAGATGCTACAGGCCCCACACTTGTTGCAAGAATGGTTGAGCAAGCTTTAGGTTTTGGAGCTAATAAGGTTTCTGATGAGATCGTTGAAGTGGATTTCAGTGGAAAAGAAAAGATTGTAAAAGGGAAAAACAAAGAATACAAGGGTAAAACTGTAATAATCGCTACGGGTGCTGTTCCAAGATTGATAGGATGCCCAGGTGAAAAAGAGCTAACAGGTCGTGGAGTTTCCTATTGTGCCACTTGTGATGGGCCATTTTTTGAAGAGCTTGAAATATTTGTAATGGGTGGTGGAGACTCCGCAGTTGAGGAAGCCATTTACTTATCTAAGTTTGCTAGAAAGGTTACCATAATCCATAGAAGAGACGAGTTAAGGGCTGCAAAATCAATACAAGAGAAAGCATTCGCAAATCCAAAAATTGATTTTATCTGGGACTCTGTAATTACTGAAGTAAAAGGTCAAGGAATGTTAGAATCCTTTGTAGTTAAAAATATAAAAACAGGTGAAGAAAAGGAAATTTTCCCTGATGAAGAAGACGGTGCTTTTGGTATATTTGTTTACGTTGGTCATACACCTTCAACAAAACTTTTTGAGAATATTGTTGATATGGATAGGGGATATATAATCACAAACGATAATATGGAAACAAATGTCCCTGGAGTTTATGCTGCTGGTGACAATAGAGTCAAATCCCTAAGACAGGTTGTAACTGCAGCGGCAGATGGAGCTATTGCAGCTGTCCAAGCAGAAAAATATATAGATGATAATTTCTAAAAAAATTGGAGGGATATAAATGTTAGAATTAAATAAAGATAACTTTGAAGCAGAAGTACTAGAGGCAGAAGGCCATGTATTAGTTGATTATTGGAGCCCATCTTGTGAGCCTTGTAAGGCCTTGATGCCTTATGTAGAAGAAATGGAAAAAGCTTTTGGAGACACAATAAAATTTACTTCTCTTGATATTACTAAGGCTAGAAGGCTTGCCATAGGACAAAAAGTTCTAGGTTTGCCAGTTATAGCTATTTATAAAGATGGTGAAAGAATAGACTCGGTAGTAGCAGATGACGCAAATAAGGAATCTGTAGAAGCATTGATTAAGAAATACGCCTAAATCTTGTTTTTAATTTTCATTCTTGAAAATTAAGATATATTAAATTTAAGGAGGTGAATTTATGCATCTAGAATTAGGGCATATTCTAATTAAAGATGTTCAATTTGGTGAACAAACCACCATTAAGGATGGGGTATTGTATGTAAATAAGGAAGAGTTAATCAATCTTATTAAAGAAGATGAGCATCTATCAAAAGTAGATGTAGAAATTGCAAGACCTGGTGAAAGTGTTAGAATTACACCTGTAAAGGACGTAATCGAACCGAGGGTCAAAGTA
>CAYOFC010000059.1:0-8172 GCA_964403265.1 uncultured Tissierella sp. | reverse complement strand
TTGATTGATTATTTTCCAGAGGATTTTTTAATAATAATAGATGAATCCCATGCTACTGTTCCTCAGATTAGGGGTATGTATGCAGGGGATAGATCCAGGAAGACTACTCTAGTTGATTATGGATTTAGACTACCATCGGCAATGCATAATAGACCCTTGGACTTTAGTGAGTTTGAATCTATGATTAATCAAGTAGTACATGTATCAGCAACACCAGGACCTTATGAAAAGGAACATACTGGCAATACTGTAGAGCAGATTATCAGACCAACAGGATTACTTGACCCGATAATAGATGTAAGACCAACCAAGCATCAAATAGATGATTTGGTAAGTGAAATAAATAAGGTAGTAGAAAGGGAAGAAAGAGTCCTTGTCACTACACTTACCAAGAAGATGGCAGAGGATCTAACCAAATACTTTAAAGAAATAGGAATAAAAGTAACCTATCTTCATTCCGATGTAGAGACAATTGAAAGAATGGAGATTATAAGGGATTTGAGAAAGGGTAAATATGATGTATTAATAGGAATAAATCTTCTAAGAGAAGGTCTAGACTTACCTGAAGTAGCTTTAGTTGCAATATTAGATGCTGATAAGGAAGGTTTTTTAAGATCAGAAACATCCCTAATTCAAACTTCTGGTAGGGCAGCGAGGAATTTAGATGGTAAAGTTATTATGTATGCTGATAGAATTACAGGTTCTATGGAAAAAGCTATTAGTGAAACCAATAGAAGACGTGAAATTCAGGATGAATACAATAAAAAATATGGAATTACCCCAAGGGGTATTAGTAAAGGAATTAGAGATATAATAGAAGCGACTATGGTTGCCGAAGATGAAGCCAAGTTTGAAGATAGCTTTAGCAAAGATGAGATAGAGTCCATGATTATAGGATTAGAATCTGCTATGTTATTAGCAGCTGAAGAATTAGACTTTGAAAAAGCAGCAGAACTTAGAGATAAAATAATAGAACTAAAGAAGATGAACCAATGAGGTGGATAAAATAATGACAAAAGATAAGATAGTTATCAGAGGTGCCAAGGCTAACAATCTAAAAAATGTTAGTCTAGAACTTCCCAGAAATCAGTTTATAGTAATTACAGGATTAAGTGGTTCTGGAAAATCATCCCTAGCCTTTGATACAATATATGCAGAAGGACAGAGAAGATATGTAGAGTCCCTGTCCAGTTATGCAAGACAATTTTTAGGACAAATGGACAAACCAGATGTTGAATATATAGAAGGACTATCACCAGCAATCTCTATAGACCAAAAGACAACCAACAGAAATCCTCGCTCAACAGTAGGTACCGTAACGGAGATTTATGATTATTTAAGATTGCTATATGCTAGAGTTGGAACACCATATTGTCCAAAATGTGGTAAAGAAATTTCTAGCCAAACTATTGACCAGATGGTAGATAAATTGATGGAGTTAGAGGAAAAATCTAGAATCCAAATCCTAGCACCAGTAGTAAGGGGTAAAAAAGGTGGTCACGTCAAGGTACTAGAAAACATTAGAAAAGAAGGATATGTAAGAGTAATAATCGATGGGGAAATGTATGATATATCCGATGATATTAAATTAGATAAGAATAAAAACCATACTATTGAAATAGTAGTTGATAGAATAGTAATTAAAGAAGGAATAGAGGCCAGACTAGTAGACTCCTTAGAAACAGCCTTTAGTTTAGTTGACGATTTAGTTGTTGTAGATGTATTGGATAAAGAAAGAATGACCTTTAGTCAAAAACTTTCTTGCCCAGACTGCAATATTTCTATGGAAGAATTAGAGCCCAGAATGTTCTCCTTTAACAATCCATTTGGGATGTGTCCAACTTGTAGTGGACTAGGATTTCATAAAACTATCGATCCTGAACTTATAATACCAAATAAAGAGTTGAGTATTGAAGGAGGCGGATTAGCCCCATATAGCACTACGGGAGAAGGGACCTATTATTATCAGATATTCAGAACATTGGCCAAGGATAATGGTTTTAGTGTGAAGGAAGCCCTTAAGAATGCACCTGAGAAATTAATAGATGAAATCCTATATGGTACTGAAAGAATTATAAGCTTTGAATTCGATAGCCAGTTCCAGGAAGGTATTAGAAATTATAAGGGGACCTTTGAAGGAATAGTAAATAACTTAGAAAGGCGATACAGATCCACTGCTTCAGATGCTATGAAGGCCAAAATAGAAGACTTTATGGCCGATAACCCATGTCCTGACTGTCATGGTAATAGGCTTAGAAATGATGTGTTGTCAGTTAAGATAAATGGTATAAATATTATTGAACTTACGGATTTATCCATTACAAAAGCCATAGAGTTCTTTGATAATATTGAACTAACGGAGAAAGAAAAGAAGATTGGTGATCAAATATTAATTGAAATCCGTGGAAGGTTGAAGTTCCTAGAACAAGTAGGACTTAACTACTTGACGCTGTCCCGTATGGCAGGAACCCTATCTGGTGGTGAATCCCAGAGGATAAGACTAGCAACACAAATTGGCTCAAGTTTAGTAGGGGTAGTGTATGTATTAGATGAACCAAGTATAGGACTGCATCAAAGGGATAATGAAAAACTCTTAGGAGCATTAAGAGAATTGACTGATTTGGGAAACACCTTAATAGTTGTGGAGCATGATGAGGACACAATGTATATGGCAGATCATATTGTGGATATAGGTCCAGGAGCAGGAATCCATGGTGGATATATTATAGCAGAAGGTAATGTGGAAGAAATTAAGAACAACCCAAATTCCATAACTGGACAATATTTATCTCATAAATTGAAGATTGAGGTTCCAAAGAATAGAAGGGAACTAAATGGAAAGTGGCTTGAAGTCAAAGGAGCTTCTGAAAACAATCTAAAGAATATAGATGTAAAGATACCACTAGGAGTATTTACTGCAGTAACAGGAGTATCTGGCTCTGGTAAATCTTCCCTAGTTAATGAAATCATATATAAATCACTACAAGCAAAATTAAATCATGCAAAGACAAGACCTGGAAAACATAAGGAAATCAAGGGAACGGAGCATTTAGATAAGATAATTGCCATAGACCAAAGCCCTATAGGTAGAACTCCAAGGTCCAACCCAGCAACCTATACTGGAGTATTTGACAATATAAGGGATGTATTTGCCATGACAAATGAATCCAAACTTAGGGGATATAAAAAAGGTAGATTTAGTTTCAATGTAAAAGGCGGACGTTGTGAGGCCTGCCGTGGAGATGGTATACTAAAAGTAGAGATGCACTTCCTACCTGATGTATATGTTCCTTGTGAAGTTTGTAAGGGTAAGAGATATAATAGGGAAACCCTTCAAGTGAACTATAGAGGTAAGAACATAGCTGATATATTGGATATGACTGTAGAAGAAGGATTTAAGTTTTTTGAAAACCATCCAAATATAAGTCGTAAGTTAAAGACACTAAATGATGTTGGCCTAGGCTATATAAAGATTGGGCAATCATCTACAGAATTATCTGGTGGAGAGGCTCAAAGGGTTAAACTAGCTACTGAACTTTCAAAAAGATCAACTGGTAAGACTATCTATATCCTTGATGAACCTACTACAGGACTGCACTCTGCTGATATCCACAAGCTAGTTAATGTATTAAATGAGTTAGTAGGAGATGGCAATACCATAATAGTCATTGAACATAATTTAGATGTTATAAAGACAGCAGACTATATTGTAGACTTAGGACCTGAAGGTGGAGACAAGGGTGGCACCATAATAGTTACTGGTACCCCAGAAGAAGTAAGTCAATGTCCAGATTCATACACAGGACAATTTTTAAAGAATGTTTTAAACTAAGAAAGGAGCAAATCAATTGAAGATTACAATTCTAGAACCATTAGGAGTTTCGGAAGAAGAATTAAGGGAGATTGCAAAGCCGATTACTGACAAAGGTCATGAACTGGTTATTCATAATGAAAAGACTACGGATGTAGAAGTATTAAAAGAGAGAGTTCAGGATAGCGATGCACTAATAATTGCAAACTCGCCACTTAAGAGAGAAGTAATAGCAGCAGCGAAAAATCTTAAAATGATATCTGTAGCCTTTACAGGCTTTGATCATGTTGATTTAGATATATGTAAAGAAAGAGAGATTTCAGTAAGTAATGCTGCAGGATATAGTACCCATTCTGTAGCAGAACTTGCCTATGGACTTATGATTTCACTTCTAAGAAAGATAGTTCCTCTAGATAAAGTAACTAGGGATGGGGGAACCATGGCTGGCTATAGGCAAAATGATCTATATGGCAGAACTCTAGGGGTAATAGGAACAGGAGCCATAGGAAAGAAAGTAGCTAGCTTAGGACTTGCTTTTGGCTGTGATGTCATAGCATATAATAGAAGCAAGGATGAAGAACTTTTAAAGCAAGGTGTAAAATATATGGATTTAGATGAGCTTCTTAAAAATAGTGATATAGTAACAGTTCATCTACCATTAACAGATGATACAAGGGGACTAATAAGTGAAGCTAAGCTTAAATTAATGAAAAAAGATTCCTTGCTGATAAATACTGCCAGGGGACCAATTATAGATAATGAAGCTTTAGCAAAGGCCCTTAATGAAGATTGGATAGCAGGGGCAGGAATAGATGTATTCGATATGGAACCACCTATTCCAAGTGAGTATACTTTATTAAAAGCAAAGAATGCAGTCTTAGCACCACATATAGGATTTGCTACAGAAGAAGCAATGGTAAGAAGAGCACATATAGCCTTTAATAATGTAGATAAATGGATGGAAGCTAGTCCACAAAACTTAGTATTATAAACAAATAAAAAATCGGAAGGATTATTGAGTCCTTCCGATTTTTGTATCTTCTATTAAAAATTCACCAAACATATCTTTAACCGCAATATCAACCTCTTCCCTATTATAGATGTAATATTTGCGGCCGTCACCTTCACCAGGAAGAGTCATTGTCACCATGTTTTCAGTATCTACCTTTCTAGCAGACCATGCAGCTTTAAGAACAGTATCAAGAGGTATATTGGTATCTACATAATCAAAGTATGTTTTAGCTAGTTTATCTATTTTTAAGATATTCTTTGGGCTTAAAGTCTGCTTGACCATTTCCTTCATAAACATCTGTTGGGCTTTAACCCTGCCAACATCCCCTTCAGGATATCCACTTCCATCATTATTTTTTCTCCATCTTAAAAATTGGATAGATTGATCTCCATCAAGAGTTTGAAGTCCAGCTTGTAAATTTACGTGAAATTCTTTGCCTTTAGTAGTATCATCATATTTCATCCTCCTAGGTACATCTATTTCCACCCCACCAATAGCAGCTACAATTTCTTCAACAGCTCTATAATCCACCTTAACAAAATGTTCCACATCTAGATTAAGAAAATCCCTTACAGTAGCCAAGGTTAAATCCATGCCACCATAGGCATGGGCATGGTTTATTTGATCCAACTCATCCCTTACAAGAACCTTGGTATCCCTAGGTATGGACATCATATTAATATCTCCAGTTTTAAAGTTGAAACTAGTAAGCATCATAGTATCGGTTCTGTCCCTAGTTGCCTTTGTAACATCATATGTATCTACACCTACGAGCAAAAATAATATTTCATCCTTGTTTTTAAGTTTAACTTTCTCTGTTTTTTCTTCTGCTATATTATTAGAAGCTTCATCACCTTCATCTATGGCAGCAGCAGGATTATCTTCTTTATTATCATAATTATTTTTTAGATTTATAAATACAAAGGAAAATACCAAGCTTGAAATTATAAAGGTTATAAGGAATTTTCTTTTCATACCCATATAAACACCTCTTTTTATCTAATATTAGGATTATTTAATACATTACCATAAGGAAGATTAGAATACAATTATAAAGTCTTATTGTTACTGTATTGTAAACATTAATAAAATATAATTTAAAACTTGTTAAATATTAAACAATATGGTACAATGTTATTAAATTAACAAATTTAAGTATGGGAGGAATTATTAATGCAAAGATTCACAATACCTAGAGATATGTACTACGGAAAGGGTTCTTTAGAGCATCTTAAAAATCTAGATGGTAAAAAGGCTATACTTGTTTTAGGTGGAGGCTCCATGAAGAGATTCGGATTTGTTGATAAAGCTCTTGAATATTTGAAAGAAGCAGGGATAGAAACTAGAACTTTCGAAAATGTGGAACCAGATCCATCAGTTGAAACTGTAATGAAAGGCGCAAAAGCTATGCAAGAGTTTGAACCAGACTGGATTATTTCAATGGGTGGCGGTTCTCCAATTGATGCAGCAAAAGCTATGTGGGTTTTCTATGAATATCCAGAAACCTCATTTGAAGATATAATACAACCATTTTCATTCCCAACACTAAGAAAAAAAGCAAGATTTATCGCTATACCTTCAACTTCTGGAACAGCTACAGAAGTGACAGCTTTTTCAGTTATAACTGATTATTCAAATGGAGTTAAGTATCCTTTAGCAGACTTTAATATAACTCCAGATATAGCAATATTAGATCCAGAATTAGCAGAAACAATGCCAACAACATTAACAGCACATACAGGAATGGATGCTCTAACTCATGCAGTTGAAGCTTATGTTTCAACACTGAATTCACCATTTACAGATCCATTGGCTCTAAAATCCATTGAAATGGTATTTGACTACCTACCAGCTTCATTTGAAGGTGATATGGAAGCAAGAGAACAAATGCACTATGCACAATGTTTAGCTGGTCAGGCCTTTAGCAACGCATTATTAGGTATAGTTCATTCAATGGCGCACAAAACAGGAGCTATGTTTGGTACTGGACATATTCCTCATGGATGTGCTAATGCAATATATCTTCCATATGTAATCCAATTTAATGCTAAGAATGCAGAAAAGAGATACGGTGATATAGCAAGATATATAGGACTTCAAGGAGATACAGATGCAGAATTAGTAGTAGCATTATGTGATAAGATTACGGATTATAATAAGCAATTAGGTATACCGCTTACATTAAAAGAATTCGGTATTGTTGAATCAGAATTCTTAGATAAAGTTACATTGATTTCTGAAAGAGCCATTGAAGATGCTTGTACAGGTTCAAATCCGAGGGAAATTTCAGTATCAGAAATGGAAGAGCTATTTAAATGCATATATTATGGAAAGAAAGTTGATTTCTAATAGAATCAAAAATTTACAAGGACTTAAAACTGATTATAGTTTTAAGTCCTTGATTTTTTATAGTCTATCCTATAGATATAAATATTCGTGATAATCCAATTTTGTAACCAAAACCCATATTCTTAATAAAATAATAATAGCGAAAGATATGAGGTGATAAAATGTTTAGACATATGGTTGCTGGTTGGGATAGTAGCACTAGAGTGAAAAATGGTAATGAGGTACATTATATAAACTTTGATAATGCAGCAACAACGCCACCCTTTAAATCAGTTTTAGACGAGATAATGGAGTTTGCGCCAAATTACTCCTCAGTCCATAGAGGTGCAGGGGAAAAATCAAAGATATCATCAGAGTACTATGAAAAGGGTAGGGATATAGTACTGGATTTTGTTAAAGGAAACAAAGATTATCATACAGTCATTTTTCTAAAAAATACTACAGAATGTATCAATAAATTATCCTATAGATTAGAGGATGAATTATGTGGAAGAATTGTACTATCTACTTATATGGAGCATCATTCCAATTTATTGCCATGGAAATATAGATACAATACAGACTATGTAAAAGTTGGGTCATGTGGTAGGTTATCATTAGAAGATTTAGAACAAAAGCTTCAATATTACAGAGGTAAAGTAGGGCTAGTAGCAGTATCTGGAGCATCTAATGTAACAGGATATATAAATCCAATCCATGAAATTGCAAAGATGGCTCATAGATATGGAGCAAAGATATTAGTAGATGGAGCTCAGCTAATTCCCCATAGTTACTTTGATATGAAATCTATAGATAGTGATGAACATATAGATTACTTAGCTTTTTCAGCCCATAAAATGTATGCGCCTTTTGGGACAGGAGTATTAGTAGCGCCTAAGTCTACATTCGAAAAAGGCTATTCAGAATGTATCGGAGGTGGAACAATAAAATATGTATCCATAAAAGATACTATATGGGCAGATCCACCAGAGAAAGAAGAAGCAGGTACACCAAATTTAAT
>CAYOFC010000058.1:0-8418 GCA_964403265.1 uncultured Tissierella sp. | reverse complement strand
TTTATATAAAAAATCCTTGGATAAAGTTAGTTCTATTCAAGGATTTTTTTAATATTTATTTTAGCAAATAGAACTTTAATTAGATTTACGTCTCTTATTTTATTATTTATTGAGGTAAGTATTTAGTATAATAACTTTTGGATATTTAACCTAAATCGTAGGCAATTTCGGCTTTGAAACCTAGTTAAGAATTTTACATCAAAACAACTTATCTAAAGACTCTAATAGCTCGGCTGTAATTTCTGAAAGAGGCAGACGCTGCAACTTTATCCAACCGAATTCCGCATTTATAGTACAATCCTCCAATTGCAAAATTCGTAAATTTTTCCATATAGTGTTTTCGAGTATGGAATCTTCTCTAGAGGGTACTAGTCCAATAGCTGCAGTTGATTGTATAGTTTCATGAAAAAGATGACTACTATTTACATGGACACTGCCAAACATTTTGTTATCAAGTCCTGTTGCATGTGCCAAAGAGAAAAAAGGCTGATCGTTGCTATCTCCATAGGAGATTAATGTAAAGGGGTAGGTGTCTTTAAGATAAATAGGGTAATCTCTATGATAAAGTGGATTCTTAGGACCTACAATAATACTAATAGGTGAATCGCTAAATTTATGGTACTCGATGCATCTACTTTTAAACTTAGATTTTACGGTTTTTTCATAAGGAGATAATATCCCAATTAATGCAAAGTCTACTTGTGAAGTAACCACTTGTTCAATGACAGAATCAAATGATGTATAATTTTTAAAAGAAAAATTGATTGGTATATTTATGTATTTATTAATAATCGATGCTAAGTCTGGAACCGTTCTATATAGATTCATCATAGCTACTTTTAAGAATACCTTGTGTTGCTTAATAGGGTTTTTTAAATAATCTTGTAAAATACTATATTCACGATGCATTATTGTCATATGTTCGATTAGATCTTTAGCTTTATCAGTTGGAATAACCCCGTTATTAGTTCTTGCGAAAAGTTGAAAACCTAAATCGTCTTCTAATTGTTTGATTGAATAGCTAAGATTAGGCTGGGAAATATACAAATTACGGGCAGCTTGACTAAAGGATCCTGTTTTTAGCAATTCAATAACCTGTTCAACTTGTTCTAATTTCAATTAATTCACCTACCTAGCAAAGGCTCTTTTCGTAAGGTTATAGCTGGATATGTTATTTTAACGGCCGTTCTAACTCAATTTATACCTAGCGCTGTGGCTGTATTTAGTATCGTTTTTCCTATGGCGCTTGCAGTATGCAAGGAAATGAATGTTAGCCCTTCTAAGATTATGTATCCAATTGGTGTTACGGCTATTGGAACCGTTATCACTCTGCCATTTAGCTCGGAAATCTCCGAAATCTGGTGGAGGAGCTCATACAAGAGAAGAATGGATTGATCTGATAGTATTCCAGCTGGATTAAAAATTGTCCTTAGTCTGTTACTAGAGTATACAGAAAAGAATGACTAAATGAGTGAGTAATTTTATTGAAAGTGTTTAGTTAATTTAAGCTGTTATGTAATGGGTAATTATTCGCTGTATAACAGCTTTTTAAAGACAGCATATAAATATTGTGATATATAACTATAAGTATTTTATTTTAACACAATTAGTTTTTAGCCAATATCACCTTATTTAAAAGAATATTAACAATAATCATAAATATATGTTATAATCTAGGTAAGAATGTTAAAATAATACTAATTTAGGGGGAATTACTGTGAGTCTAAGAGAAGAGGCATTAAAATTACACAAGGATAATCAGGGTAAAATTGAAGTTATTAGCAAGGTGAAGGTGGAGAATGCCAAAGATTTAAGTTTAGCTTATACCCCAGGTGTTGCTGAGCCATGTAAAGAAATTCATGCTAATCCTGAGCTTGTATATGAGTATACTAATAAAGGGAATATGGTAGCTGTAGTTACAGATGGTTCTGCTGTTTTAGGCCTAGGTAATATTGGCTCAAGAGCAGGTATGCCTGTAATGGAAGGAAAGGCTGTATTGTTTAAATCCTTTGCAAACGTTGACGCATTCCCGATCTGTTTAGAAAGCCAAGATGTAGACACAATAGTTGAAACTGTTAAGCAAATTGCTCCATCTTTTGGTGGAATAAATCTTGAAGATATCTCGGCACCAAATTGCTTTGAAATAGAAGAAAGATTAAAGAAAGAATTAGATATTCCAGTATTTCACGATGACCAACATGGTACTGCAATAGTTGTATTATCTGGAATTATAAATGGATTAAAAGTGGTAAACAAGAAAATGGAAGATGTTACAGCTGTTATAAGTGGTGCTGGTGCTGCAGGTATTGCAATAGCAAAGTTACTTATTAATGCTGGTATCAAAGACGTAATCATCTGTAATAGTAGAGGTATACTAGATAAGGAAGATGAAAGCCTTGATCCAATAAGAAAAGAAATGGCTATATCAACAAATAAAGGCAACAGAAAAGGTTCCTTAGTTGATGCTATGGTAGATACAGATATATTCATTGGTGTTTCTGCACCAGATATCGTAACTAAAGAGATGGTAGAGAGCATGAATGATGATTCAATCGCTTTTGCTATGGCAAATCCTGTACCTGAAGTTTTACCTGAGATTGCATTAGCAGGTGGAATTAATGTAATGGGAACTGGAAGATCCGATTTCCCTAACCAAATCAATAACGTTTTAGCATTCCCAGGAATATTCAGAGGTGCATTTGACGTTAAGGCTTCAGAAATCAATGAAGAAATGAAGATAGCTGCAGCAAATGCAATTGCTGAACTAGTAGCTGATGAAGATTTAGGACCAGAATATATAATTCCTGCTGCTTTTGATGAAAGAGTAGCTCCAGCAGTAGCCAAGGCAGTAGCTGAAGCGGCTGTAAGGACAGGCGTGGCTAAGAAATAATATAGAGAATTTTAAAACTCCTACACTTTTTATTTAAAAAGGTAGGAGTTTTTCTTATTTTATAACTGCTGCTATGGCATCCAATTCAACCTCATATCCATAATGTAAATTCCTAGTAGGTACTATAGTTCTTGCAGGTTTATGTTCACCAAATAGATTTGAATAAACAACATTTATCCTACCCCAATGTTCTATATCTGATATATAGATAGTTACTTTCAATATATTATCTAAACTACTTCCAGCAGCCTCTAGCAAATGGCTTAGGTTTTCTATGATTTGCTCAAATTGTTCCTCGATTGTACCTACTTTATCGCTTGTTTGATTAGGCGAAACAGGCAGTTGGCCAGATACATATACTATATCATTATGCACCACTGCAGGTGAATAATGGCCCTTTGGTTTTGGTAGTTTATCAGAATAAATAAATTTCATATAATTGACTCCCTTCATAATCCTATGATTTTTTTAGTACCATCCTCTTAATTTCATAACATCTGCTACTTTTTTTACTGAATGTACATATGCAGCTTTTCTAATACTAACATCATACTTTTCTTTGACCTTCCAGATTTCATCAAAAGCATTTACCATTGCTCTTTCTAACTTTTCTAAAATCTCATTTTCTTCCCAGTAGTAGCCATATAGGTTTTGAACCCATTCAAAATAAGAAACTGTAACTCCACCAGAGTTGGTTAGTATATCAGGAGTTAGGGAAATCCCTTTTCTTTCAAGGACTTCATCAGCTTCTGGAGTTGTTGGGCCATTTGCGGCTTCACATATTAATTTGGCATTGATTTTTTCAGCAAGGTCTACTGTAATTACATTTTCAAGGGCAGCAGGTATTAATACATCTACATCTAGCTGCCAAAATTCATCCTTGCTAATTATTTGAGCCTTTGTATAGTTTAAGAAGCTCCTATTGTTTTTTTCATAATAGTGATCATATAAGTCATCAAAGTCTAGGCCATCTTTATTATAGATAGCATAGTCTCCAATTTCCTTGCTATGGTGGGCTAGAGCCACTATCTTAGCACCAAATTCTTGTACATTTTTTATGGTAAAACTACCAACATTTCCAAATCCCTGTACAGCAATAGTTGAACCATTAATGTCAATATTATATTTCTTTAAAGCTTCTCTTACAGTAAGGGCCACACCGAAACCTGTAGCTTCGTTTCTGCCTTTAGAGCCTCCCCATAATACGGGTTTACCTGTTATAACCCCTAACTCATGATGGCCAGATAATCTATTGAATTCATCAACCATCCATGCCATAATCTGCCCATTTGTATTTACATCAGGAGCTGGTATATCTATTTTTTCTCCAAGATATTTATGAAGTCCTTGTATATAAGCTCTGGATAGTCTCTCCAACTCACCTTGAGATAGTTCTTTAGGGTCAACAGCGATTCCACCCTTGGCACCACCATAAGGAATACCAGTCACACAACATTTGAAGGTCATCCAAATTGATAGGGCCTTTACCTCATCCATATTTACATCAGGATGAAACCTAATGCCACCTTTTCCAGGGCCTATAGCATCGTTGTGTAAGGATCTAAATCCTTTAAAAACCTTAACAGATCCATCATCCATTTTTACTGGTATGGATACTTCTATTACCCTTTGAGCTTCCTTTAATAATTCATATACTGATGGCTCTAAACCCAGGATATCACAAGCGGTTTTTATTTGTTGTTGTGCACTTTCTAAGGGATTTAGATTATCATTTTTCACATTTATTCCCCCATAATTTTTTATAGTAAATATTTACATTAGTTAATAAATATTATTACATTGAATACTTGAAGTTGTCAATAGTAAAGGTTGACTGCTATAATCATTTTAGATAGTATTTTAAGTGGATTAATATAGAAAGGATGTTAAGAAATGGAGAGTATTAATTTTATCCAAGGAACTACAGGTCTTACTGGCTTGATAGGTTATCCATTAAAACATAGTTTATCCCCTAACATGCATAATTCAGCTTTTAGAAAACTTGGGTTAGACCTTGTATATTTGGCCTTTGAAATTGAAGATGGAGGTCTGGAAGATGGCTTAAATGCAATGAGAATTTTTAATGTAAAGGGCTTTAATGTAACTATGCCTCATAAACAAAAAGTTATCCAACTATTAGATGATATAAGTGATGACGCCAAGATTATAGAATCTATAAATACAGTCAAAAATGAGAACGGGGAACTAATAGGGTACAATACTGATGGTAGAGGACTAGCAAAGGCATTAGATGAAGCTGGTATAGACTATAAGGGAAAGAAAATTGTTATCCTTGGCGCTGGTGGAGCCGCTAGGGCAGTAGCTATACAACTTGCCTTTGATAGGGCAGCCGAAATAGTTATGGCAAACAGGACTCCTAGTAAAGCCGAAGAAATCATGAATACTATAAATGAGAAGATACCTACAAGTAAGGGTAAAGCAATAGGAATGGATGAAGAGGTAATCAAAGAAGAATTAAAGGATGCTTCTATATTGATTAATTGCACTTCAATTGGTATGAAAAACACAATTGACCAAAGTCCAATTAATAATATAGATACTTTTCATAAGGATTTATTTGTAGTAGATATAATATATGACCCATTAAAGACCAAGTTAATGTCCATAGCTGAAGAAGCCGGTTGCAAGACTATGAATGGTATAGATATGCTGATTTATCAAGGTGCCTTAGCATTTAATATCTGGACCGGGGAGGATATGCCAATAGAATATATTAAAGAGGTTTTATTTAAAACTAAATAGTGATAGAATGAAATAAAGGTTTATTAAAATAAATCTCTATTTTGAATTACAGGAGTTATTTTATGCCGGAGCAATTTTTAAATGGGAATATGAAATCTGTGGTATTAAAGAGAACCATAGCAAAGATATATTCGGATTAACTATTGGATATATTATTATAGGTATGTTTGGTGTGCTTGCAATGTTTTCAATCTTAATGATGAATAATATTATATATGCTTCTAGAATATAATTGATGTTAATGTAAAAAAGATGAACTTTAAATCTATGATGTGGAGGATATAATGAGAGATACTTATAAGTCAATTGAGATTAAAGGAAAGATTATTGGTGGTTCAAATCCATTGATATGTGTGCCCATTGTAGCAAGCAATTATGATGAATTAGTAAAAGAAAGCTCTGAAGTTTTGGCGGCTAAACCTGATTTAGTTGAATGGAGGGTAGATTACTATGATGATGTATTTGACAAAGAATTATTGCTTGATGTATTGCAAAGTTTGAGGGATAAGTTACATGAAATTCCGCTGATTTTTACGTTAAGATTGGATCTAGAAGGTGGAGTAAAAAAAATTGATTCCCAATATAGAATTGATTTAATTAAAGAAGCTATCAAAAGTAAGAATATTGATATAGTAGATATAGAGTTAATAGTTGGGGATCAAATTAGAGATATCGTTAATTTATGTAAGGAGAATGGAGTCTATGTTCTGGTTTCAAATCATGATTTTGAAAAGACGCCTCCTAAAAAAGATATAATAGATAAATTTATAGAGGCACAAAATATGGGTGCTGATATTGCTAAGGTAGCGGTGATGGCTAATAAAAAAGAGGATGCTCTAGAATTATTATATGCTGTAAATGATGTAAGAGAGAAATATACAGACATACCTATAGTTGGTATTTCTATGTCGGAAAAGGGTATTATAAGCAGAATAATGGGTATGACTTATGGTTCTGCATTTACCTTTGCATCGGGAAGGCAAGGGTCAGCGCCAGGTCAATTATCAATATCAAAAATGAGAAAGTTACTTGAAATAATTGGAGACAGTATGTAATTGTATTTAAATAAATCAAAAGGAGTGATCATATGACAACAGCTCATATAAGTGCAAAAAAAGGTGACATAGCTGAAACTATACTTTTACCAGGGGATCCTCTAAGGGCTAAATTCATTGCTGATACATTTTTAGAGGATGTGGTTCAGTTTAATGCTGTAAGAAATATGTTTGGCTATACTGGGACCTACAAGGGTAAGAGAATATCTGTAATGGGTAGTGGAATGGGAGTGCCATCCATAGGGATTTATTCCTATGAATTGATTAATTTTTATGGTGTAAAAAATCTGATTAGGGTTGGATCTTGTGGAGCTTATAGTGAAGATTTGAAGCTATATGATATTATACTTGGTATGGGTGCTAGCACAAACTCTAACTATGGACACCACTATGAATTACCAGGCACATTTTCCGCAATTGCATCATGGGATTTGCTATATAAGGCAAAACAAGTTGCAGATGAAAAAAATATAGATATAAAAGTGGGAAATATATTAAGTAGTGATGTATTCTATAATGCAAACCCTGATGTATATAAAAAGTGGGCATCAATGGGTGTACTGGCTGTTGAGATGGAGGCATATGCCTTGTATTGTAACGCTGCAGCTGCTGGGGTAAATGCACTTACTATACTTACGGTATCAGACTCCTTAGTTACTAAATTAGAAACAACATCAGATGAAAGAGAAACAGGATTTAGTAAAATGATGGAAATAGCGCTGGAATTAGCATAGGAATAAGAAAGAAAAACAAACCAAATATAAGGTTTGTTTTTCTTTATCTACAATGACACGAAATCGTTGCACATGAATTGAAAACATTGCAATCCTAGACCTTGATAATATTAGGTTCTACAATAATGAAATGAAATCGTGTCACTTGAACGAAAATAAGTCAGAGTTTAATGGCTATAGCCCTGTAAAATGCTAGCTAAAACATTGGCATGACAATTGCAATATAAAAATGATAGAGAGGATTGAATGATATGGCTCGCAGAATTAAGATCACTTCATATGTGGACAGGCCTCATATGACCTATGAATTTTTAACCATACTTTACAGTAATGATATTCAAGTACTAAACATGGAGGTATATAGTTGTGTTGGTTATTATATACTTCCAGATGTTGATGAAGAAGTATGGGGAAAAACAATTAATGAAATAAAAGAAATTGCTGATGTAAAAAGTATAGAAGAAGTTGATTTGATTCCTTTTGAAGAGAGAGAAATTGAAATAAGGCGAGTTTTAGATTTACAGCCTAATGGAGTAGTGGTGTTAAATTCTAAAGGAAACATTAAATATATAAATAATTATGTTGCTGAGAAAATTTTAAAAATCACCACAAAAGATGTAACTGATAGATATATCACAGAATTTATTGATGATGATAAGATAAAAACATTCTTATTAATTAATGAAAAAATAAAATC
Source organism: uncultured Tissierella sp. (assembly GCA_964403265.1). GTDB lineage: Bacteria > Bacillota > Clostridia > Tissierellales > Tissierellaceae > JAAYTL01. The sequence continues at coordinate 279 of CAYOFC010000058.1, read as the reverse complement.
AATGGATAATCAAGAGATAGCTATAGGAAATCAATTATACAACATGAATATAAATCCTATTATTGGCGATGAAAATGTTTTCTCGGGATATATGCTTTCTCTAAGTGAATTTGTAAATCAAGATATCTATCATAATCCAATAACATTTGAAGATATCGTTGGTGAGAGTAACAAAATACGTGAAGTGGTAAATCAAGCAAAATTGTATGCTGCATCAGACTCTCCGGTACTCATAACTGGAGAAAGTGGTACTGGTAAAGAACTATTTGCTAGATCCAT
>CAYOFC010000057.1:1964-8546 GCA_964403265.1 uncultured Tissierella sp. | reverse complement strand
AAAGCAGGATCAACAAACTTGTCAGATAATTCCCCACGACGATTCTCTCCACCGATATGCATTGCAATAATCTTGACATCATTGTCCTTTGCAGCCTTAATCAAGTCATCAGTTCTTTTTAACTCATCCTCAGCATCGATACCAGCAGCTCCAAGACCTTTTGAACTACCACCTACTGCTAATATAAGTGTCTTTGCATCCCCTAAACCATCAGCCGTAACAGATTTGTCCAAAGTATACTCTAAACCAACATTATCCATCAATGCCTTTACCATTTCAACATCGGCACTTTGACCAATTGATGTTAGAAGTGTAGGTTGCTCTGCAAAAGCTTCTGTTAATCCAGCCACTTCTGAAGCTCCACCATCACCAGCACCAGCTGGAGTGCTACCTGCTGGTGTTCCACCATTATCTGATGAACCACAAGCTACTACCACCATTGACATTAAAACAATTGCTAATACTAATAAAATACTTTTCCTTTTAAAAATCATTAAACTTCACCCCTATTTAAAATAATTATTGGTACTTTTAAACCTAATTTTAATCTACCATACAATATCAAAACTTTCTATTTATTCTCTTATTTCCCTCAAATTATAATAGATATTTGAGTAAAAATGCATCATCAAGAGTTAAAGCTATACTTAACTCTTGTGATGCACTTAATATTTAAGTTTATAATATTAGAATCCTAAAGCTTTACCATCACGGCGTGGATCCCCTGCACCATCAAGAGTTCCATCAGGAGCGTATCTTACAGCATTTACAGAACCAAAGCTTCTATTCCATTCATCACTCTTGTTACATATATGTCCCATATCTTCAAGAGCTTTGATTGTTTCCTCTGGGAATCTAGCTTCATAGGATATGGTCGTATTTCTAAATCCACTGATACGTGGTGCATCAACAGCTTCTTGCATTGTCATATCGTGGTCAACAAGATTTGATATAACTTGTGCAACTGTGGAAATTATCGTTGTTCCACCAGGTGAACCAAGCGTAGCAAATGGTTTACCATCTTTCATTACAATTGTAGGTGACATTGAAGATAATGGTGTCTTATTACCAGCAATTGAGTTAGGATGATCAGGGCCAACAACAAAATCCGCCATTTCATTATTTAATACAAATCCATAGCCTGGAACAGCAACTGCTGATCCAAAGATACCATTTACAGTAGATGTTACGGAAACAATATTTCCTTCTGCATCTGCAACTGAGTAGTGTGTTGTATCTTCATGTTCAAACATCCAAGGGTCATCTGGCATTGCATTTTCCATTGCATTTTCTGGGTTGATTTTAGCTGCTAATTTCTTAGCATATTCTTTGCTCATAAGCCCTTTAAGTGGAACTTCAACAAATTTTGTATCTCCCATATATTCTCCTCTATCTGCATAAGCCATAGCAAATGTATCTGCTAAGATATGAAGCTTTTCAGGAGAATCTTGTTCCATATTTGGTATATCAAAGTTTTCCATAATATTTAGAATCTCACCGATAATAACCCCACCTGAGGATGGTGATGGTGAAGAATAAATATCATAACCACGATAGGTTGTATGAACTGGCTCCATAACTTCTACTTCATAATTAGCCATATCTTCCATTGTGAAAAGTCCGCCATACTTATTAGCTGAATTTACAATTGCTTCAGCTATCTCACCCCTATAGAAAGCGTCTGCTCCATCTTTGGCTAATATCTCAAGAGTTTTTGCATATCCTGGATTTTTAAATATATCGCCAGTTTCATGAGGTAATTTCAGCCCGCCTACATCTTTTAAAAACAAATCTCCACTCTCGGAATATAGTGTTAATGCATCATATGAGTTATTAGAGTCATTTGCAAATGTTGGTGTAACCGTAAAGCCTTTGTTTGCAAGTTCTATAATTGGAGCCATGATCTCTTCTCTAGACATAGTTCCATATTCTTCAAGTGCATAAAGCCATCCTGCCACATTACCTGGTATACCAGCGGCTTTACCACCAAGCCAGCTCTGATTACCTATAACCTTTGTTTTGCCTTCTTCGTCTTCATAAGTTTGCCACATTTCAGGTGTAGCTGCTCCAGGAGCCGATTCACGGAAGTTAATAAATAAAGTCTCGTCTGTATCAGCTATATGTAGCGTCATAAATCCACCGCCACCAATCCCAGTTGCATTTGGCTCTGTTAAACCAAGGGCAAATCCTACTGCAACTGCTGCGTCAACAGCGTTACCGCCCTTTTCCATTATTTCTTTACCAATCTTTGACGCTTCATATTTACCAGATGCTACAACACCTGTTGTTCCTGTTGCACCACGGCCTTCTGTGGTCAATTTTCCATCTTCATCCCAAAGAATAAAATCATCTAGAGATGTATAGGATTCGTCCACATCCGTCTCCACATTTGTATCTGGAGATTCGACCGGTGGAACTGTCGAAGCGTTTTCATCACCAGGATTAGTTGCTGGAGTAGCACATCCTACTAATAATGAAAGCATTAATACAAGAGCTAAAAACTTTTTCATCGATTTCATATAATTCCCTCCTTAGTTTTGATTCATTATTACTACTTACAATATAATATTACTATATGGACTTTAAATTTTCTATTTATTCTCATATTTCTCTCGGAATGAATTAATAATTTGTATCTGCACTATTCTAATCAAAAAAATATAAAGGGACAAGATCATTCATCATCATGATCACTTGTCCCTGATTTATTACTTAATTTTTAGTGAGGTCACCTCTTGGCCCATTTGGTGGAATACTAGGTGTATTACTTCACCTTCATCATTTCTTACAAAATTGATCTCTGCATCAATAATTTTATAGAAGAATTCACTTTCAGAAGCTGGGAATATTTCATATTTGTCTTGACCAGTCACCTGAGCATAAAGACTATCTTCTTCTCTAATAATAGTAATTTTAGCTCCAGGAGCTAGTTCATATTCTCCTACATAATCATCATATATTAACGGATCTATATCGAATATTTCTCTTTCTTCCTTTGATCCAGATCTTGGACTATAGAATTCCATTCCAAGTTGTGTTAGATTCAATCCCCTTGCTATATCCTCCTCAACAATAAACTCTATCTCCAAGTCCACTATCTTCGCAAAGAAACTAACATCACTTTTTGGGAATATCTCAAATGCTCCTTGCCCTGTAAGTTGGGCATAAAGCTTGTCTTCATCTCTAAATATATCAATAGTAGTTCCAGGTGTGAAATCATATTCTCCTACATATTTATCATATAGTTCTGGGTCTTCAATTTCTACTTCAATTATTGGTTTAGGTAATTCATAATCCTCACCAAGAACTATTGTTGTAAGGGTATCATTAAGCTTATCCACATCGTAGTATCTACTGTTAGTTAGTATGATTATAGTTAAATCCAAGTCCAGGTATTTTCCTATATTAGCTGTAAAACCAAGAGTATTGCCACCATGGTATATATACTTTCCAGCAGGTGTATCACCTAGCATCCAGCCATAACCATAGCTATCATGTCCTGACATAGGTATATATTCGGAAATCATTTTTTCCATGGTTTCTTTTTTCAATATCTTTTCAGAATCTAAGGCATGGGCCCATCTATATAGGTCTTCTACAGTTGAATACATAGAACCTGCACCATGAACTCTACTTAATACTATTTCATCATCTATAGGAGTAACTTCCAAATAGCCAGTATATGCAGTTGCATCATGGATCTTATTATCTTTGCCATAGTTAACTCCTGTATCATTCATATTTAATGGCCCAAAGATATTCTTTTCTAAATAATCTTCATAGGACATATTTGATAACTGTTCAACTATCATACCAAGAATTAGGTAATTAGTATTGCTATAACTAAAGGTCTCACCAGGTTTGAACATCAATGGCATATCCTTAATTAAATCTAGCATATCCATAGGTTCAACAATATCTGATTTCAATTCAGCAAATGAAGGAACATCAGTGAATCCTACAAGCCCAGATGAATGGATTAATAGATCGTGAATACTTATCAAATCTCCATTAGGAAAGTCTGCCATATACTTTGAAAGCTTATCTTCTACATCAATTAGTCCTTTTTCACTAAGTTGCATAATAGCTGTTGCTACAAATTGTTTTGTAACAGAACCTATAGCAAATTTAGTTTGAGATGTATTCACAGTGTTTTGCTTAAAATCTGCGAAACCATAACCCTTATTTAATAGTATATTTTCTCCATCAGCAACTAAAACACTACCATGAAAGTTTTCATTTTTTACCAATGCATTCATATACTCATCTAATTTACTAGAAATTTCTTTATCATTGGAATCTCCAAAAAATCCTTCCCCATTTACAGTAGGTCCCTCTATACTTAAATTTAGATATTTGTTATCCCAGCCTACAATTAATCCTAAGCCCCTACTAAATAGTTCAATAGGTACATAGGTTGCATCCTCTTTAATAATTACCTTTGAAACCAGATTAAGTTTCTTGTCATTTGTATTAATATTGGATTCCCCAACCTTAAGTTCAATAACATCTGAACCTTTTGAAAGGCTAATCATCTCATCCTTATCATTCCAATCAACGCTATATCCAAGTTCCTCTGAAACTTGGCGTATTGGAACCATAACTTGCCCATGATCATTAATGTACGCCTCTTTCTCCAACAGCATTTCTGTATCATTTACAGAAATAGTTATTGGCTGTGAAGCAGCAAAGGGCGTAACTGTCATTCCTAATACTAATGTAATGGTTAAAATAATTGATAATAATCTTTTTAACATACAAATCCCCCCATTTAACTAAAAAACACTTCTGATATAATTTTATCAGAAGGGGTTTGTGTTTACAATGTATTTATCTACCTTTCCATGTTTATATTGCCATGTAAATATGAATTGCCGATATCCACTTGCTCCAGCTTTTCTAACCAGATAGGCTTCAAAATAACATAATAAAATTAAAAAGTATAGCATCTAAAATTGCCTTTTAATAATTAATGGGCTATACTCAATTTAGAACGGTAGTATTATGAAGCATCAAATAAATTTATAGGAGTGATATTGATGAAAGTAATTAAAGGCGATAAGGTTATTTATAGTTTTACCCATGAGATGGACCACGTTGAAACGATAAAGCCAAAAGAAACAATTATTGTGGAAACCAATGATTGCTTTTTCCAACAGATAAAAAATGAGGATATCTCAATAACAGAACTAGACTATGATGTGTTAAACCCCGCAACTGGTCCTATATATGTAGAGGGTGCAGAAGCAGGAGATTTGCTTAAGGTAAAAATCATTAATATTGATATAGAGGATAAGGGTGTTGCTGTAACTATACCGAATGAAGGCGTTCTTGGGGATAAGGCTAAAGAATCTAAAATAAGGATTATTCCTATTGAAAACAATCATGCCATATTTAATGGAATTAAAATACCAGTAGACCCTATGATAGGTGTAATAGGAGTTGCCCCTAAAAAAGAAGATGGCCAATGGCCAACGGCTACTCCATGGAAACATGGTGGTAATATGGACACTAAGCTTATAAAAGCTGGATCCACCCTATATTTTCCAGTACATCAAAAAGGCGCATTATTGGCACTAGGTGATTGCCACGCACTTATGGGTGATGGTGAGGTATGTTTTGCGGGATTAGAAATTCCTGGCAGGGTAACTTTAGAAGTAGATGTTATCAAAAATAAAAGTATTGAATGGCCTATAGTTGAAACCAAAGATGCCAATATGATACTTGCTTCAGGAGATGATCTAGATGATGCAATATACAAGGGGACATCTGAAGCAGTTAGGTATTTACAAAATGGCCTTAATCTGGAATGGGAAGATGCTTATATACTGTCAAGCTTAGTTATGGATTTACAAATATCCCAGGTAGTAGATCCAAAGAAAACCATTAGAGCCTCAATACCTAAAAGTATTTTGTCGACTGAGGATTTAATCAATTCATTATAAGAGATAATTAATATCATAAATAATCTTCTAATATATTTAATTCTGATTTTATCTATCCGATATAGGTATTAAGATGTTTCAAAAAATTCTACTAAGGAGGCGATTCCATGCGTATCGGTGCTGTTACGAAAGAAAACTATAAGGAGTATTTAAAACTATTTGGAGCAAAGGATCTAGATTCTTTGGACGGAGTTTTGGGTACAGAGAAAGAATTTGATCATTCCTATGAAGCACGTAATGCAAGGTTAGTAGCTGCTGGACATGAGGATGGTATGTTAATTCCAGATGGGGATGTTAGCTGGAGGAAGATTGTTCCTGTTACTGATGAAATCAAAACTAAACTTGTTTCTACAGTATTTAGGCACTTCCTAAAAAATGGAAACGGAATGTCTGAAGCCGAAGATGGAGACGAAATCGGAGCTATAATGAAAAAATATAGGGAGAATATTTCCCCAAAAGAAAGACTTTCTGTTACATGGACTCTTGGACAAATAGTACAAAATGAAGCCCAGCGTTTAGTGAACCATGTGAAAGCAAATGATCCTAGCTGGACCTTTGGAGAACCTTTCGATAAAAGTATTTTTGAGAATTATGTTCCTGGTGGTGTGGACATAACCATATAACCGGCATTGTAGGG